>CP146203.1:1925204-2246072 GCA_039995105.1 Jonesiaceae bacterium BS-20
AGTGCGATTACGGCGCCAATGCCCGCGTCCTTCTTGTATCGCATTGCGACCGTGGCATTGAATGGCAAGTACACCATGAGCGAGGTCAAAACGTTGACCGGTGAGTCAGCTACACGGTATGCAACCAGGAGCGCCTGCGGAGCGACGTAGAGGGTGGCAAAGATTGGGATAAATACCGGGGCGAAAATGGCCCATTTGGGCACCAACCCGGGCAAGACGAAGTCAAGCAGCAGGATTACGACCATGACCGCCAACAGCAGAACCAACGGGGGTACATTGATCTGCTCGAGAGCACCGGCTGCAGAGTCTGCCGCAACCGTTGGGATATTTGTCCAGTTAAACAGCGCAATGAACTGGGCAATCATCAAGAACATAACGAGCAGACCGGCAAGCGCAGAGAAAGTCTCTACGATCACCCCGACCGCTGCCGCACCCCTATAAATGGTTTTGGCCCCCTTGCCGTAGGCGAGTCCGCAGATGAGGAAAGCAAGAGAAATGATAAAGATCAGACTTGCCATGAACGGCGTGTTCCCAATGATTGCGCCGTCAAGCGCCCGCAGCGGCGCCCCGGCGGGATCAGCATGGCCAAGATCAACGCGAGATAGGCGAAGAACGCCCACATTGCGTACCTGAGTCCACGCTTTTCTCAAGCCCCATCGACCACTTCATCCTCATCGTGGTCGGTTGAGCGCTCGGCTGGATTGTAGGGGCCATGTTGAGCGAGTTCAGAACACCATTGGTAACCTCGGTCAGCATTGAGTCCGAGGGTGTTATGAGTATGTTTACCCCAAACACCGCACCGACTCCGGCAAATGCCGCTGCCATTCCCGCTAGCGGATGTTGCCCGACCGATAAGAAAGCGGCGGCCGCCAACGGAACCAAGAAGAGGTAACCGGCATCGGTCGCAACCGAAGAAAGCACACCAACAAAGGCCAAGATGAATGCTAGCCATTTGGGTGGAGCAGCCTGAACGATACGGCGGATCAATGCGCCCATGAGACCCGCATGTTCGCAGACTCCCACACCGGCCATGGAAATCAAGACGACCACGACTACACCAAAGCCCGCAAAGTTATCAACGTATGAGGAGAAGAAGAAGCGCATGCCCTCGATTGATCGCAAGCTCCGGTCCGGAAATGTCTCTTCCGAGACAACATAGTCCGGCGCTTCCGCAGGTTCCCCGGTGGCGGAGTCATAGATTGTCCAAGTACCACCGGGTGCTATGAGGGTAGATAAGACCGCGATAATTCCGATCAAGTAGACAAACATCATTGTTGGGTCCGGTATCCGGGTCCCACTTTTTCGATCCAATTAAGGAAGCCGCCTGAAGATGCAGGGGGTGAAACTTCGATTTACTCGGACAAGATCCCATCTTCAGGGCTGTCATGCATGATCATCAGGCGATTTACCTCATTTTATCCGCAAGATCAGACAATTGACCCCCCTTGGACTAGGGGGACTGAAGTGCAATAATAGAATTTCGGCTCCATTTATCGACTAGTATGCAGTTCAGAGACAATAGGCCTCTTCAAAGGCGCGTATCTGTGATTGCTAACCAGCATGAAAGGGTGAAATTGACGGTCAAGATGCGCGTTGGAGTTATCGATGACCACCCCGCCATTCTGCTAGGTGTCACCGCAATATTGAATACAAGTCCCGACCTGCACGTAGTTGCCACTGCTGCGACCGTCGTTGAATTGCTCAATTTAGAGCAAAGGTTCGATCTAATCTTGCTCGATCTAGTGTTGACCGATGGGTCCACTCCGAGTTGGAACGTCAAACAACTTGAAAAAACCGGCGCCCTATTACTCGCCTACACCACCGCAGATCAACCCGCATTAATCCGCGAAGCCAGCAGAGCCGGTGTGGTGGGAATGGTCCGTAAGTCAGCAACATCCACTGAGCTAGTGGCAGCCGTAACTGCTGCTGGGCACGGCGAGATTATTGCTACGGCGGACTGGGCTTCCGCACTTGACTCGGACGAACACTTTGTAAATGCACACCTAAGTCACCGTGAATCCGAGGTACTGGCGTTGTACGCCGCGGGTGAGACCGCAGAACGAGTAGCTACTGAGCTCTTTATTTCCAGAGAAACAGTCCTCGACCACATCCGCCGGATCAGAACAAAATACGCTCGTGCGGATCGTCCCGCACCTACCAAGGTGGACTTGTTCCGCAGGGCAATTGAAGACGGTCTGATTGCCCCCCAGTAGTTTTGGAACGGTACCTATCTCCACTCCTTCACCCCGTCTGACACTGACCTACAACTTGGTTGGCGCCACCGGATATGGCACAGGATTGCTCGTAAACCTTCTACTCAATTTTCAGAAGTAAACTAGAACTCTATTATCCCTTTGGAGACACACCATGATTAGATTCCTCATCAACACGGGAGTTTCGCTCGTTACCGCAGCGGTTGCAATGCTGGTGGCAAAGTTCACCCTCGCGGATTTCAACATTGAACTGTCTGGTTTCTTCATAGCCGTCGCGGTATTCACCATTGCCCAAGCAATTCTGGCACCGTTCGTATTCAATATGGCTCGCAAGTACGCTCCGGCGGTTCTCGGTGGCATCGGGTTGGTTTCATCGTTCCTGGCGCTCTTGATCACTTCCTTTTTTCCAGGCGGACTCCAAATCGCCGGGGTGTCCACTTGGATCGTGGCAACGTTGATCATTTGGGTCATCACCGCGCTGGGTACCTGGCTACTAGGCGCGTTCCTCATCAAGAAGTTTGTGGCAAACAAGGCCGCAAAGAAGGCCAGTCCCTCGGCTTGATTACGAGCCGCTGATCATTCGAGGTGAGGTTCCCCGTTACTTTATTGACAGGTCCTTTTTCCGGGAGGAGATTGGATTTGTTGGCCAGCTGGTCTTGGCATGGTGTCTTTCCCCTGTCGTAGTTCATGATCCGGGGGGTGTTGCCACCAAGACCGGTCTGGTAGCCGGTGATTGCTGATAAGGGGCTTGGCGTGTACTTTTAACGCCTGTCGTAACGTGGTTGTGAGACTAGCTGCCGTTGGTTGGCCAACACAGATAACCCAGTACTCTGTGTGAAAGAAGACCATCATGATCAGCGACGATGTAGATATTTTTCTTGGCCTTGACGTCGGGAAGACCAATCACTGGGCGTGTGCTTTGACCCGTGAAGGCAAACGTATTTGGAACAAGACCTTGCCCAACGACGAGCCCAAGCTCATGGCTCTTTACCGTGATTTACAGACCCGTGGCACGGTGTTGGTGATTGTGGATCAGCCAGCAACCATCGGGGCACTAGCTGTTGCGGTAGCCCAAAATATGGGTATTTAGTTGCTTATTGACCTGGGCTAACCATGCGTAGGATTGCTGACATGTATCCGGGTAATGCCAAGACTGATGAGAAGGACGCGTTCATCATTGCCGATGCGGCCAGAACCTTGCCCCACACCCTACGTGGTCTGGAAGTCAGCGACGAAGACGAGGCAACGTTGGGGATGCTGACGGGGTTTGACCTTGATTTATCCCGGCAGATCACGCAAACCGCCAACAGGATTCATGGGCTATTCACCCAGATCCACCCAGCCTTAGAACGAGTACTTGGTCCACGATTGGACCATGAATCCATCCTCCAAGTCCTAGCAACCTGGCCTACACCAGCACTGTTACGCAAGGCAGGACTAAACCGGGTGGATGGGAAACTCAAGAAATATGGTGCCCGGCGGCACACCGGGTGGGCCCAAGAAATCTTTGAGGCTCTCGCTCAACAAACTGTGGTGGTCATCGGCACCGACGCCGCAGGATTAGTGATCCCACACCTAGCCAACCAACTCATTGCACTACATGCGCAACGCCGCGATGTTGCCCAAAAGGTCGAAGAGATCGTGGTCAACCACCCTCTTTATCCGGTCCTAACATCCCTGCCCGGAGTCGCTATTAGGACCGCTTCCGTCATCCTTGCCGAGCTCTCCGGGAAAACCTTCACCAGCGCTGCTGCCCTATCCTCCTACGCAGGCCTGGCACCCACCACGAGGCAATCAGGCAGCTCCATCCACTCAGAACGGGTCAGCCATGCCGGCAACAAACGCCTCAAACGGGCCCTATTTCTATCTGCTTTCGCTTCTTTACGCTCAGACCCCACCAGCAGGGCTGACTTTGACCGCAAACGAGAACAAGGCAAACGCCACAACCAAGCACTCATCGCACTCGCCCACCGACGCCTCACCGTCCTGTTCGCAATGCTCCGAGACGGCAGCCTCTACGACCAACCAGTCCCACAAGCCGCTTGACAAACAACATAGGGGCACCCCCCAACCCTGACCTAGAAGATCATGGCTTTGAGTAGTCGGTGGGCACCGATGCTCCATCGACTACCGCAATTGATTCAACTCCGGCAATGATGTCTGTGTTTTGCGCCGCCACCACCAACCATGCGCTGGCTTTACGTTCCAGAACGAATGTAAAGATCCCATAGCGCGGTTCGTTGCTCACCCCTTCTGGCGTTTGCTGTCCGGTTAGCCGCCACTTGCCGTGGACCACGGCGCCATCGTCACCGACATCACGCTGCCGCTCGCTTATAAACTCAAACGTTGACGCACCAAAGATGACGTCAAACCCGTAGGCGTGGGCTTGGCGAATTGCCGGGCGATCGTGCCACCACAGCCCCACTACGTTGACAAACTCGGCGTCGGAAACAAAAAGTGCAGCCAGCGCATCGGCGTCTCGAGCGGCCCACGCATGTTCCCACAGTTTCAGCACTTGAAGTGGGCTTGTCATCACGGTTTGATGTTCAGAAGAGGGGTTCTCATATGTCATTTGGATTCCTACCTTACTGGGCCCGGGAGTATGCGACTGCTAATTCAACGCGGGAGGCTACTCCCATTTTTTGCATCGCACCGGTCAGGTGTGTCTTAACGGTGGCGACGCTAATAAAGAGTTCGCCAGCAATATCAGGGTTACTTTTACCCTGCATGACCAGCTCGGTTACATCACGCTCACGCTGTGACATCTGTGCAATGCGCTGCTGAAATTGATGCCCGTCCTGCCTGTTTTGTAATTGGTGGACTTGCCCTACAACCACTTTTGCGGCCCGTGACGATAGGGCTCCATCGCCGGCGGCAACGGACCGGACCGCAGCAATAATTTCCTCGGGTGAAAAGTCCTTGGATAAAAACCCATCCACTCCAGCCGCCACGGCATCAAGAATTGTGGACTCCGTGTCAAATGAGGTCAGCGCAATGACACCGGGAGGACTGGGTAGTTGCTTAACCCGTTGGGTTGCCTCAATGCCACTCATCCGCTGCATCCGTATATCCATCAAGATAACGTCTGGTTGGTTCGCTTGGACCATGGCTAAAACTTCGTCCCCGTCATTGGCCTGAGCTGCCACGGTAATATTTGCCGATTCCAAGATCAATGTTAAAAAACGGCAAATCATGGGGTCATTATCAACCACAGCAACTCGAAGCGGCTTGGTGAACTCGGTGTTATCCCCGGTTTCACTGACTTGATTCATCTTTTCGGTCACTGTTCACTCCACGGTAGTTTTGCGGTTATCCGCCAAAATGGACCAATGCATTGGTATTCAAATGTCCCGCCCAGCATGGTTGCCCGTTCCTGCATACCGGGAAGCCCCGCCCGCGCACCACTGGTGTGCGACTTTGGTCCATGGTCGACGGTATTGACTACCTCAATTGAGATTCCCATAGTCTGCGTCCCAAATATCCGCACAAAGATTGGGTCATCACTGCCATATTTTATGGCGTTGGTCAGGCTTTCCTGCACTATCCGGTATACCCCGGTGGTCAGGCGTGGTGCGGGGATTCCTGCGCTATCAATCGACCGCTCAAACTCCACTTGTGCCCCGGCTAGTCGTGCCTCAGCGATGAGCGCATCAAGCTCTGTAAACCCCGGGGCACTTCCCGTGTAGCCGCCGCTTTCGGAGTCTCTCAAGGAGGTGATCAGGGACCTCATTTCATCGAGCGCCCGGTGCACACTCTTGCGCATTTGCCGGGCACTATCCGGCACATCCGGGTCGCTCGTGGTTACTTCCAAGACGCCCGCTTGCATCGAGATGAGGGAGAGCTGGTGAGCCACCGTGTCATGCATTTCGCGTGCAATCAGTTCGCGTTCTTCTTTGCGGCTTAACTCCGTGCGCAATGTTGCGGCAACCAGGTGCTGCTGATCAGCATTTTGCGATGCCTGCTGGGCCGATTCTTTAAACCTACGTATCAGCCCGGCACCGACCGATATTACAAACATTCCCAACCAGAGCAGAAGGTAACCCCACCACACCAGGCTTAAGAATCCGTCTTCTGCGTTTCCGCTGGTGAATACTGAGCGTTCGAGTGGCCGGTTCCAGTCGAGAAACAGGGTGAGTCCGGTAACCAGACCAACGCCGGTGCTCCAGAACAAGGCCACCCTTTTTGGGGTTTTGGCAATAACCCACGGCAGGCAGATAAAGGGGGCCAAGCGGTGAGATGGGCAAGACCACCGCGAGGAACAAATTTACCGCGAGGATCTGTGCAGGCAAGCTGCGGCGCCAGAATATTGTGATCCCTGCACCCAGGGAGAAAAGTACCCCGACCCCGCCCCACAGCCCGTAGGCAACCGAAACATATGCATAGTCGGTTGCGTAGACCGCAAAGACGGCCCCCATGAAAGCCACGACTACTGCGGCAACGGCTGACCCACCAATCTAACGCGCTTGGTGCCACGTTTTGATCAAGTCATCGGTTGTCATGACGTAATGCTACCTAGCCCTTTGCTTTTCTAGTTCCGCCATTCGGCTAGGTCACTCTAGCTTTTTGGTGGAAGTGCGCTGACCTGCAATTACATCATGCTTAAGGAGAAGCGAACACGTACCAAAACCAAAGGATGACGACCATGAATCAAAACAACCGCTTTGACCCACCCCAGCCATTCGCACAACAGGGACCACAAGTACCCGGACAGCAGGGACAAGGCAATCCCTATCCTCAGCAATTCCAAACCGTTGAGCCTCCCAAGCCCAAGAAAAGTTGGTTTGCCCGGCATAAGGTTCTGACAACTCTTGGGGCTATCATCATGGTCTTCGCTATCGGTTCTGCAATTGGTGGGGGCGGCGACGACCAGACTCCCAAGGCCGCACCGGCTGCGAGCGCGAACACCGCCGGAGACAATCAGCAGAAGCAAGATGCAACCCCCGAGCAGTCCCCTGATGAGACCCCTGAGGAAGCCCCTCCCGCGGAACCCAAGGGATTTCAGATTGGGGATGTCGCCAACGTTGGTGATATGACGTACAAGATTGTTTCGGTTAACACCGCATCCGAGGTTGGTCCGTCGTTCTCCGTGACCAAGGCTAAGGGAACGTTTGTTGTAGTCAAGATTGAGGTTACTAATAATGCCAATGAAGCTGCCATGGTGGACTCTTCATTCTTCAAACTGAAGTCCGGTGAAAAGTCCTTTGAGGCCGATTCGATGGCTTCGCTATGGGCCAATACTTCCGAGGATGGCAACAATGGGTCATTCATTTTGGAGAATCTCAATCCAGATTTGACCATGAGTGGCGTCGTGGTGTTCGATGTTTCCGATACCGTGGCTACTGCCGCAGACAACGTCTTGGTTGCCCAAACAGGATTTTGGGGAACCGAGTCAGTCGATATTTTGCTTGCGCAGTAACCTTGTTGCGACTTGCGCTATGTGATTTAGTAGGTTGATAGTTTGCGGTCCTGTCGCATCTAGACCCGTCAGGGCCCGGTACCTTGCGCGAGGTGCCGGGGCCCTGATGTTGTGTTCGCACACGCACTTAGTCGAGCGTTGCTGGGTCCATATAGAACGGTTCCCAGTGGTTGCCGTCGAGGTCATCAAATTGCCTCTGGTACATGAACCCGAGGTCTTGGGTCGCACCTATTTTGGCGCCGGCTGCCTGTGCCCGGTCGATGAACTCATCAACTTGCTCCCGGGAGTCCAAACTAAACGCAACCATTGCAAGGGACGTGGTGCGGGCATCGCCCGAGGTCTTGCCGGTTCCGACAAGAAAACTGTCATAGAACGGCCTGCGCAGGACCATGACGTAATTTTCTTCAGAGATGACCACACAAATAGCGTTTTCATCGCTGAACTGTGGGTTGATGGTCCAGCCAAGGTCTGCATAGAACTGCTTTGCCGCTGGTAGATCATCGGTAGGGAAATTTACAAACAACTGTGTTGCCATTGTGCACCTCCATACGGGAAGGTTTAAGTCTATTTCACCGTATTACTAGGTTCCACTTTTACATTGTGCAAACTCGTGCTACTTACAGCTCCCAACAAAACCCTTACGGGCAACCTAGCCAATTGGCTAGTGTGCCTAGATCAGCAGCGCAATAACGTGGACTCATGTTGAAAATTCGACCCAAACCCCTGCATTTGAGCGGCGTCATGACCGCTATCGTTGCCTTGCTCATGGCATTCTTTGTATTTCCAACCGTCACCCACGCAGACGAGTTGCCACCGGGCTTTCCTGTCATGGGACGGCAGGCAGAAGCAATTCCGGGACTCAGGTTAGCCATTGGTAATTCCAGCGTTGCTACCCACTTGTTTCCCGTATATACCCGTGAGGTTACAGCACCGGACCAGCTCGCCTACTGCGTGGAACTCTCCGTGGATGTCCAATACGAAATAGATCTCAATGTCAGCCATTGGAACGAGTTTCCCGGTCGAAACAACTTTGCAGATAGTCTTGCTGTTCGACAAAAGGTTGCTTGGATTGTCAACCAGAGTTTCCCAGGCAACAGCATTGAGGCCCTGCGCACACAGTCTGGCATTCGCGGTTTGACGGTGCCTGAGGCAATCGCCGGGACCCAGGCAGCAATTTGGTCATTTACGGACTCTGCACCTGCAAGCGCCGACTATCTCTACACCGGAATCAGTGCCGACGGTGTACCTGACTCCACTTCACCGGCAGCGGTCAGGGTTGGCGCCCTGGTGGATTACCTCACCGGTGACAGTAACACCGGTGTACCTGAGGTTCGAGGACCTTCACTTTCTGTTTCCACACCCTCTGTTTCTGGGCAAGCTGGTGGACTGGTTGGCCCATTCTCATTCCAAGGTTCGGCCGCTTTTGTTGAACTCACGTCATCTTCTACTTACCCCGTCGTATTTGCGGATGGCTCACCCGCCGATCTCGCACAGGCTCCAACGGGAACCGATCTCTTCTTGAAGGTTCCTAGTCATGCACCGGCCAATAACGCCACCATTTCTGCAACCCTCAGTGGCCCACAGCTGACCGGCATGCTGGTAACCAATACTAAACCTCGCACCCAAACCCTCATGATCTCCCGCAGCGACGAGGTTCAGGTCCACGCTTCGCTGAGTGCCTCTTGGATTGACAGCCCACGCATTGGAACCAGTGCCCGCGCAGGTGATGCGGAGCACGGCTTCTTGCCACAGACCGGCCCAACTACCGTCACTGATACTGTCCTGTATGAGAATCTCATCCCGGGCAAAACCTATGAGGTCTCTGGTGAACTCATGATCAAGGATGAGTCAAGAGCTGTTCCAACCGGAATCACGGCAACTAAGGAATTCATCCCGCAAGAATCAAGCGGACAGGTCGAGCTCGTTTTTGAGGTACCGGAGAATGTCCTTGTTGGTCAGACGGTCGTGGTCTTTGAACGGCTTTACCAAAACGGTATCGAGGTTGCTACCCACACTGACATCGAAGACGCCAACCAAACTGTTTACCGTCCCACAATCGAAACCGACGCATATGACCTGTCCGACTTTGACCAAGAGTTAGATTCGACCGGTGGCACGCTACGTGACGATGTAGCCTACTCTGGGCTCCGCATTGGTGAACGCTATGTCTTGCGCGGTCAGGTCATGGACCATGAAACCGGTGAACCGACAGGGATCTATGGACAGACCGAGTTTGTAGCCACACAATCTGCAGGCATTGCCTACATCGATTTCACGGTTCCCGCAGAGTTTGCGGGCAAGACCCTCGTCGTTTTTGAATACCTGTTTCTTGCACCTGCCCAGCAGAACATGGCACGGCAAATGTCTTTCGCTAGCCCCCAAGTGATGGCTGCGGAAGAGTTACTCGAAGATACAGAAAAAGCAGCTGAAGAGTTCAGCCTTGAGCCTGGACCCGGTGAGTCCCTCCTAGCAGTTCACACTGATTTAGATGATGAACGCCAAACGGTAACGGTGGATGAACCTCCAACAGAAGTACCACCAACCGAGCCACCAACAGAAGTACCACCAACGGAGAAACCTCCTGCTGAGGTCCCACCGACCAAAACCACTGGCAAACTGGCAAAGACCGGCTCGGGTCCGGTAGCCACTGTCATAGGAGCTAGTTTGGTTCTCCTCCTCGCGGGAGCAGGTACCTACGTCATCACCCGCCGCAAAGCGAGTTAGCGCCTGACCGCGAGTTACCCAAATTGTTTAGGCCCGCCCCTACCGTTGTAGGGGCGGGCCTAGTCATTAGGTCGTGGTGGGCGTCATTCTGTCCCAGTACACATGAGTTATTCGAGGTCCTGCATGATCTTGGGAATCTCTGCGCGTGATGTCGCATGTAGTTTGCGTAAGACATTAGAAACATGGAACCGTACGGTTGCCTCAGAAACAACGAGGTGCTCAGCTATGACCTTATTTGGGCGCCCGTGTACCAAATGCTGAGCTACCTCAAGTTCTCGGTTAGTCAGCTCAGCAAACGCATGGCGCTGTTTTAGTTTGCTGCCACTAGCCAATTTCTCTAACGCTTGGCAAGCCCGATTGGCGTAGGTGAGCGCCCCCATACTCTGCAGGTGCAACTGTGCTCGCAGCAAAGTAGTTCTTGCCTCCGAAGCGTCGCCTTGACCAGCTAGGAAAGCGCCGTAATCTAAGAGTTCCAGTCCCAGCGCGAGCGGGGAAACTGGATTATTCACCGCCCGCTCAAACAGTTCCCTAGCAGCACTGCTATCGCCTTGGGCTTGCGCTAACCTTGCTTGCAACCCCGCAAGTGTCCCCCAGAGTTCCAACCAACTTGTGCCGCGCAAGTCTTGAAGCTTTGCAATCAGCTGCTTAGCTTCCTCAATCAGGCCCAAGTCCAGCAGCGCATGTGCTTGGTACGTCATGAATCCACGCTTCGTATTAACCAAGACCGCTGCCCTTGGCAAAGTAGCAGCTGCGATCACTCCTTGCGCATCACCCTGCGCCCGGGCAACTTCACAAGCCGCAAGAATAGCCAAGTCCGGTCCATAGGATTCCCAGTCAATTTCATGTAACCGCAACGCATGGTCCAGGTAGGCATTGGCATCTCCTCGCTCCATGATCGCCGAAAGAGTGGCCTTCAGCGCCGCATTGAGCGGGCGAGACTCAAGGTCCATGACATCGTATGAAGTCTCTTCAATGAGTTCAGTCAGCGCCATGGCTTCGTCTAACCTTCCCTCGAGCAGCAGACAATGCGCTTGGATAAGTCGCACCGTCCCGGCCGCAAACGGATCGAATCCGCGTTCCAACAGGTCCGCCGACTTTTCCGCCAGCTCCCGGCCTTGGGCAACACTCTCAATCGAAACGTAGGCACCCGCAATCGTTACCAAGCAATCGATTTTGATAGCAGAATCCGCAAGCCCGTCAACACGAGTCTGTAGATGTGCCAACGTCTGGACTGGATCTTGCAGTTTGCCACTGCGTTGGTGACTGACCATCTCGTAGCAGTCAAGCAATGCCGTATATTCCTGTGGCCCTACCATCCACGCCAGATGTGTGTTACGCAGAACAGTAGGGTCTTCCGGGGCATTTTGGAAGAACATCTTGGCTTGGCCACTCAACGTGAGTACCGCATCGGGACTAGCCGAACGCATATTCATCACTACCATGAAAAATGCTAAGAATGCTTGGATTGTGCGCTCATCAGGGGCATCTGTGGGGGCTTGCAAGATTGTTCCTACCCGAACCAGATCAAACTGCGGCTCCGGCAGGTGTGCACCAAGCATGACAATGATGTAGTCCCGCAGAATGCTCGGTGGTAGTTGGTGGTATTCCTCAAACAAATCTAATACCAGGTATGCGCGTTTGGCCCGTAAGTTCACCAGTGCTAGCTCGATCAAAAGGTTTTGACGCACCTCTTGGGTGGTCGCTAGGTCAAGAGCAGCCCGCAGGATCTCATTGGCATTGCCAAAACGGTGGCTCTCAACCGCGCCTCGCACATAAAACTCGACTTGGCTTTCGAGCTCCTCAGTCCAATCGGTAGCCCCACGCAACGCGTGGCGAACAGACCTAAATCCGGTAGTCTCCCCGGCCAAAGCTTGGGCCACCAACCTCGCCCGTTCGGGGCTAACAGTTTCCCTAATCGCGTTGGCTACAAGTGCGTGGCTTGGAATGATTGTGGCCCCAAATCCAGACTCACTCAAGACTCCGGCAGCAATTGCCTCTTCCAGATCGACCGGCTCATTGAGCGCAGCCGCAGTCATGGCTAGCGTGGCACGTGAGAGCTCGTGGCCCGCCAAACACACAATCTCTGAAGTCAACCGTCCAGGGTCGCTGAGCGAACTAAAACGCACCAGCAACGGACTTTCATTCAGGCGTACACCTCGAAGAGGAATGTCCCAGGTGAGGTGAAGTTTACGAACCTCTTGTGGAGTCAATTGATCAAATATTGCGTCAACGGCTAGAAAGGATCCATCCGTCAACGTCTGCAGCCGGGTGGCCGTACGGTGTGAGATGCCAACTCCAAAACGCTCAAGCGCTACCGCACGAATATTGGCCTCGGTCAGCGGCTGCAAGGGATATAACCGGTCCAGCACCGTGTCCTTAGTCAGGTCGCGCAAAAACTCACCAAAAGTCCCAGAGCCGTGTGGGGTTCGTGCTCCAAAGGCAAGCAATACATTGCGGCGAGTCACCCTGGAAATCAGGTACCGCAATACTCGTACTGACTCCGTATCGATCCAGTGCGCATCATCAATGATGATAACCCGCCCGGGTACCTCACCGTTATGAAACACCCTGCGCAAGCACTCTCGCGCTACGGGAATTGGTTGTTGTTGCGGCTCCGGAACAAAGTCCCAGTCCTGCGCAATCCCGCTGGCTAGTAAACGTTCCATGAAACTGAAGGGTTCGCCGTGCTCGACCTCATCGGCATTAACGTACGTTACTTCCCAACGTTGGTCAGCACGCGCTTGCGCCGCTAAGGCTCGCAAGAAGAAGGTTTTTCCCATGCCTGCGAGCCCCTCCACTGCGAGGGTCATGCCCTGCTGAGAATAGGCTTGCTGCAATAGATTGGCAGCGTCAGCAAGGCGGGTAACAACGGGACTGTCGTTCAAGTCTGAATGCCGCATTTGACCAACTTTAGCGATCTAATGCATCGCTCGCAACACGCAACATTGCAGGTGAGAACGCATAACTGAGGCACACCGTATTAGTATCTCGTTCTCAGCTCGTTATCCAACAACCAACAAACTATAAACCTGGGCACATATGAATCATGGTTTGGTGGGTTGACCGCAGCGCAGCCAACCCACCACGCAGAGTTTTCTAACTACTGGGGTGGCTGGCACAGATAGGCGGTGACATCGCCAACAAGGGCTGCATCCCCGCTAGCAAAGGGAACCAAGATGGTGTCACCTGCAGCTAGGGCCATCTCGCCGCCGTTCGTGGTTGTCAGCGTTCCTGCTCCAGAGATGGCAATGAGAATGCTGAATCCCGCCGACCAATTGGCCCCGGCTCCTACTTGACGAGCTCGGAAGAAATCAGCGGCTTGCTTCAGGACTATCCCGTCATCGTCGGGGGTGCTGAACAGGTCAGCTACTTCCTGGCTGGACCACCCTCTGCGGTCCACTGCTTCAAGTGCGGTATCAAACCCTAGTCCAAGGTGTCCATCGGTTGTGCCATCAATGGGGTACCCCGCCCATTCCAAAAGGACCGAAAAGTCGGTGGGTTCTTGCAGTTCGACCACGAAGTTACCATCACCGATTGCATGTGGGAGCCCCGCTGGCAGATAGATAGCATCGCCTTGACGCACGGGTACCCTATGCATGGCCGCCAAAATTGCCTCGGTATCTTGGGTGTCCACCCAGGTCCTAAGCTCCTCGGCCGACACATCACGACTAAACGCAATGTAGGCATCGGCATCACGCAGGGCAATCCACCCCTCGGTCTTGCCGTGGTTGGAACCAAGGTGTTCCTGTGCAAAGGGAACATCGGGGTGAATGTGAACGGGAAGTCGCTCACCGGCATCGAGTAGCTTGACCAGAATTGAATCCGTGCCGTGCCTGGCAACGTGTTGCGGACCAAACCACGCCTGCGGGTCCTGTTCAACCGCTTCCTTGAGTACCTGTCCGGAGTCCAGGTGCGTTAGGCCAACCGAATCTGATCCATTGACAGTGCAAGTCGAACCCACCCAGTCCTCCGGGGTGTGCACTACCTGAGAGGTATCAACCTCCGCTGCGCCACGGAACTGTGAAATCCGGTGCCCGCCCGCGTAGAACCGTGCTGGGGGTTGGTTTGCCGCTAATCTAAAAGGCTTCATTGCCGTTACCTACTTCATCACTAGTTGAATTATAAGTTTTCATAGAACTGCGCTAATTTCTGCGTGCTGCCGCTCGCAGTGATACTGAAAAATAAACCCGGCACTAAAAGTGTCACCTAGCCCAATCGTGGTGGGGTCAGAAATATCAATAGTGTAGGCAGGAACGCCCACAAAACTATTTCCAAACCGCTGCGATAGCTCATCCAAGACCGCAGCCCCAGCTGTGTTGAGTGGGTATTGCCTGGTCGCCTCGACGGTCTGCTTATTCAGATTGTCGCCAACCCTATACCGAGTGGCAGCAACAGTGACCGCACTTTCTAAACACTGGGCGTACTTTTGCGCTCCTTGCCCAAGCAGGAGCGCCCAATATTTGGTGTGGATTAGCAGATTTCTGGCTGGAATTATCTTCTGCAAGGCACGCAGAGCCGCTCCAACTTCCGTACTGCAAAGAAGGTTGATCTCAATCCCTAAAATTGCCTGAAGTTCATCCTCGTTCATACTGTAAACATCGGCGTACCGGATCATCACTTGGCGGACTTGCAAACTGAATTTGGGGACGTGGTACTCCGCTTCCTCAAAGAAGACCAAACTCCCCTGCGGCATTCCTGCCATGGCGCGCTCAACGGTGTGGAGCCGGTCATCAAGCACTTCTTGATCTCGAATCACGTTGAAACCGCAAGCTAGGTACACTTCACACGTTGCCAGTGTGGCCGCCAAATCCGGGTGTAATTCGAGCATTTTGTTCGCAACGTCATGGGCCAAAATGATGCGATTTGGGTGGTCGGTTTCGATCCTTATTTCCGGTAGGTCAATCGCGATCCCTGCGGGATACTGCACAATCAGATGCGGGTCCAGCGAGTCTTTTTGCGCACTGCAAAGATAGGTGACATTCGTTGGCAAAAGCCGGCGCACATGGTCGTCAATACTGACCAGGTGCACCGTCGAGGGCACCGAAAGCTGAGACAGCGCAATACCCGCACGCACCCCGGTGCCACCCAATGTGATCTCATAATCAAACCGCTCAGCAAACTCTTGCAGGAGGTCTGGGCTGTGCACAAAGCGCTCCCCGCCCCCACCTCCTGCAAGAATTCCTAGCACACATCGCACAAGGTCTCGCTCAGAATGAATCTGTATTGCGGGGTCAAGGTCTGCCTGCGTCAGCGCGAACTCGGCAATCAGGTCCGCAATAGTTGCAGCGTCCCAGCGGACCTCGTAATCAACCGTGCCTCCCAGTCCCAGCAGCATTTGTGAGGTGTCAGCAACCATTTTCATTCCAAACTCCAACCGCTACCTTTTTAGTAAAGTGAGACCTTGTCATTTGAGCCAAAGAGCCGGATCTTGTGAACCGCTTCCTCATTCATCGCCGCAATACAGGCGGGCTGGATTGCGTTTGGTTCGCGGATTTCCAGATCTTGGAGCACCTCACGCATCTTGTTGTAGTAGGCCACCTTGATGTCGCTAGAAATATTGACCTTGTTGATTCCCTTCTTGACCGCAATACCGATCTCTTCATCGGGGTTATTGGAACCTCCGTGCAGAACAAGCGGCAGAGGGGCGGCTTTCTTAATATCAACGAGCAGGTCTAGCTTGAGCTCCGGCTTCAGGTGTGCCGGGTAGATGCCGTGCCTGGTCCCAATTGCAATTGCTAATGAGTCCACACCGGTTTGGGCCACAAAGGTCGCAGCCTCATCCGGTTCGGTGTAGATAATATTGTCTGCGCCCGCTTCTGCATATGAGTCAGTCTTTCCAATGGTTCCGAGTTCGCCCTCGACGGATACTCCAACAGCATGCGCAATCTCGACAACTTGTTTGGTGATTGCGACGTTTTCGTCAAATGGCTGCATCGAGGCGTCGATCATGACCGAGGTGAAGCCCAGTTGGATTGCTCTGATCGCCTGCTCGGGCGTTGCCCCATGGTCCCAGTGCACTGCTACGGGGACTCTCGATGCCTGTGCACGAGCCAGCACGGACGGCAAGAATGCGCCGGTTACGTGGCTGACTTCATCCGGGTGGATGGCAACGATTAGCGGTGACCCTTCTTTCTCACAGGTTTCCATGATGCCGACAAACATTGACCAGTCACTAATGTTGAATGCTGGGATTGCGAAGTTGTGTTCGTTGGCAACTTCAAGGATCCGTGTTCCGCTAACTAGCATTTTTTCTCCTCATTGAAATGTTTCTTAGGTACAGCAGGTGGGGCAGGGTCAGACTTTGACAGCCCCGGACGTCATTCCACCGATGAAATAACGTTGGAAGAACAGGAACAGCACGAGAACCGGCAGGCAGCCCAAGATGCTCATGGCCATCATTTGGTTCCATTCATATGCGTGTTGTCCCATCAAAAGTTGGATTCCGATTGGCACCGTGCGCATGCTCTCAGTGCGGGTCAGTGTCAGCGCGAAGAGGAACTCATTCCAAGCGATCATGAACGTGTAGATCCCAACCGATACCAGGCCTGGCACAGCAATCGGCACGATCACGCGCCACAGCGCGGTCATTCCGCCCGCCCCATCTACTCGCACGGCCTCATCGAGTTCCCGCGGGATGGTATTGAAATATCCAGTGAGCATGATGACCGCGTACGGCAAGGTAAAGACCATGTAGGTGAATATCAGACCGGGATATGTGTTGTAGAGGCCCAACGCCACGACCAGCCCAAAGTACGGAATCAGCAGGGTGATCGGAGGTACTGCCTGGACACATACGATAATCACGTTCAAGCTGCGTTTGCCCCGGAACTCGTAGCGGCTAAACGCATAGGCAGCCAAGATCGCAACGACAATGGTCAAGATAGTCACTGAGAAGGCAATCAAATAACTGTTGAAAAAGAATCGCAGTTTGACCGGGTCCGTCAGGATCGAGGAATATGCACCAAAAGAAAAGTTCTCAGTGATGAGTTTTGGTGGATACGCGAAAATCTCGCTGTTACCTTTAAACGAACTGGACAGCATCCACAAGACGGGAAATCCGGCAAAGATCGCCGAGATAGTAAGCGCTGCGACCACACTTAGTCGCTTCCACACCGGTGCTTCCTTACGCGGTGGCTTGATATTTTTCATCCGCACGGACGCATTTACAGCCATGTTAATCCCTCGATTTCTGGCTACGCGCGTAGAAGATCGCCACAATCATTGATGCAATCAGAATCAGGACCGCGCTAGTTGATGCCAGTGAGAACTCATACCGGCTAAAGGCAAGTTTGTAGGTGAACGTGCTCAGGACCTCGGTAGTGTCGATTGGTCCTCCACCCGTAGTCATCCAAATCAGGGCGAACTGCTGGGTCGTCCAAATGAAGTCCAACAGGCACAGACTGATAATGAGTGGTTTCAGTTGTGGAATGGTGACGTGAATAAAGCGCTGAACCGGATTGGCACCGTCGACTTTTGCTGCCTCGTATAGGTCTGCGGGAATTCCTTGCAGGCCGGCAAGGAGGCTGATCATGAAGAACGGGTATCCTGCCCAAATATTGATGAAGGTCAACGCGAAGAGCGCGTAGGCGGGGTTACCTAGCCACTCCACCTGCCCCGAGATCAGGCCCATTGTCTCCAGAATGTAGTTGATTACACCGTTTGGATTCAGCATCAGTCGCCACAGGATAGCCACAATTGCCACGGTGAACAGCCAGGGCAGGATCAGGATCATACGGAAGACTGCCCGCACCTTGGTGCTGATGATCTCGGTGTTCAACAACATCGCAAAAGTAAGTCCGAGGATCATATGGACCACAACGCTGGTCAAGGTAAAGAACAGGGTGTTCTTCCCAGCATTCCAAAACTTTGGATTGCCCAGAATTTCGCCGTAATTGGCCAGGCCAACTACCTCGGGGTTGGGGTTGGTGATGACGTTGTTATAAATGGAGTACCCAATAACCATCAGGATTGGGGTGGCCATCAGGACCATCATCAAGATCAAGAGCGGGGATAAGAACCCGAGGGCAGCAAGTTGCTTCTTGTTGCGCCTAAATCTCTTCACCGTGGGTTTGACGGTGGGTGGGATACTGCCGTTTGCTGAGTTATGTATTTGCGTACTGACGTGAGTTGACACGCTGGCCTCCTAGAGGGAGCCGTCCCAAGAACGATTGCGGTGTTGCTGGGACAGCTCCCTGACGTTGACTTCAAGGACAAGGAACTACTTGAATTCAGCGGTCCATTGTTCTTGAGTTGCCGCCAGTGCATCTGCAATTGATGCTTGACCATCCAGCGCACGTTGTAACTCGGTTGCGTAGATGCGCATGAGTTCTTCTGCAACGGGTAGACCCACAAATTGGTTTGCTGGGTAACCAGCTTGATAAATCTTGAACGCTTCTTCGAATAGAGGATCCGACTGTGAGAAGTCAGGAACAGAATTGACGTTGCCCGGGAATCCATTGGCGATAGTCGATAATTCTGAGTTAACTTCCTCGCTCATCAGGAACTCAACTAATTTGAACGCCGCCTCTTTCTGATCCGAAGATTCAGATACGCCTACGCCCCAAGAGTTGTCGTTAATGCCGCGCTTGCCGGTGAAGTTATCTGGTGCTGGTACCGCAGTGACGGTGAAGTCAAGGTCTGGGTTCTCCTTGCGGATCATGTTCACGTGAGCCAGTGAAGAGATCATCATGCCGACACGCCCGGCAACAAACTCTTCGACCTTATCGGGTTCCTTCATTGTGAAGGCCCCGGGAGTGACTGTTCCCGAGTCCCACAGTTCTTTAACGAACTCTGCACCACTGACCATGTCAGCATTTTCAACGTCGGGCTTTCCTGCGTCATCCAGCATGGAGCCGCCACCGGCCCATACCCACGGCATGACATCATTTTGCACACCGTTTCCGGTTTCCAAAGACAGGGGCAGGGCCCAGCCACTAGTGTTGTCGCCTAACGCACTGATTTTCTTAGCTGCGTCAAGGAACTCAGTACGGTTTTCTGGCGGTGCCGCTACACCCGCCTCTTCTAGCAGTTCATTGTTCACAAACATTGGGTAAACAAAGTTCACCACCGGGATCATGTACGTTGTCCCGTCCAACTGCACTTCCTTGGCAAGGTTTGATGCGTCATAGTCAAACTCGGTCATCAGGTCGGTTAGGCTCGCGATTGAGCCTTGTTGGACTAGATCGTATAGCCACGAGCCATCCAAGCCGACCACATCAGGCATGGTTCCAGCGACCGCGCCCGCCACAAGTTGTTCCTTAGTGGCGGACCATGGGCCAGACAAGAGCTCAACCTTTATGCCGGGGTTCTTCTCTTCAAACTCGTCCATGAGCGCCCTGAACGAGCCAGCAGGGAGCTCCGGCTCCCACCACTGCATGAACTCAAGGGTGACTTCGCCACCTGCGCTAGGTTTGCCGTCATCGCCGCCGGGTGTCCCGGGCGCAGTGTTGCCGCCACAAGCTGCCACCAGTCCCAAGACTGTGGCTGCACCCACAACACCGGTAAGCATCCGGTGAATACTTGTTTTTCTAGACATGATTCTCCTCAGTGAGCACCGCATGCGCTCCATCGCGCATAACAGCACATTACTGCAAGAACCGGCAGGAAACAAGATAAAACAGCAAGAAGAATTAAAGAAGTCTAGAATTTGCAACTTTTGGTGCGCAAATGCGCTGGTTTATTCCTTTTTACGCAACTATTAGTTCAACACCTGCATTTTTTAGCATATCTTTTAGGTCGGTCGGAGGCTCCTGATCCGTGACCAGGTAGTCCACCTCATCGAGCGTGCAAATCTGTGAGAACAAGACTGCATTGAATTTAGAGGAGTCCGCCAAAATTGCGACCCTACGAGAGACACGCATCATCTCCGACATCATCTGGGCTTCTCCAACGTGACTCGTTGTAATGCCTTCGGTCGCGGAAACCCCTCCAACCCCAATGATCGCTATATCGCAGTTGATCTGGTGTTCACTATTTACCGACCCGGGAAGCACGACGGGCCCTACCGTCGCCTGCCCGTCAATCCGTACCGCCCCGCCAAGCAGGTACACATCTCGTGTCACACCGGGTGGCAGTCGATCCGGAACAAGGAGGCTGTTTGTCACCACAATTAGGCCCTTGAGCTGCGTGAAGTGTGGAAGTGTGGCGAGTACTGTTGTGCCACTGCCCAGCATGACGGCGTCATGATCGCCAATTAACGCCGCCGCTGCGGCGCCAATCTTTTGCTTGGCATCAAAGTGTACCGCGATCCGGTCATCCACCTGGGTGTCCGGTTTTGCCTGACCGTTTGGACTTACTGCTCCCCCGTGGGTTCGCACTACCGCCCCAATTGAGTGCAAGGTGTCAAGATCTCGGCGGATCGTATCAACGGATACTTTAAATTCCGAGGCCAGTTGAGCAACGGTTACCTGACCCGACTCGGCAACAAAAGCGGCCAGATCAGCTTTCCGGCCGGCCGGCAGGCGCTTGGTTTGTGTGGTCATTGAATTTTCCCAACGTTCAGTGCCGCACCATCGAAAAAGCATGAAACAGCAAAAACCAGAATATACGTGCAGGACTGCAGTCTACAACGCCACCGGGCTGCCGCTTCGGATTTGCCACTCTAAGCAGACGTACCGGGTGAAACATGCGTTAACTTCGGCACGATGTTATCTGACCACGCAGCAGTTTCCAACGTATAGACCCGCTCAAGCATCAACATTTGGCGTCGATCGGACAAAATTGTTCATATAACAGTATTGGGGCAGAGTTCTAATGAACTCTGCCCCAATACTGTTACGTTCTACCGTGCATGACCACACCCTTGTCAGCCAAAGGGTGCGAGGTGCAACTATTTTTCAGTTTGCTGATCCTGATCAAAGGACTCAACAACTCCTAGGTCCGGCATCACTTCACTTACGGGATCATGCTCGATGGTAGCTTCTTCAACCTGGTCGGTTGAGACGCTGCCATCGGCGGCGACCTTAACCACGGTAGTTTCGGCAAAATCGGCCGCCTGCTCGTCCGTGATGCTTTGATCAAATTCAACCGTGACGGCAATCGGCGCCTTTGGTTTAGGCTTAGGCATGCGGATCAGTGGCCATCGTAAACGTGGACCGCTGCGCATGATCGGCTCTTCAACTTCAAGCCCGTAATAGTCACCAATGTGGTCACGGAATGCAGCACGTTGAGCCTTGGCGTACGCACGATTCTCTCGACCAAACGCCACAAAGGTCGACCAACACATCGCAATCATGACAAAGGAGAACGGCAACGCAATCAAGATCGCTGCGGTCTTCAACGCATTAAGCCCCCCGGCGACCAGCAACGCAATTGCCAATGCGGAGCTCAGGCAGGCAAACGCCACTCGGAGCCAGGTCTTTGGCTCGGCTTGCCCTCCCGAGGCAATCATCGCCATGACCAGTGCTCCCGAATCCGCTGAGGTAATGAAGAACACTGCAATGAGAATCAAGAAGCCAACGGTCAGTAGCGCACTGCCGGGGAGGTGATCGAGCATGTCAAAGAGCGAAGCCTCAACGTTGATCGAGCCATCGGCCCCCACTAGCTCGGCCTTGCCCGTGAGCTGCATGTAGATCCCGGTTCCGCCCACAATGGAGAACCACAAGAAGGTGACCAACGTTGGAACCAGCAACACGCCGGTCACAAATTGCCGAACCGTTCGTCCCTTGGAAATACGGGCAATAAACACGCCAACGAATGGCGCCCATGACATCCACCAACCCCAGTAGAAGGTGGTCCATGCGCCCTGCCAGATCTCTCCTGCTTCGCCTTCAAATGCGGAAACCGTAAAGCTCAGTCCCACAATGTTTTGCAGGTAACTACCGATTGACTGGACAAACTCTCGCAGCAAGAAGACCGTTGGACCAAAAGCCAACAGGGCAATCGCAAGCAGGGCGGCAAGTGAAAGGTTGGTGTTAGACAACCACTTCATACCGCGGTCTACCCCCGTAACAACGGAGAAAATCACAAAGCCGGTGATTGCAATGATCAGCACAATATTTAGGGAATTTGAGGGCTCCGCCAGATTGATAGCCTCAAGCCCACTTGCAATCTGGAGCACGCCCAGACCAAGCGAGGTGGCCACACCAAAGATGGTCCCTACCAAGGCAATCACGTCAATGGTGTCACCAAGGCGTCCGCGTACTCGCTGTCCCAAGAGTGGCTCAAGCGCCCACCGAATGGAAATGGGACGGCCACGGCGGTGGATGGCGTACGCAAGTGCTAATCCAACTACCGCATAGATGGCCCAGGCGTGCACTCCCCAGTGCAGGTAGGTCTGGCGCAAGGAATACTGTGCCAAGTCTTCTGGGCTGCCCGTTACGCCAGGGCGTGGACTAGCGAAGTGGCTTAGGGGCTCACCGAGTCCGTAAAAAACCAGACCAATTCCCATACCTGCAGCAAACAGCAAGGCCAGCCAGGACAAGTTGGAGAACTCTGGCTCGTCATCATCCTTACCTAGTTTGATGTCTCCAAACTTTGAGAACCCCATGTAGAGGGCAAACGCGACAAACGCTGCAGCGATCAGTACGTAGTACCAACTAAAGGTGTTGATGACTTTGGTCTGGATTGCAAGGAAGAATGCTTCCGCAGTGTCCGGAACAATTACTGCAAAGGCAACAAATACCAATACGGTAATCGCGGCGGGCCAAAATACCCTCCGAGATACCGAGGCACTCTTCTTTTGTAAACTCTCAGTAATTACCATTCCTACAGAATACAAAACTTGTGCCGGAAAGCGTGGATCCTAACCACCCTTTAGCGAAGATCACCCAATTTCGGGTTAAGGATCGGTAATATTCCGGCATGGATTCATCCTCCCATTCACATTCGGCTAGGGCAGCCTATGAGTATTTTCCACGGCTGCCCTAGCTATCTGGAACAGAATCTTCCACGCCCGCCCATTACCTCTTTGGGGTGAGTATCAAGGTGTCTTTGGCTGCGCTACTCGTGGCACTTGGGGTAAATGCCCACGGATATTGTTCCCCTGCCGCCCATTGTTCAGCCTGGTCAGTGTAGTTCTTATGGAACGCGTGGCCACTTGCGCCCGTGAGGTTCAACCAGGTCGAGGCGTCCCAATCAGAAACATCCATAACCGTCCTAAACGACGGCACCGAGGTGGTTGCATAGGACCCACTATCAAGGTTCCATCCGGTTGCGTTGACCACTCCTGAGCCACCTCCGGTCGGGAATGGTCCTCGGTTAAAGAGCCATTCAATAGGGGCAATACCACTGGTGCCAAAGGTGTCATGAATCATTGGAATGGCGTGTAGTTCACCCCAGTTCCACTTACTCGGGTTCTTGCCTTGGAGTTCCACAATCTCGGTGTAGGCACGGTTTGCTGCCGTAACTAAGAAGTCATCTTTTCCTTGTGCCCATAACGTGCTCGCTGGGTCGGCCAGATACTGCGCAAACACATAGGCGTACCGGGATTGATCATCACGTGGAATTTCAACGTCAAAGCCGTCCGCCATTTGTGTGGTGACCTGATTCCAAAGCACATTGGCGAATGCTGCGGGAGCGGAGTCTGCACTATTTTGGCCATCCCAGGTGGCTAGGAGATCAAGTGCCTCCTGCACCTTTTGATCCTCAACGTTGATGTTCTTGTACGCAGCCTTCAGGGAACTTGCAGCCGGTGATTGGTTATCCATTTGCAGGTCTGCCATCTGGGCAGCGGTTACCGGACCCGCAGCTATCTGGGCCTCTAAGAGCTCCACAATCCGTGCGGCCCGGTATCCATAGTCCCAGTCGCGGGAGAGGAAGTAGGGGTAGTCGTTGCTGACAATCGCGTTGTTTGCCGTGACGATGTAGCCATTATCCGGGTTGTAAAGGTAGGGGTGATCCTCAAACGGGATGGAACCTTGCCAGTCATAGGCGCTGTCCCAGCCGGGCTGAGGCAACCACCCATCCCCCGCCCCTCGCACGGGCAGGTTACCCGGTGCTTGGTAGCCAATATTTCCTGAGACATCGGCATAGATAAGGTTTTGGGCCGGCACATCAAACTGGGATGCGGCTAACCGAAAATCCTCAAAACTCCGTGCTTTGTTAAGCGTGAAAATGGCTTGCCCCGTGGTTCCCGGTTCGAGTGCTGTCCAACGCAAAGCCACCTCGAATTCGCCCGCTGGTACATCACCTGGCAAGTCCGGATCGGTCACCACCTTGGTATCCCACTGACCTAATCCTAGAACCGGGCTGTGGGCAATCTCGGTGAAGTCGTCGGTAAGTCCGGAGATGATTGGACCGTGTTTAGTGGACCGAACCTCAAGTTCCACATCATCCCCGCCGGCCACCTTAATTGTTTCCGTACGCGTTTCGACGGGGTAAGTCTTTCCGTCTTGCCACACCTGATCGCCATCTACCCGTTCGATGTACAGGTCCGCCACATCCGTGGTCAGGTTTGTGAAGCCCCAAGCCACGGTCTCGTTATGTCCAATAACAATGCCCGGCAGACCTGAAAAACTGTAGCCACTGACGTTGAACGGGCACTCGGCATTGACTGTTTCGCAGCGCAAGCTAATTTGGTTCCACACCGATGGCAACGCAGCGCCCAGGTGTGGGTCATTTGCCAGCAGTGGCTTGCCACTTTCCGTGTGTGCCCCAGAGACTACCCACGAGTTTGAGCCGATTCCCTCACCCTTATTACCAACCAGTGCATCAACTTGGTCAAGCAGGGCGGTCAGTTCCTCAAGTTCTGGCATGGCCGCGCTAGTCTGACTTACCTCCTGGTCACTTTGGCTCTCATCAATGGATGACCAGTCTTTATCCACAAACACTGGGTGCGCATCGAACGGATATCCTGGATAAAACTCGTTGAGTTGCTCAGCAGAGATGTGCGGCGCAATCAAAGCACGGGTGGTTTCGTCCTCAATATTGGTGCGCAGGTCCCACGCCATTGCCTTGAACCACGTAACCGAGTCTGCTGGCACCCAGTCTTCGGGTTCATAGGCACTATTCTGGAGCCCCAAAACGGCATATTCAAGTGACAACTTGGCCCCCTGATGCTCTGCCAGGTAGGTGTTTACTCCGTCTGCGTATGCCTGGTAATAGCCCAGATCCTCGGCAGGCAGTGCAGCAACTTCTTCCTCCGCTACGTTGCGCCAACCGAGGGTGCGCAAGAACTTATCCGTTTCTAGCTGGGATTCGCCAAACAGCTCGGAGAGTCGGGCACTGGTCAGGTGGCGCCGGAAGTCCATCTCCCAAAATCGGTCCTGGGCGTGCACATATCCTTGGGCAAAAAACAGGTCATCGCTGGTTTTTGCGGTGATAGTGGGGATTCCGCGCTCATCGCGCTGGACCGTAACGGCTTGTTCCAGCCCTGCAAGTTCAATGCTTCCCGATGCCTGAGGGAACGACCGTTGTACGGTCCAGACCACGGAGCCGGTTGCGGCCAAAGCAAGCACCACAATCGAAGATAGCAAGATTATCAACGTGTGTTTGAGCCGGCGGGGCTTCTTCTTCGGCGGTGTTTCAGGTACGGGTAAGGCTTTGGTTTTAGGCTGCGTCATTGCGGGTAGGGCCTTTCGTATGCAGAACTTTGAGTCTCAGTTTGCCATAGCCAAACCGATTAGCGGCAACTTAATCGCGTTGACAGTGCGGCACCTGACTTGGACTCGGTAAAGCTGCAACAACCTTGACATGCGACTCAACGCCAACCTGCCACCTTTGGTAAAGCATCATCAGTAGGCTGTGCGCATGACAAAAATACGTGTAGCTGTAATTGGCTATGGTTTAGCGGGCCGTGTTTTTCACGCCCCATTCATCGCCGTTGATGAAGCTTATGAGTTGGCCATGATCGTAACCTCGAACCCTGAGCGGGCTCAAGCAGCCGCCAGTCTGTATCCCAACACTGCAATCGTTCCAAGTGTGGATCAGGTCTTTGCCGACGGCGCCAATATCGATTTGGTGGTTGTTGCCTCCCCCAATGACACGCACGTGCCCTTGGCCACCCGCGCACTCGAGGCTGGCAAGGACGTAGTCATTGATAAACCAATCGCGCCTCTGGCCAGCCAGGCCCAAGAGTTGGTTGACCGCGCCAAGGAGCTGGGCCGTACCGTCACCGTCTTCCAAAACCGTCGCTGGGATGGTGACTTTCTGACGGTCAAGCAAATATTGGAGTCGGGTGAACTCGGCCAAGTATTGCAATTTGAATCGACCTTTACCAAACAGGGTCGCCGCCCCGGCAAACACTGGAAGAACGAACTTCCCACCGGTGAGGGTGGCGGCATTGCGTATGATCTGGCACCGCACCTCATTGATCAGGCGGTTCAGCTCTTTGGACCGGTCGTTCACTCCTACGCTGAGCTTGACGCAGACAAGGAAAATCTAGCCAACGACAATGACGCATTCTTTGCGCTTACCCACAAGAGTGGGGTGCGGTCACGGCTGTGGATGAGTAACCGCATTGACCTGACCGGGCCACGTCTCAAGGTCATTGGCACCGAGGGTACCTTTGAAACGTTTGGTTTGGACATTCAAGAATCGCAGCTCATTGCCGGCTTGATTCCTGGCGCACCCGGCTACGGGGTAGACACGGAGTTCCCCACCGGGTTGTTGACCCAGGATGGAGACGTTCAAGAGGTTGCTAAGCTAACCGGTCAATACCCTGACTTCTACGCGGGGCTTGCAATCGCATTGAAAGACCGCACCGATCCACCGGTAGATCCGGCGGACGCTATTGCCACCCTTGAGATCATTGAGCTCGGGATTACCAATTTTGTGGGCACCCGCGCGACCACAGTTTAGGTAACGGTCAGCGTCGTTCGAATTTCGGAACCAGTATTGGGCGTTGGCAACTCAACGTGAGGAGCCAATGCTCAACGGTCCAATCAAGAACCAACCGGTATAGCTTTATGACAGGACAGCAATAATCTGGTCAACCTTGTACTTCCGGGCATCAATATTGATGACTTCATGGTTTGGTCCGACCAGTCGAAGCACCGGGACCCTACCCAACTGAACCTGCTCAAACTGAGTCACATCCGCATATGAGATTCGCGTTATCTTGCGCGAAATACTACGCATTTCAGCAAACTCGGGTTCAATCCGCACCTGGAAATTCGTATAAAGGGCAAGGAAGAACACCGCACAAACGAGCAGTACTACTAGGCAGGAGCCCAGAAGTAGCACGGTTGCGCTGGTAAAGTCTTGCGTTGCAATGGCATAGCCAATACCTGCTGCAAACACGACAGCAAGGCCCCCTAGAAGTACTAGCGCCTTGGATTCCCGGATCACCTGTGGTTTAGGCTGACCTTGACTGTTATTTTCCACTACTCCCCCAAAAACTCATCGACCTGACACGTGCTCTGTGACTTTCCTAGCTACCTTACCGGGAAGTTTGGCAGCCCCAGGATTGACGTTTACTTTGACCAATCCGAGGAGCTCATTTGGGGTCAGCTAGGACCATAGTTGAACCGTTCAATGGTCCAGGCACCTGTTCTAAACCGCAGCTCAACCCAGTTAGCGTGGGCCAGGTGCCCGAGGAGCTGCTCGTGTTCAGGTACCCCCAACAGATTGCGCACCCCGGTACCAATTGCTGAACCATGACTGGTAAAGACAAGCACGGGTGGGATTACGGATTCTTGTGATTCCTTAATGGTTTGCATGCATCGCATGGTAATTGCTTCAGCAACCCGCTTGCCAACGGCATGCCCCGCTTCCCAACCGGGGATATCCGGGTCTCCACCTGCATTACGTATCGCTAGTTCTTCTGGATGGTGACGGTGCACTTCAGCAAGGGTCATTCCCTCCCAAACGCCGTAACTTCGCTGGTTGATACCATCTTCAATTTCAACTTCCACGGTCGTCGGGCCAAACTCACCCACCTGTAAGTTCGATTCAGGCTGGTACGCGAGTGCGGCATCGGCAAGCAGTTGCGCGGTCGCTGACGCGCGCTGCAACGGCGACGAAAATATTCTTGTGGGTACTCCGTACTTTTTCAAGATGAGACCGGCCGCCGCACTGCCTAACAATAGTCCGGACTCACCCGCTGGGGTATCCGACCGCCCCTGGAGCCTACCGGCCGCGTTGTCCGGAGTTGGCGCATGCCGCCACAAAATAACCGTCACTTCGTTCACAGACAAATCTTACGTTGCCGTATGCCACGGACCACAATCGGGGTATGCTCACCTACTATTAAGTATCCGCCACCTCGATTATTGGAGACCGCAATGTCTTACCCACAACCACCCGAATTCCCCAATAACGGGCAACAACCTCAGCAGCCAATGGGTAACCAACCACCACCCAACTTTGGCCAACCACCCGCGTACGGACAGCCGGGCGGCGCTCCCGCCTACCCCCAAGGGCCACCCCAGTACCAGCAGCCGGCATACGGTCAACCGCCAGCTTACGGTCAACAGGCACCGTACGGCCAGCAAGGTTTTGGGCAGCAGAGCTTTAACCAGATGCCAACGGACCCATCACAGGCACCTCTGCCAGGGGCGAGCATGGGTCAGGCAATGTCCAGGTTCTTCAAGAAGTACGCCACCTTCTCAGGCCGCGCGTCCCGCAGCGAGTTCTGGTGGGTTGCCTTGGCGTTCATGCTGATCTCGATCATTCCGCAGATCATGCTGTACATGGGGATGTCCCAAGCCGTCAAAGAAATTTCCGGGCAGTACGGAGCTTATTCCTTCCCAGAGATCTTGGAGCTCGTAGCCCAAGGAGGAAGTGCCTTCCAAACAATTGAAGCTGCTATTTCTTCCTCCGGGCTCTACATCGCCGGCTCACTCATTTTGGGACTCATCGGTTTGGTAACCTTTATTCCGAGTCTCGCGCTGAGCTGGCGCCGCCTGCATGACTCCAACAAGTCCGGAGCCATGATCTTCTTGTCGTTGATTCCTTTTGTTGGTTCCATCATCGTCTTGGTGTTCTACCTGCTGCCATCTGACCCAGCAGGCCAGCGCTTTGACGCCGTGCGATAGTCCCTCAACCAAAACTAGTTCACTGCCTTGAACTTCAAAGACCCCATGGCTAGCATGAACGGCAGCCATGGGGTCTTTGTTGCAGCCCTTTGTACGGAACCGGCTTATCTACCGCCCAACAAGCGTCAGAACAAGGGCACCGACTCCTGCGATCACCGCAACAATTCCACCAAAAATTGCGGCGATCATCCCAACTTTTCCGGCCATGCCTTCATCGACTTGCCAGCCACATTCGATCAGGGTTTTGGTCACGAAGTCTTGGAGTTCTTGACCATCAAAGTTCCATGACGCCTGCGACCTAACAACGTTGTTTGGGACGCCATTTTTAGATGTCGAGATGCTGGATTTCGAATGGATGATCCTGCCTCGAAAGACTTCTCCTCCAACCGAAGCGCCGATTACTGCGCCGTTTGCACCGAGCTGATACTTCAGTTCCCGTTGCTGAGGAGTAATCTTGGCAAACCCCGACTCCACATCAAACTTCACCAACACCTCATAAAACTCCCGCACCTGGTGAGCCGCTAACGTTGAAGCCCAGTCGTGGTCAACGACGTTGAGAGATACCTTCAGGCCATTCTTGGTTTGCTCAAGCACATACGGTGTGCCCCGAGTTCGGGCCGTAAAAGTCTCAAGGGTGTACTCCGTATTCTGGTGCAATTCACTTCTCGTTTCGAGTGCGATTGGCAGGAGATTCGTTCAAGGACTCTGCCTGAATGTCACCTTCCAGTGTTGGAAAGGCCGGGCGGTGGGCCTTGGGCTTTTGGAAGAACTTGGCCACCACAACCGCAACAACCCCAATGGGGATCAGGACAGCCCCCGTGGTCCATGCGATGTCACCTACGAGCTCGCTTGGATACGGGTAGCTAAACACTGAAAACGTGTATTTGATTGCTTCACCGAGGGTGTACCCCCGGGCATGTTCCTTACCAAAAACGATAAGTGTCGGAATCAGGAACGTCAGCATGAGGAACACGGACAGTGCCTTCGAAGCCACGGCGTTGCTCTTTGCGTGCTCCTCCCCGGGTTCAAGTTGGTTAACCTGAGCAAACTTCTTGGGGTTCCCAAACGCCATAGTCGGCAGCAATACAAATACGATAATCAGCAGGCCTGCGAGCACACCGGCTGCGTAACCAAGCACCCCCGTTCCTGCGATCACAACCTGCAACGGGGAACCATCGCGCACCGAAAAGTAATAGTGAGTTCCATACTCACCGTACCTAGTTTCTTCAATGGTCCGGTTAACTACCGGCAACAGGACCGTTACTACGGCAAAAAATAACGTCGGCACCACGGAAAAGAAGGGTACCGCCACGCTGCGCAAGAATGCACTACCGATGAACAACTCTGGTTTTGTGTCATTCCAAAGCAACTGAACGATCGACCAGGCCACGGGCAGTGCGGGGGCAAGAATTGCGGCAGGCATGGACCATCCCTGCTTACCGTGGGGATCTCCTGCGGCAACCCATATACCCAAACCGGTGATGATACAAGAAAGCACAACCAGGAGAATAAATACGTTGTCCCGAACTGCCAATTTGATCAGGCTACCGGCAGTTGGAACGTCTTTTTCGGCAGACTCCGGGTCTGGGAAAGACTCTTGTTGGTTCATAGCATCCAACAGTATCTAAGCCTCGGTGACCAAACAATTCAAACTCTAATGTCAGCTAAACAGGTGTTGGAAAAGGCTACTTTGGTGCATGCTCGTTCCGGGATACTTTTGGGTTTACTGTCTGCGTCTTTAGCCTGTCTCCTATGGCGTTGACACCCAAGGCCTCCCGCGCTGCATAATCCGGACGCTGTTTAGTTCGAATTACAATCAGTAGAACAATGACCACGGGAACAAGGAGTGCGCCAAGGGTCCAAACTGCTTCACCCCAAAAGGTTCCTGGGCTCATGAACACCCGCCAACTTTGCGTCATCGCCATTAGAAATGGCTGGGTCTGGGAAAATTCCTTGCCAACCACAATGGCCGTCACCATCACAAAGATCAGGGCAAGCAGCAGGGCTGTTAACCTAACGGAAAAGACGTTGGCTTTCCGATGCTGCGGTGCGGTATCAAGGAGATTTTGGGCTACCAGCCGGTCGGCATTTGTAAGCGCCATGATCGGTAGCACAACGAAAACCACGAGTAGTAAGCCTGTCAGGAGCGCTGCTATGAACCCCATGAGCCCTACTGAAAGCAAAACATTTGTGGCCGGGTTCCCAAGATCAGGTGTGAAATAGTAATGCCAATCATTGGCTGGCCCGCGAGCATCAGCAATCTTCTGCGCTGTCGGTGGCAACAGAACCATGACTACTCCAACGATCATGTTGGCGCACGCACTCATGAGGGATGCAAGAGTCACGGATTGGAGCACTAATCGAGAGTCGGGTTTGCCGCTCCACAACGTTCGCAACACCATCCAGGCCACTGGAAGTACCCCAGCGCCTACCGCTAGACCAAAGAAGAGGGGCTGGTCACCGTTGGTATCTCCCGCAGCCACATTGACGCCAACAACTACAAGAACACATGCCACAACAGTAAGTACATAAAAACCAGGATCTAAAATGTACCGGACAATATTGGCCGGTGTGTACGCATCCTCATTGTTTCCCACTGCCGGAACAGTTGGCCGTACGGGTTTAGTGCGCGGCAGACTCTTGCCTGTCCTTCGGTTCTTCTTGCGTTGTTGCACGGTGTCCCCTGAACCCCTGACGTTTTGCTTCTGGGTACACAATAATCGAATCACCGAAGGCGCCATACCCAGCATCTAGATGGCCACCGAACCGTATAGCTCGGTGGCCAACTTGGGTATTTGCCGCAGCCGATTAGCGCGCGGAGTAGCCGCCATCTACTAGGTGGTAACTACCGGTAACAAATGATGCTTCATCCGAAAGCAGGAACACGATAATTGCTGCCACTTCCTCGGCATTGCCAAGTCTGCCTGCGGGGTGCAGACCGACCAAGCCATCGAGCATTTCTTGGGGAGCATTCTCCAGCAGCGGGGTGTTGATGTATCCGGGGCCCACAGCGTTGACGCGGATGCCATGCGGTGACACTTCAAGTGCGGCTGTCTTGGTCAACCCGACCACGGCGTGCTTTGCTGAAACATATGCGGCCGAGTTCGCTTGGCCGTTGGTACCAAGGATCGAAGATACGTTCACCACGGATCCACTGCCCCGGGTCATCATGTGTTCCAGCTGATACCGCAATCCGTAGAAGACTCCATTGAGGTTAATGTCGATCGTGCGGCGCCAGTCATCGGTTGAGGCCTGCGCAATGGGGGCAATGCCGCCGCCAATTCCAGCGTTGTTCACGGCAAGGTCAAGTTGACCATAGGTCGCAACCGCAAATTCAACCGCAGCCTTGGAGTCTGCTTCCACTGCTATGTCCTGACGTAAAGCGGCCGCAGTTCCGCCCGCAGCGATGATCTCGTCAACGACACCTTGGGCACCGTCCAAGTTGATATCGGTGACAACAACGCAGGCCCCCTTAGCTCCTAACTCCCTTGAAACGGCAGCCCCAATACCAGAAGCTCCACCGGTAACAAGCGCCACTTTTCCTGCAAATGATGACATGTCGTAATCTCCTCGTTGAGAATTTAAACTACACTTGTAGTCCAAATAGGGTACGCTTCAAACGAGGTATTGGCAATCAGCTTGTTCAAGGGAGAGATAAATGGATGCCCGCGCCCAACGCACCCAAAACGCCTTGCGTGCCACCATTCTCAGCCTTGCGCAAGAACACGAAATTTCCCAGATTTCTGTCACTCAGGTCGCTCAAGCCGCTCAGATTAACCGAGTGACCTTCTACAATCACGCCACGTCTCCCCTGGATTTACTAACACAGGCTCTGCGGGAGCAGCTCGACTTAGTCCGCAGCCATGTCCTTGACAGCCACCAAGACCAATCCTTGGCAACGACCCAAAGCAGTCCTGTAAGACAACGTCCAATTGAAGAACTTGGTGAGCACCTGATCGTTCATCAAGTGATGTACCGCCGCAACATCACCCCAACGGGGCACGGAGCAGTCGCCGATTTTCTCACCCAGCACTTTGCGCAGACCGTATACCAGCACTTGGCAGAACAATCCAGGCATCTTGCGACCGCATTAGGAGCAGCCCCAGAACACTCACAATCCGCGCTGGACGCAACCGCACAGTTTATTTCCCACGGCACAATCGGAGTCATCGCAGTTTGGCTTCATGACGGAACCGAGCTTACGGTCCAGCGCTTAGTCACTTATCTGGATAACCTATTTCCCGCATGGTGGATCCGGATCGCAGATGGCACCACCAATGAGCAGTTTTAGCTACAAGCATTCCCGTACCAGAACACGTAATCCGCAGCAAGGTTTGCTTGCGGTCTCAAAGTAGAGGAGAACCACTATGTCAACAATGAAGGCATTGCAATACCGCGAGATCGGTGGGCGTCCAGAGGTAGTGGACGTGCCTATTCCACAAATCCAAGCGGGCCAGGTTCTGTTGAAGGTCACTGCGGCCGGAGTTTGCCACTCAGACGAGTTTGTTATGAGCCTGCCAAAAGAGGCCTACACCTTTGGTCTTCCATTGACTCTTGGGCATGAAGGCGCTGGCATTGTCGAGGCCATTGGCGCGGGGGTCACCACCGTTGCCGTTGGTGACGCGGTTGCGGTTTACGGCCCGCAGGGTTGTGGCTACTGCCACCGCTGTGCGCAGGGCAAAGAGAACATTTGCCTGAACGCTGCCGAGCTGGGAATTGCGCCCCCTGGGTTGGGCTCCCCGGGTGCCATGGCACAGTACATGGTGGTCAACAACGAACGCCACCTCGTTCCGCTGGGCGACCTAGACCCGGTCCGCAACGTTTCCCTTACCGATGCCGGGCTCACCCCGTACCACGCCATCAAGACGTCCCTACCTAAGTTGGGCGCCGGTTCAACGGCGGTAGTCATTGGTGCCGGCGGGCTTGGGCACGTAGGTATTCAGATCTTGCGCGCGATCACCGGCGCCCAGGTAATCGCTTTGGATATCTCCGAAGACAAGCTAGCTCTGGCCCGTGAGGTTGGCGCGCACCACGCGCTGCTGTCGAACGAGGACGCTGTTGGACAGGTCAAGGAACTGACCGGAGGCAAGGGCGCAGATGTTGTTCTGGACTTCGTTGGAGCCCAGGTAACGGTTGATCTGGCGGTCAAGATGAGTTCATCCGATGGCGACCTGCAAATTGTTGGTATTGGTGGCGGTGTTGTGCCGTCAGGATTTGGGTCGATCCCGTACGACCTCGCCGTGCGGGCACCATACTGGGGCTCACGTTCCGAGCTCATGGAGGTCCTTGACCTGGCCCGTCGTGGCCTCATCCACGTTGAGGTAGAAACGTTCTCGCTTGAAGACGCCAATAAGGCCTATGAGAAGATGCACACCGGAGAACTACGCGGGCGTGCGGTACTCCTGCCCAATGGCTGATGTGTACTTGAAGATTCCTTACCGTTTCAACGAGTAACAAAATGGCTGCCCCTGTTTGGGGTAGCCATTTTTGTTGGACTATCGCAGCGCTCCCGCAGTGAATCCAAGGATGCTACCCGTCCGCGGAGTTCCCCCGATCGTGAAACTAGATGGGACGTTGGGCTGGGTCTTGCGCACTTGAACCGCGTAGAGTGAAAGGTCACAGGTGATACCGACCGTTAGGATTTTCAATGTTGCAAATCTGCCCCAAGAAGCAAGGAAAACACGTCCCCTCGAAGTTTTCAGCAAAGTTTTCTCCAACTCGCATGGTCGCTCGACGAGTAAAAAAGAACGCAAAGTTGCAGGCTCTCCTCATAGCGTTGGTCACTTGGAGCTTGGCCTGGAAGGGCACTTCGTTGTGGCGAGCGGCCAAGGATGACAGCAAGCCCTGGTTTATTGCACTGTTAACCTTGAACTCCCTTGGGGTTCTCGATGCTATCTACATTTTTGGGGTCCACCGGCGCAAGAATTTCCGCGAGCGTGAGATGAACGCGATCTTCTCCGAGTTCGATGAACCGGACCTACCCGAGGATCTCCCCGCACATCCCTAATGCCTCACGTATGACCCGAGCGACTTTGCGCCCCTGAGGCCCGGCAGGATTTTGTGAGCCTCAATTAATCACTGGCGCATTGAGAATGCCCGGTAGTACCGTAAACCCCACTCACCTGCGCATTGACGGTATATCTAAATCCTTTGCCAGCCAACGCGTTCTCACCAATGTCTCCTTCACCGTTGCTGCGGGCGACCGCGTGGGATTGTCATGTTTGCCAGTCACGACCGGGCATTCTTGGACGAGGCTGCCACGGTTTTGGTGGACCTCCATCCGGTGGCGGTTCCGCACGGTGACACACAGCCCGATGTGGATGGTCCAGGTTCTGGTTGCGGGGTGACCAGATTTTCCGGAACCTACACCGATTACCTGATTTCTCGGGCCGATGCCCGCCTGCGCAGATCAAGTTTGCGGGCCTGACCGCGGCGACTTCGCCACTGACAGAACCGGACACCGGCCCCGTTCTAACCGTGACGCAGGCGGCGATTGAGGGGCGGGTAGCACCTGTCTCGTTTGCGCTTTCGAACGGTCAAAAACTCTTGCTCACGGGAGGCAACGGCACTGGAAAGTCCACCCGGCTCTTCCGGGTGGTAGTCCGCGTATCCCTTGCCATAGCTCCATTCGAACCCCAATCCTTCGAGGTACTTGGCCACCTTTGGGGCATGCGTTGCGAAGGCATCGCGGCGTTCCTTGGAGCTAGCTGGCCCAACATCCGCAATAACCGCGTCCATGTAGGTCCGCACGGCGTCGTATGAGTCGGGATTACTGTTCTGAGCCATGAGGTGGTTGTTTGGTAGCCAAGCTCCCCCACCGGACATAGCCGTCGAGCCACCAAACTTGTCGGTGCTCTCTACTACCAAGACCTTCTTGCCGGACTCGGCGGCGGTGACAGCCGCTGTCAGCGCTGCGGCGCCCGAACCAACAACCACCACGTCATATCTAGCAGCGTTCATGATCACTCCTCTTCTCGGTAAAGGAGCAATCCAGGCACGGCTTGTGCAACTATGCTCCCTCCACGCAACCGGACAACGATGTCCGGTTAATTGAAGTAAATCATTTGATTCGCAGAATTCCAAACAATTTGGCGTTGCGCCGCTTTGAACAATGGCGCCGGTGGTATTTCATCTGCTCGGGCGTAGGATAAAAATTAGCCTGCCAAGGCGTAGCCACAGCAACGGTTAGCTGATTGGAAAAGAAAATGAGCCCCAAGTTTTTCGATAGAAATAAGCGAATCATAAGTGAGTTTCGGGAAAATCATGGCACAGTAACGACAGCGCAGTTTGGTCGCCGGTTGGTTCTGCTCCACCACGTTGGGGCAAGGAGCGGGAAGCCCATGGTCACCCCCGTCATGCACGTGCGAAAGAACCCAGACACTTGGTATGTGGCCGCTTCTAAGGGTGGCGCGCCAAGCAACCCTAGCTGGTTCTACAACCTCTTGGCACATCCTGACATTGACATTGAAACCCCCGACGATGGAACCGTACCGGTCCATGTAACTCAACTTCACGGCGCTCAGCGAGACGACGCCTATGCGCAGTTCAAAGCTATGAGCCCCGGGTTCATTCAGTATGAACAAAACACCACACGGACAATTCCAGTACTGCAACTAACCCGCCGTGGATGACAGCCTGGGCACGTCTCTCCCACTAATCACACGCCCTGATTCTAGGCGCGACTAGATCATAGATTAGTGACAGACTTCAATTCAAAATCCGTACCCCGACGTCCATTGAGATGACCAAACTGCGTTTGGCTTACCACGGTGAAGTAATACATGTCCGAGTCCGGGTCGATGAACAACAGCCGCATCCCAACGTCTTGCAAGGGGATTGCTTGGATCCCGGGGCCTTGATTCAGAACTGGCTGGACCACTTGGGGTCCGGTCTGATCAGTCTTCTTAGGCTTGCGTTTGAAAAAATTGAACATGGTGTTCCCCCTACCGAGATTAGTTATTCTGCAGAACGCAGGTCCGCAGTGGTCTGTGTACTGAATTTGATCTGAGAGAATAGGGCCTCGCAGCCCGGGCCGGCTGGGGATTGCGCCAACAAGCCAACGAATACTGGCTCAGCGTTTGCCACACCCAGCCCAAAGTAGCGCAGCAAATCCCAGTGTTTGCCATCTTGGGAGCCATGCAACCCAAACACTTCTCCCTTACGGGTGACCCGTAGGTACGCAGCGGCCCGCTCCAAGATGGGGCCATTGGCATCATCAGAGACGCCCCTTGTCACAACTGAAACGAGACGTTGCCTGCCCTGAGGATCTTGCTCAACACAGATCTTTGCCCAAACTGTTTCGCTGACCCAAACCAGCAGCACACCGGAGTCATATTGCTCGGCGGTGTCTGCCTCCACGAAGGCAGAAAGCGTGAAGTCCCCTCTTTGCTGGGTGACAAAGCGCTCAGCGTCCGGGAGTATTGCATCCGGGTTTGGGGCCGGATCAACAAACAGATCTGCACCGGCACCCGCATACAGGTGGACTACACCCTCCTTGACAACAGGTCGCCGGGCTGATTGTGGTCCCACGGACTCCAACTCGAACGGTAGTCCAACGCTGATGCTTCCCATGTTCACTGCCCCACTTCGATATTTTCCAGATCTGTTGGCCGGTGAAACCAACCGATTTCTACTGGATTCACAATACCGGTTCCCGCCCATCTCCTGCTATCTGACGTGCTAGTAGATAGTCTTATGCACAAGAGCGTTTGCCCAATTGCAACCGTCAGGAGACACCGTGTCCGCTGCCAAATTTATCCGAATTGTTGCATTGTGTATTGGCCTAACGCTCACATTCACGGCTTGTTCTGGGACCCCACAAGGTAGCGGTACGCCAGCAGAATCCAATACCACGGATCCGTCGCCACTTCCTACCGCACCTGAGTCACCCAGCCCATCACCGAGTGATGAGCCTTTGGCAGTGACGCCAGATCCGTCCACGGTCAAGGAAATTGCCACCGGTCTTGACGCGCCTTGGTCTATCACCTTTGTTGGGACCTCAACTCTGATTAGTGAACGGGACACCGGCAAGATCATTGAAGGCACTGTTGATGGGAAGGTTCGCGTTGCCGGGGTGGTTCCGGGTGTCCATCACGGCGGGGAAGGCGGCCTCTTAGGAATTGTTACCCGACCACAAACACCAGACACCGGAGTCAAATCTGCAGGCAATATTAGCGCCGAGCTCTTTGTGTACTCGACTGGAACCTCTGGCAATCGAATACAACGGTTTGAACTCAGTGGCCAACCGGGCGCACTTTCGTTGGGGCAAGGCACCACCCTGGTGGATCAAATTCCGGCGGCGGGCAACCATAACGGTGGGCGCCTTGCGTTTGGTCCCGACTCCATGCTGTATGCCACCACTGGCGATGCCGGACAGGGCCAAAGCGCCCAAGACCTTGATTCCTTGGCCGGCAAGATCTTGCGTATGACTCCGAACGGTGAGGTCCCAACTGACAATCCGTTTCCGGGTTCCTTAGTGTTCAGTTACGGACACCGCAATCCGCAAGGGCTGAGTTGGGCACCGGACGGCACCATGTTTGCGTCCGAGTTTGGCCAAAACACTTGGGATGAGCTCAATATTATTCGGGCCGGTTCCAATTATGGTTGGCCTATCGTTGAGGGCATCACTGGCTCAGACCAGTTTGTTGACCCTGTCCAGCAATGGGATCCTTCCCAAGCCAGCCCTAGCGGTATGGCGCAAACCGGAAACACGCTGTTCATCGCAAACCTGCGCGGCCAAACACTGCGCGCTGTACACCTAGCAACCCTCGACCAGGAAACTTCCTTTTTTAGCTCTGAGTACGGCCGGATCCGCGATGTCGTTGCCGCCCCAGACGGCTTGCTCTGGTTCTTGACCAATAATACTGACGGCCGCGGCGCGCCCAATGACGGGGACGACAAACTCATTTCAGTGGAACTGACTCCTATCAGTCCCCCTCTATAACGCGCAGTCCACGGCACAACCACGATATTGGGGCACGCGGCAATAACTGCGTCCCGGCAACTCTCCCTCGAAGTGCACCGCACGGTAAGCAAAAAGACTGTGGCAGCTCATCGTTTGTGATGAGCTGCCACAGTCTTGAGTGGTCTTCTAAGTCTCGACCGAAGTCACCGGCCAGCGTTTCCCAGGGGGAACAATGGCACAATCGGCAGACTTAGGAGCGCCGCTATTCCTTACGCTTTCCCCGAATTACAAGGAACGCTCCGCCACCAACGAGCACCAACAAGCCAACCGCGATTGCAGCGATCTTGCCTGGTGTCAGGTCAGCGCCGGTTACCGGCAACCCTGGAATCAGACCGGTAAGTGGCTGGTCTGGGATGAGTTCGAATTCATTGGTGAGCTCGACCTTCGCAGCGTCTGGGCTCGCACCCGTGAGGACAATGGTTACCGAGGTTGAATTCTGGCCTTCGGTGAGTTCAACGTCGTCGCCTTCGCCAGCCCACTGGGCACCGATCCATTTCAGGTTCTTGGCAACATCGAATTTGCCCTCAACCAACTGCACCTCAACACCAACCGGGACGTTCTCGATCAAGGAGGGCATACCCGCCACGATCTCAATTTCCTTTACCTGTTCGATACCCAAAATGTCGGTCCAGGTAGCGGTCACGGGGAACTTTGCATCGCTTGTAACCTGTGCGGCACCAGAACCAGAGATCTTCTTGGTCAGTGCCAGGCTAGTCAAAGTGGCCGTCGCATTGTTAGTGATGACCAGCTCAGCGTCAACCGCGGCACCGATAGTCAGCACTGCTGAGCCGTCGTCAGCTACGTTGATTTGCTCCCCCGCCCAAGTTGGGGAATCCCAAGTGAAGCTTGGTGATCCCGCTGGGGCGTCCTCAGTCAAGGTGACCTCGGTCAGGTGAGGCAAGTCAGAGCCAAAGGCTACCGGGGTGCCATCGGTTGGCAGTTCCAGTTCCTTGGATTGTGGCTGCCCCTGTACGTCGGCCCAGGTAGCCGTAACCGTTACGGAGTCCGGCACGTCTTCAAGGTCGAGTAGTACACCGGTGACCTTCTTGGCTAGGGAGAACGTTCCCGGCGCCCAAGTCGCCTCATTGACCACGGTAATCAGCGGCAAGTCCTCGTGCTGATCTGAGATCACGATCGTTGCGCGGCCATCACCGTGGTCGGTGACCCCGTCACCGCTGATAGTAATTGAACCCCAAATCACCGTGTCGATTCCCGGGCGTTCACCTTCTGTGAAGGTCACCTCAGTTCCCGCCGGAAGGTCCTCGCCCAAGCTGGTTGGCGCGTTGGAATCAATCATGAACTCACGGGTTTGTGGTTCACCCTCAGCATCAACCCAAGACGCAATTACTGGGAACTGTGCATCAACACTTACGGCCTCTGCCGCTTCGCCCGCAATGCCCTTAATCAGGCTGATGCCGGCAGTCGATGTCGCAGCGTGGTTCTCAAGTGAAACAGTTGCGTTAGGATCGCGTCCAATTGTTACAAGGGCGCTTTCACCATCGATCTCAACTCCCGTACCAGACCAAACCGGTGCCGCCCACGCGATGGACGAGCCGTCGTTGAGTGGGGTCTCCGTGAGTGTGACCTCGGTACCGATCAAGAGGTCTTCACCTAATGCAACAGGGGTGCCATCGGTTGGAATTGTAAGTTCCTTGGACTGGGTCCTATCATCTGCATCAACCCAAGTTGCAGTGACCGTTACGGTGCTCGGAACCGCCGGGTTACTGGACTGCTCGCCGCCTACGGTCTTCATGATGGCGAACGTACCGACGGTGCGCTCAACCCAGTTAATCACCGTAATCATTGCAGGATCCGTTGCGTGCTCGGCAGTGACCTCAATGCTGCTCGGGGAGATCACTGGGTCACCCCACGTGAGCACATCGTCGTCAGCGGGTTTCACTTCACTGAAGGAAACGGTTGCACCGATTGGAAGGTTATCTAGGTTGATGGGCTCGCTTGCCTTGATGGAGATAACCCGGTCGGGTTGAGCCGGGAAATCAGCGCCCAAGGCAGCAACATCAATCGCTGCGGTAACCATGAATTCCTGCTCTGGATCTACCAGGGCGGCCGCGGCGCCTTCAACTACCTTGACAACTTGCGCGGATCCCATGACCGCAGTGTTGGTGAGCTCAACCCTAATGTTCTTGCCGGGGTTCAACTCGGCCACAGCCGTTGAACCATCGGCGCTTGGAGTCACGCCTGGGGTAACTGCAAATACTGGTTTGGCAAAAGTTACACCCGGAACCGATGGGAACGTGGGCTCAGAGAGCTCAATCGTCCAACCACTTCCTCGAGAGTTTGGCCCGCTGACAGAACTGCCATCTGCGCGCACTGCAAGGTCGTATTCAACCTGCGTAACGCCATTGGGGTCGATCTCCTTGACGTGCACGGTGAACTCCGTGTCCGCTGGGATGACTGACGCCGCTGCGTTGTCAGTGATGACCTTTGACACCGCTACGGAACCACGTGAGACGCCCTCTCCAGTTCCGCCACCGGAGTTGTGCTGGGTTTCGGAACCGGTAAAGGTGTGGCCATAGAATTCAACACTGTTGGTGTATTCGGTTCCCGGTGTATCCATGCCACCGCTGGTGGTGCAAGTGGTGTAACTCAACACGTACTTGTACTCATGGCTAAAGCTAGAACCGGTGAGGGTGCCATCCAAGGCCGGGTCCGGCTTGGGAACGGTAATGATCACCGTGCCATTTTCGCCCAGGACTGCGGTTGCGTTGCCCAAACTAACAGTCACTTTGCCACCATTGTGGATCTGGTCGCGAGCCTCGACAACCAAGTTCAGCCGACTGGTAATGTCGTCGCCCAGCTTCAAAGCCCCCTCGGGGTCACAAACCATGTGGCTAGCACTGAGCGTGTCGGTGAGGGTCAGGTCAGTGTCAAGGCCCTTGAGCTGCTCACCGGTTACCGTAATGTCCCAATTGATTGTGGTCTGCGGTGAATACTCGGTGCCATCGATCTCGACAAACTTGCCCGAGAGGCTTCCCGTCTTACCGCTCGCACGGTTAGGGATTTTCACCGTGTCTGAAGCGTTCTTGCCATTCACAACTGCTGCATTGGAGAATTCGGTTCCAGCGTCTGGCAGACCCTCAGTGGTTGATTCCGTGTAGTACGTAATCACGTACTGGAAAGGGTTTGCCTGGAACTTAGTCCCGGCGTCCTTGGGCGTGGCTTCAAGAGCAAATGATTGGCCATCAACACCCGGCGCAAAGGCAATGTTGTAATTCTCGGTTACATTTGTTTGTCTGCTTCCGCTCGGCCCGTAGCGCTCGGTGATTGCAAAACCGTCAAGAACATAAGCATTGTCCTTGAAGTACAGGCGGTGGGTTTCAGACAGCGTGTCCGTCAACGTAAGCGAAGGCTCATCCTTGAGGACATCTCCGTCAACCACAATATTCCACTCAATGCGGCCGTCTCGGTGCCCGCCCGAGAGAATTTTTCCAGTCTTGGCAACGTTCAACCCGGGGTTGAAGTCTTGACCAACGCCAATCTCACCGGAGGACTCACCATTGATTGTGGCTTCGTTGGTGTACTGGGTACCGACCGGGTCAATCTCGCCGTTCAGGGTGCAGGTGCTGTACGTAATGATGTACTCGACGTTCTCATCAAAACCTCCGGCAGGCTTGGCCAAATCGATCGCAAAGTCGTTTTCCGCAACAGATTTATTGATCGCAGCAATGTCAGTTACGTCCGTTACAACGTCGCCGCGTTTGGTCTGAACCTTCAAGTTAGCGGGGTCACAGAGCTGGTGATTGGGGCTTAGCGTCTCTAAGATGCTGACCGTGTCTTGGTCGGCTCCGGCAAGCATGGTTCCAGGAACCGAGATGGTCCAGTCTACCGACCACTTGTTTCCGTTCAGCGCTCCGGACTTCTTCCAGTCCTTTGGCAGTTCAACACCATCGCCGATCCCACCTTCACCGGGAAGGTCGACTGAAAGGTCTGTCCCGTTGCCGTCAAAAACTACCTCGCCAAGGTCCGTAACCTTATCAGCGGTGACCTCGAACGCGAACGTGCCGTTTACGAGTTCTGGCCACTCCTTGACTATGTCAGTGAGCGTACAAGTTGCCCTGTCGGATTCCGGATCCGTAACGCAATTTGCCCAGATTTCACCGCCCGCTCCTTTGAGGTCGAAAGGCACTGCGGTATCAAAGGTGAATTCTGACGGTAATCCAATAAAGAAGTCATCCCCCGGAACAGGTTCAGCCGAGGAGGCGTCCCAGTTGCCGGAGACCTTGACCTTGTCACCAACGGTTACGGTCTCACCCCCACCCACTTTCTCGAGCACAATGTCACTGATGGTGATGCCCGGGTTTGCTTGGGCGGCAGTTGCCACGGTTGGTAATGCTACGAGCGATGTAAGCAGCAGCGCGAAAGCACCGAGCAGTGCACTGCCTTTTCGTATGAGCGACTTGCCCTTCGCTCGATGCGAGGTGCCAAGCTTCGAAGATGAAACCACTGATTTTTCCCCTAGATGATCCAGTTGTGCGCGAGTATCTAGGTGCGCGATTCCACCCCTAGGTTCCACGTTCAAGTAAAAAATGTGGGTGAGTCCAAAGAACTCACCCGAGCCAGAGTATCGGAAAACGATTGCCGGATAACCACCATTTTCCAAAAAAACACCCATGAAATTACCCACGTTCTGCGGCAGAGCTCCCACCCACGCCAAGACCGGGACGTTAGTCCCAAGCCGTGGGGTTACACTTGCAAACTTTTCTGCCGTAGGGCCACTAGCCGCAGGCAACTTCCAACCACAAGAACCACCACGTCAATGGCAACCGATTTGGCGGGTAAGAAAATGGTTAAGGCAAGACAGCCGATCGCGCACACGATAGGCAGTACGCGAGGGTATCTACGGCACCGCGTACTTTGGGTGAACCGCAGCCAACCAACGAGGCAGGTCCCCATTGCGTGCCATGGCCAAGCTTGTGCGGCCAATCCCGGTTATCAGTGCCAAGAGCGCACCAAGCGCGGCTAGACCTGCCCCAGCTTTGACAACGGGAACGGCCCAAGGCACGTGGGCGACTAGGTCCGCAAGCGGCGCCGAGGAAGCGGCTAAGGCATCGGGATCTAATGCCCATAGCGCAGTTGCCGCAATCGCAACGTACAGCACAAGCGCGACCCCCAATGAGGTCAATATAGCGCGTGGGATGGCAACCCGAGGTTCTTTGATCTCCTCGCCCATGGTCGCGATACGCGCGTACCCGGCGAATGCAAAGAACAGCAGGCCTGCAGACTGCAAAATCCCTGTCCAGCCATATTCGAAGATACGACCGGCGCCAAAAATAGCTAAGAAATCCGGGGCAGCACCGTTGGTCACCGGCCTCGAACCCAAGCCCAGGACAATAACACCTGCCAAGACACACAGAACCGTAATCACAATGATCTTGGTGAGTTGCGCGGTTCTGGTAACCCCAAAATAGTTGACAGCAGTCAGCCCCAGCACCGCCACAACCGCAACCGGCTTTTCCCAACCGGCCGGCGCCAGGTAAGCGGCGCAGGTTAATGCCATCGCCGCACAGCTAGCGGTCTTACCTATGACAAAACTCCATCCCGCAAGGAATCCTGACCACTGGCCCAACCGTTCGCGCCCATAGACATAGGTGCCACCCGAGGTAGGGTACTGGGCGGCCAGTTGGGCTGACGAGGTTGCGTTGCAATAGGCAATGACGGCCGCAATCCCCAGCCCCACCAGCAGACCCGCACCCGCCGCTGCGGCGGGCGCAAACGCGGCAAAAATGCCGGCACCGATCATAGAACCGAGCCCAATCATGATGGCGTCGGTCAACCCAAGTTTGCGCTCGAGCGCGGGAAAACTGCTTATCGCTCCGGTAATCTAGTTGCTACTATTAGCATGCAGGAAGTCCACTAGCGCGAACAATACGACTTACGCAGGATTTTCTCCATGGCCTTGCCCTTTGCCAACTCATCTACCAACTTGTCGAGGTAGCGAATCTCGCGCATGGTGGGTTCCTCGACCTCTTCAACCCGCACGCCGCACACCACTCACTTAATGAGGGCGCGGTCCGGGTTCATGTGCGGAGCTTGGTCAAAGAATGTTTCAAAGTCTGTTTCATCGGAAAGCTCCTTGGCCAGACTTTGCTCATTGTGCCCGGTCAGCCAGGTGATGATCTGGTCAACTTCCTCTTTGCTGCGACCCTTGCGTTCAGCTTTGGTGACGTAGTGCGGATACACGCTGGCAACACTGGTTGTGTAAATACGGTGCTTAGTCATGTTCAGTTCACTCCCGAACAGAATTTGGTCCTACCTGCATGTTAACCCGCGTGGACCAGACTCTCAGACTTTAAGTGCGGCATGAGTTCTTCCTTGGGTCCGCGGATGCAAACTGCTGCAATACCCGAGCCAGCCACCATAGCTATTGCCGCTGCAATAAACGTAGCCGAATATCCCTTGGTGAAAGCCTCAAGTAGGGGCTGGCCCACAAGGGAATCGGTTGCGCCCGCAGCCGACACATATAGTGCGGTCAAAACGGAAACCCCGATTGAACCGCCAATCTGCATAGCGGAGTTTGCCGTCGCTGACGCAGCACCGGCATCGGAAGGGGCAACTCCAAGCAGCGCAAGGTTTTGCAAAGGCACAAACACAAAGCCCATACCGCACCCCATGATGACAAGGGCCGGCAGCACTTGGGTGAAGTAGTTGCCATCGGCGGTGATCCGGCTCAGGTAAACCAAACCACCGGCCACCAGGAGTGGGCCACCAATGAGAATGAGGCGTGGGCCAACGTCAGTCAGTAACTTGGTGGCGATCGGGGCCATCGCCATGATGGCAACCGTCATGGGTAGCGTAGCTAGACCTGCCTGCAGCGGCGGCAGTCCCACGACAATCTGCAGGTGCAACGCGAGGTACAGCATGGCCGCAATCATGACAATCCCTGCAATTGCTTGAAGCCCTAGAGCCCCCGCACGGACCCTGTGCGTCAAAATGTGCAACGGCAAGAGGGGCTGGGCAACTTTCGTTTCGATCCACACAAATAGTGCCAGCAACACCAAGCCCAAGCTCAGGAAGGCAATGGTGCCCACACTCCCCCAACCTTGTTCAGCAAGGCTGAACCCATATACCAAGGTGCCTAGGCCAAGCGTCACCGTAATAGCGCCCCAGACGTCATACTTGTTGTCGCCGTCAGCCTTGCTTTCGCTCAGGAATAGCACGCCACCAATGAGGCCAAGGATGACAAAAAAGACATTAACCAAGAGGCACCAGCGCCAGTCTGCAAACTCGGTCAGGATTCCGCCCAAGACTAGCCCTATGGCTGCGCCGGTTCCCGCGACGGTGCCAAAAATGGCAAACGCCGTGTTGCGTTCCCGTCCGTGTGTGAACGTCACCGTCAACAATGACAGAGCGGCGGGGGCAAGCATCGCCGCGAAAACGCCTTGCAGGCCGCGACCAATGATGAGCTCAAACCCGGTTTGGGCAAGCCCCGCGTAAACGGAAGCCACCCCAAACCCAATCATGCCGGTCAGGTAGGTGCGTTTGCGACCCCAATAGTCGGCGATTCGCCCGCCCAGCAGGAGCAACGCACCAAAGGCGAGTGCGTAGGCGGTGATGACCCACTGGCGTTGGCTGTCTGAGAATCCAAGTTCCAGTTGGGCCTGCGGCAACGCAATATTGACGATTGTGCCGTCAAGAACAACAACCAGTTGGGTAAGTGAAAGGACTGCAAGTACCCACCAGCGCCGTGATGAGTTTTTGGAAAGCGACATAAAAAATCCTCCGGGGATCTTCTTGGATGCCGGAGGTTTCAAGCCTCGGACCGATCTCGCATTGCGCTGCTCGGCCACCCTGGCAAATGTGCCAGGCAGAGCAATAGCATAGCAGATTGAGCTAACCCGGTCACCAAAATGTGGTGGGATCAGTCGCGGAAAAGTCCTTCCATAGCCACGCCGGGTCACTCCTCGAATCCTAGATTCCGTGCGTCACACTGCAAGACCAGTTCCCGCCGCCACCGGCGGCTCGGTAGACTACGGGCAGCAAGCATGAATACCGGCGAATGTTAGGGATGAACCGTGTCTGAGCAAACCACAGATGTAACTCCGGAATCTTTTGAACTCGACCACAACCTGGTCGTGGCCCCATACGTGCGCGTTGCGCACGAGGGCACCCTCAAGGGTGGCGGAAAAATTGTTAAGTATGACGTGCGGTTCACGCAGCCCAATAAGCAGTTCCTTGAAATGCCCGCCGTACACTCGGTTGAGCACCTCCTTGCCACCACGTTTAGGCAGGTCACACCCTATGTAGTTGATATCTCTCCGATGGGATGCCAGACCGGTTTCTACGTCGCAACCGACGGTGACGGGATCACCTCCTATGACGAGTTCCTCCAGATTTTGACTTCCGCCCTTGAACTCGCACTCGCCGCAGACTCGGTTCCCGGCGCCACCGAGGTGCAATGCGGTTGGGCCGCCAGCCACACCCTCGAGGGCGCAAAGGCCACCATCACCGAATTCCTGAATGCCAAATCTGAATGGACGACCGTTTTCAATGACTGATCTCCTCGTATTTGCCCACCCGGATGAGGCTCAAGCCTTCGCCGATGTCCCCCACGTAGTCACCGGTTTTGGCAAGGTCAACGGCGCCTTTGGATTGACCAAAGCAATTCTTGAGCACAAGCCCGGCCGGGTTTTTGTGCTCGGAACCGCCGGGAGTTTGCGCGACGGACTAGGCACCAAGGTCTACCAAGCAAAAACCGCGTTCCAGCATGACGCCCCCTTCAGCGCGGGTGCGCACCACGGTATTGGAACCGAGCAGTTTGGTGACTACGTCACGATCGCAACCGGAGACACCTTCGTTGCCGACGCAGAGAAAAAGGCGCACTGCCTCGAGCTCGGCGCCGACCTAGTGGACATGGAAACAGCCGTCTACTTGCAGATTGGGGCAGCTTTGGACACCCCGGTGTACGTGCTCAAGACGCCGTCCGATGACGCAGACGAGGGCGCGGACAAGCTCTGGGACATTGTGGTTAAGGAATGCTCGCAGCGCTTACGCGCATTTTACGATGCCAACCTTGCGTAGTTCCCGTTAGCCTCAATTTTCCAGTAGTTCTGCCCACTTTTCGACATGAAATTTGGGCAGAACTACTGGAAAGTTTGAATCAGATGATGCCGTCCTGGGTGACGGTCAGACCAAGTTGGACTCCTCCGTTGTCACACTGCGGCCCATTTGGGTAAATACGCTTAGGGGTAACCGTGGCTGATTCCAGCAAGATCTGACCATCGTTTGCGTCCCACAACGCCACGACAACCTCAACCTCGGACTCAGGTAGCCCGTCGAATGGCGCAAAGCCCGTCCTGCCGCCATCGGGAACCGCAACCGCGGAGCAACTGTCATCGGGGTCGTCCCCCTCACAGCCTTGAGATTCGGTCGTTGTCGAGGCAAATAGCTCCACCTCGACCGCCTCGCATTCTTCTTCTTCCACGCAGATGGTCACCAGCGCTTTGGTAGCGTCTTTGGCCAGCGGTGCCGCGATGTTCAATGACACCCCCTGTGCGACCCCGATTTCGGTGCAGGCTATCGGCTGCTCGCCGCATCCAGCCAGCATCGACGCTGCAACTACCAACGAGATTCCACCGAGTAGCATCTTCATATTGATCATCATGCCATGCGTTTTAGCGGTACCGTGCTACTTCTCGCTTGATACCTGCAACATCGAGTTTGAGGGCGTCGGCACGGATGACCGTTCCATCAATTCCCGTGATTCGTACGGCCGGGGACCAGCGGATAACAAACTCTTCGATGTTCACAACCGAGCTATATGGAATCCGTTTGATCCGCCTCGATGGGGTCCGTTGCATGATTTCCATGGGCAGCAGCACAATATAGTTGTTGCGGTAATACAGCATTGCCCAGATCCCAAACGCCAGCATGCCTGTCCCTAGAACAATGAAGGCGATCCCCTGACCAAGGCTGGTTGGCGCTGCGGTTGGCGCTTGATTTGGTAGTAGGCCGCCGACACCGGCTAACGCCAGCAGCACACCTAGGAACATGGCAAATACGGCCATCACCGCCAATCCCTTTTGCTGACGGATGGCACCCTGCGGTAGTGCCTTGCGATACTTACTTTGATTCATTGCCCGACTTCCAATGTTGCATTATTTTCTTTGCTGCCTGCTGCGCCGTCGATCTTTCGACTCGCTGCTGGTCTTACCCGGCCTACCGTGACGTGGCGCCTTCCTCCTGATCGCCAGGATGTCCAGCCCGTCACTATCTGTTTGGATCACGGTGCCATCGGATCCGGTGATCTTGACCTGCCGTGAGTTGTGGACAATGATCTCTTCCACCTCGACAATTTCGCGGTACGGAATGCGCTTGATTCTTTTGCTGGCGGTCCGCTGGACAACCTGGGTTGGTTCGATCGCAACGTAACTGAACCTGTAATACGCCCAAGCCCAGACGCCAACAGCTACAACCCCTAGGCCGGACACAACCGATGCAATCGCCGCGCCCATGGGCATGGCGTTGCTATTAGTATCAACATCAGAAAATAGTCCAACAACCCCGACGCCCCCTAGGACCCCACCCGCTACCAAGCAAAATCCAGAAAGAATAATGAGTGACCAGTGCTGCCGAACAGCACCGGCCGGAACCGCTGCAGTTGCCTTACCGCGCTTCAAATTGCGCACGCCAGTCCTCATCTCGCGTCATACCCCGCAGGTGCCATTGGCTGGCCACATTCCATGAGAGTTTACGCATGGGCCTATTTTCCACCATGTTTCGGTTCTGAGGATACAACCAAGCCGGGTGTTACTCCCCATACCTGTGTCATCTGCCCCGTGTGGACCACCGCAACCGGTGTCCTGAGACAATGGGATATGACTTCACCAGCAAAGCCAAAGTTCAAAGTCGCTTGGATTCTACTTTTCCTAATGTTCATTGTTGTAACAACTATGTTCGGGTCGACCAGTGTTGGTACCTGCGTAGACTACGCCGAGGGCGCGGGTGAAAGTTATTGCAAGGACCAAAACTACCTACTGGCCAACCCGCTGCTCGCGGTGACATTACTGGTTGGGTTGGGCTGGAGCGGGTTTCAAGTCTTCAAGAAGTAGCAAATATGTAGCAGCCAAGCTTCCCGATGCCCCACATCCGTTAGCCCTGATCCTCGCGTTTGGCACCGGGTGCGTTGGCATGTTTGGCCTGCTGCTCAGCCATATACCCATGAGTCCGCACAGCAGCGAAGGCGAGGAGGCCCACCGCCACAACCGCAAGCATGGCGGCACTCAAAAATCCGGCAACCACCGTTGCTACAACACTGCCCCCAACGTTGGGGGCTTTGCTCCACAGGCCCCTGGTCGCGGCGCAGCACTTGAGTGGTCGGTCATATTGCCACCCTAACAACGCCATTGCACCTCAGAAAAACACGGTAACCTGTCCACCTGGAATACTGGACTGCCTCAGTTACAGTGTTCCTGTTGGTTTACATTGACGACAAGGGACCATTGAAGGGCAGTGCCCAGGTCTTGGTAGCCGGGTAGCCCGGAGCAATCAGACCCGCTATTACCAACTTGGGCCTTGCGGATGTCACACTCGTATTTGAGGAACTCCTCAAGGTCCAACGGGCAACTGTTGCTACGACTCCCAGTAGTGAAGAAACGAGCACACACTCATGAGTAATCTTGGCGCAGGCGCACACGGTGAAGGTGCTTCCAAACCAGCCCACATCCCGGCAGCAACCCAGCAATCCGGCGCAAGGCAGGCATCGGGCTTGATTGTGAACGACAAGATTTTCATGGGCCAAGCTATTCCGGCTACTGGCCCAGAACTCAGCATGCGGATAGGCCAGGCCTTACGGGTTTACTTTGTTCGCACCGCTGGTGTGGAGGAGGGGCGCGCAGAATTCCAAGTGAAATCTGTTGTTGCTGACGCCGCAAATCTGAGCCAAATAGTTGTAAACCTCTCCGGTTACAGTCTTGCTGACCACGTACTGAAGTCCGAGTATGTTCCCGAAGATCAAAAGCCCACCGGCCCCAAGATCGTAGCGACTGTGCCCGCGCAGCTCTCCAATTTGCGGCTGCGTGCTGATCGGCTTGACGTCATCGGTATCCCCATCTTTTATGACGTTGACGCGTCTAACGTGCCAATCGCGTGGGAAACGGATCAAGACGGCAACGTTTGGCTAACCGTTCCAGAAGAACTGGTAGGCAAAGGGTCACCTGGGGTTGGTCCTACAGCGTTTGAGCAACAAGACTTCAATCCCAAACCATTTTCCACACCCGCCGGGCCGGTGAATCCGCCGCTTGATGTGGTCTTCCAAGTGAGCGTACCTGTTGAAGCCGCCCGGGTTGGGCTCGAAGAGTTTGCCATTGCCCAAACACGGGATCAAGAGGTTCAGGTCAAAGATCTTGACCTGAACCTGACGCAGTCCGGGCAGGATTTCCATGTCAGTGCAGTTGCTAAACTCAAGTACAAGATCTTTAGCGTCCGGTTTAAGGCTGCAGCCACAGTCAACATTGACCAAAGCCGCCTGACCGTAACTCCACGCAATATCAAGGTCAGTAGTTCCAACCTTTTTGCGCGCATTGTGCTTGGGGTCGCAGCCAAGTCGATCAAGAAGTTTGACGGGCAAACAGTTGCAATTAATAGTTTGCTCAAGGACGAGCCCACACAATTTACGGCGCTGCAGATTGGGATCGAAAATAAAGAGCTCAGCATTAAAGGACGTCTCGCATAAACACCACAACGCAAGCAACGGCACACTTCGTTGTGGCAAATAAGTGGACCGGGTATCTTTCAATCAAAGGACCCGCACAACCGTGGTTGGCTGATTACAAGCAGTTACTCGCAAAGAGATCAATCATAGGCAGTGCGGGGTAAGCAACATTGCAAAGTACTGGACCGCTTCATCCTTGCTTACCCCGGCATCGGCAAGGTCGTCTTCAAAGTAATCCAGAAACTCCGCCAAGTCCGTACTGCCATCTTGGACAAAGAACCGGAGTTCCTCGGCGATTTCCGCACGGTTTTGCAACGAAAATTTCCAGTTCGAAGGGAACGCGAGGTCACGGTAAGGGGCTTGCCAAATGGTTGTCATGACATCCATTGTCAGGTTTTCTTAAGCCGTTGAACTGCATAAATCTTAAGATTCATGCAGTTGTCATCTGTGCGTCATCAAGCATCTAGTTGGCGCATCTTGACCCAAATAACAGTGGTGGCAACAACCGCAACGGGAACCAGTGCAATGCCAAGAACCCACATGGCATCACCCCAAACCCGTGCGGGCTGGTCAAATACGGTCAGCGCCGTGCTAAGAGCTTCCCCATAGGATGGAGCCACCATGTACTTGGCGCCCACAACGAGGAATGTTGGGATTGCCACGGTGCACAAGATGACCACCGCAAATGCTCGCCCAACCGGCTTACCCTGCGGAGCGGTGAAGAGGCGCTCGTCAAAAACAGCCACCGCAGCCAAATCAGACGGCTGGCGTAGGGCGGCCCAAGGGATAAGAACCAGTAGCAGGGCCAAGACCGCCGCGAGCATCGCGGCGCCGCCCCCGGCAATTCCCACAATCACAAGCACCATAACCACGGCCGGCCCGTTCTCTGCGGGGAACGCCGAGTGTACCCCTGTTGCTCGCACCGCTGCGATCTGGCCTGCCATCGGTGGCAGGAGCGCCACAATCATCCCAACGAGCGCCATGGGCAGCGACAGCAGGAACGGCAATCCAAGAACGCGCCCAAACGCCAATCCAATACGCGGTCCCATTTCCTTTTCTTGGACGGCCCCCGCAAACACTGACCACAGCGTAGGCAACGTTGGTGCCGCAAACAAGGCTAGGAACCACAGGCCATCGTCGTCCGGGTCCGGAGCCAGCATGATGACGGCACCAGCGGTCAAAAGAAAACCCAGCACGGTCAGCACAACGAAACCGGGATCAACAAACCGTCCCAAAAACTCGGTGTCTTGGATACCCTTACGCGGTTTGGGGTGCCCCGGTTTGCCTTTGGCCTTTGGGGTGTTCTGGACCGTCGGTGTGGCCGATGATCGATGACTTTTTTGGCGCTTTGGCATGGTTCACAGTACCAATATTTGCGGTGTCTTTTTCTGGCCGCCAAGTGTTCATCTCGTACTCCCCTGCCGCTCATTTTGGTTAGGCAAAGTAATGACGGCGACTGCAACGATTGCAAGCGCCCACATCCACTGACAGGGAAGAGAAGCATGCGCACCACGTTGTCTTGGTCCAAACAAACGCTTGCAGGATTGGGCGCGGCCGTAGTCGCCGCAGGCACACTCGTGCCAGCCAGCGCCTGGGGCGCACCGGAGGTGCCCTCGGTTGTGATCAACGAGGTCATCCAGAACAATAGCCAGATCGCCGATGCGATCGAGCTGCTGAACACCGGTTCCACCGCGATAGATCTTTCCGGCTGGATCTTGGCCGATGATAAGAACTCCATGACAATCAACCCGGGAACCACCCTGCAACCGGGGCAGTTCCTGGCGATCACCACGGATGATGACACCCGTGATGACAAGTTTGGCTTGGGCCCTGCGGACGCGGCAACGCTGCTTGACGGTGCTACCGAGGTAGACAGCTACCTTTGGGGGGAAGCACGCTGCCCATACACCCTGACCGATTCCTGGCAGATCATTGCAATCACCGAGTTTGAGTCCGTCTTTCCCGGCGTGATGGAGTTTGAGTATGACCCAGCCCTTGGCCAGCTCTGGGTGATCTGTGATGACGCATGCGATGGCCGCAGCCAAATTTTTGAACTCGGTGGTGATCCTGCAGCGCCGGGAACTTTTGCAACCGTTGCCGTCTATGAGCGTCCCGCGGGCACCGCTAACTACGCCAATGAGGGGTTTGCGATCGCCCCGCTCAGTCAGTGCACCGCTGGCACCCGCCCCGTAATCTGGGCCGATGACGCCGCAGCCGAGCACGCCTGGCAACAGGGCTGGATCTAGCGAGCACCGCCGTGATTGGCAACCATCCAGTTGGTCATCAAGTCCAGTGTCCGCCGGTCCATCTCATGGGTGCTTGAGCGCCAGTGTGATTCCAAAACACCCTCGGGGAAGGCACCCAAGACATCTTCAGCGCCGTCCGTAGGGAAGTGCTCGTCGTCGGTTGCCGCGATGGACAGCGCCTTCTTACCGGTGATCATCGCCGCGATTGCGCCGTAGTCTCCGGCGGTCTCGAGCCCTGGCAAATACCACCCGGCATTGTGCAACACGTCTGCTCGTTTACACGCGGCAATGCTGGTCAACCCCGCACTGATGACGCCAACGGTAATGTTTGGGGCAAGCGCCAAAACGAGTAGCCCAATCTGAGCACCGAGCGAGTGCCCGGTCACGGCAACGTTGCCCACGATCAGCTCGTGGTTTTCTAAATAGTTCGCCACCGCCAGGACATCCGACACGTGTTCGCCGTGCAGGTGGTCGCCCACCTGCGTTTGATCGTGCTACCTACCGAAACAGGAACGTCGTTGAACGAGCTTTTGGATTACTCAAGCAGTGGCGTGGGATCGCAACCCGGTATGACACACTCGCGGTCACGTACCGAGCTGGCGTGGTTATCGCAGCAATACTGACCTGGGTGTGCATTTAAGAGACGCACCCTAGTTGCGAGCCCACAACCATCCGGGTTGCCAGATCGATTAGGGTGGCCAGGTAGAGCCATCTAGGGTGGTTCTGGCGCCGTAGGTTTCTTGTGTCTAGGTGCATACGACTAAGTGGCCGCGGTTGAAGGCAGTATCCATCGGCGAACCGACCGGAGTTTTGGCTGCTGTATTCTCGGGGCGTTCACAGTTGACGGATGTGTTACCTACTGGTGTGGGCGGTGCGGCGGGTGAGGGAACAGCATTCCTGCCGAATCCATTGGTCGCGAGATAGGCAACTCCGGTTCCAGCCACCAGAACTACACCGACCATGGCGAGCAACATCACGGTGGCGATCCCGCGCTCATTGCTCATCAGATCGTGTTGCGTATGGTTGTGCCGCACAAGATGTACTGTTCAGGTCGAAGGACTGAAGTTTGGTTCGTGGCGACGGGGGGTGCGGGCTCGTTTTCGCGGCGTCGCACCAGCGGGAAAACTGGCCGGCTACTCTTCGTTTGTCATGACCTGAAGAGTGATCACGGGCGGTCGTATGACAGCGTCGATGTCCATCGTGGGGCTTTTACCTGACACATTCGGGTCCGACACTTGTACCTCGAAGCCGGCGTCTCTGAGTTGCGTGGCGTAGTTATCCAGACTGTCGTCAGCATCTATGTCGACAACCAGCATCAGCCGCCACGCTGTGTCGGTGAGTTGGCTGGCTGAGCTGACGCTGTTGTATTTGGGCATGGGAACCCCGTCGGGGAAGCCCCCGGGGATTTTGGCTCCGTCACGCGCTCCAGGGGACTGAGATTTTGTCTGACTGGTCGTGTCAGGTGAGTTATCAGAACCCTCGGAGCCGCCACATGCGGTCAGCGTGACCAACATCGCCGCAGCCGTAAGTAAGGACAAGGTGTTGCATCGTAGGAGTCGGGGTGTTGGTGTCATGTGACGGCCTCGCTGTGGATCGTTGGAAACAGTGGCAAACATCGATCGGGTTGTTGTGTGCCTGCCGGGGAGTCGAACCCCGGCGAAGACCGTCCAGGCGATCTGGCGATTACGCCCGTTGGCGGCGTACTCGATCTGTCAGGACCAGTACTCCGCCGATGCCCAGAAGCCCGGCAGCGAGGATACCTGCTGCGGCGCTGGGGCCACCGGTTTTCGGCAGGGTGTTGCCGGTGGTGTCGACTTGTTCATCGGTGTCGACTGGATCATCGGTGTCGCCGTCCGTGTCCGAGGTGGCCGGGCATGCTTCGTTGGTGTCAGGTGCGTAGCCATATTCACGGAGGGTGGGGTCCATAGTTCCGCTAGGGTCTGCGAATACGTAGTCGTTGTTGGCCTCGGCCGTCAGTAGGCCATCGGAGTTGACCTTCCAAGTGAAGCCGACCGGGACGTCAGTGCCGGTGGGGAGCCGCCAGGTGGCGTTGTCCGGGCCACAGGGGTCATCGACCGGCAGGTCGCCGTTGGGCGCATCGATCACTGTCGGTTCCGGAGCATCGCAGTCGGGGTTATCGAGGGTGATCTCCAAACTGGCGTAGATGTGGTCGCTGTCGCCCACCCAATCGCTGTCTGGGCCGACGTAGATGGCGTGATTGCCATCGGCGGGAACAGCCTCGATGGTGACGGTGTTGCCGGGAGCAACGGCACCGTCGATCATGTAGGTGATGCCCTTGGTGGTCGGCAGGGTGATCTGCGGGTAGGCGACATCACCGTTCTTGCAGACCGCTTGGATCACGGTAGGATCTTCCGGTGCGACCTCAGCGATGTCGATCTGTTGATCGATCGTTCCGGAGAACTCAAAGTCGGTGGCAGCCCCGATGGTCACGGTCGTGTTCCACGACAGGGTCTTATTTCCCATTGTCGAGAACGACCACGCATTGGTGGTCGAGTTATAGCTGAATCCCGTGTCAGACGAGGTTACGGGCACTGGAGTATTGGACGGGTCGGTCACCGGATTCGCTGTCGCAGAGCCAGACGGAGCAGCCGGCAGGCTCAGGGCCTGCCATTTGGCGCCGCCGCTGTCAAGGTTGGTCAGGGTCGCCAAGGTAGAAATATCGGTAATCTTGTTGCGAGCCAGGTAGAGGTACTCCAGCGCAGTCGCATCAGCCAGCGCGCTCACATCGGTGATCTCGTTGTTCGATAGGCTCAAGTAGGTCATGTTTGGCAACTGACTGAACCCAAGAACGTCGGTGTCGGTCGCTCCAACACCGTTGAGGTTGAGCCACGTCAAACTGGTCAGGTTCATCAGGGGTGCGAGGCTGGCGATGGCGTTGTTATCGAGATAGAACCTTTCCAGACTGGTCATGGTTTCCAGCCCGGTGATGTCCGTGATTCCCAGATTTTGGCAGGTAAAGCCGGTGATGTTGGCAGCTTGGTTCTCGCTGATCGGCTCAGTGGGACCTTGCCCGAGCTCCTGGGTATTGATGCAGGCACGCAGGTTGTCATCCGGCATAGTTATCGGATCAGTCGGGCCTGCCGTGGCCGGCAGCTCCATCGCTAGCCCGCTTCCAAGCACGAGCGTCAACGCGGCCACAAGCGCGGCGATACGGCGGGGTTTGCGTGCGGTGGGTCTCCGGTGTGCTCCCGGATGGTTTGGTTCAAGCGGGTGGGCCGCTGCTGTTCGGTATTTCACGGTGGTCCTTCACGTCGCAGGGAGCGGCTGCAATCGGTGCTGCCGCTGACTGGTTACAAGGAGGACATGGATCAAGGCCACATCACACCTGTTGTCTATTTCTATGCGAATGCTATGCGAAGCCGCTCACACGCCGCTCACACGACGCGTGATGACAGGCTGAAGAAGTGCATCCCGCTGATCGAGCGATGTGGCGGTTACGGAGAATTATCGGACGTTTTCGGCAGGTAGAAGCAGTCCTGCTGGCAAGGCTTCCGGGGGTTCCGCAGACCGTTCCATGTGAGCGTTGCTAGGGTGCGTCTCTTAAATGCACACCCAGGTCAGTATTGCTGCGATATCCACGCCAGCTCGGTACGTGACCGCGAGTGTGTCATACCGGGTTGCGATCCCACGCCACTGCTTGAGTAATCCAAAAGCTCGTTCAACGACGTTCCTGTTTCGGTAGGTAGCACGATCAAACTCAGGTGGGCGACCACCTGCGCGGCCTTTACGTTTGCGTGTAGCTATCTCATTTGATTTCTCCCGAATGACGGCGCCAATACCGCGTAATCGTAGATACGCACGGTTGCCTTTTGATGTATACCCGCGGTCTGCTAGGACCATGCTTGGCCTAGTGCGAGGGGCGCCAGGCCCAAGCCTAGGAACCCGAATATCACCCAACACCTCTTGCAGCATCGCCCCGTCATGTCGTTGCCCACCGGTGACAACGATTGATAACGGCCGACCATTTCCATTAACTGCGAAGTGCATCTTTGTTGACAGCCCACCGCGCGAACGCCCGATCCCGTGACCTGCAGGTTCAACCTCACAGATCGGTAAATTCTTGTAGTTCGAAAGGGCCCCCCGCGTCCTGATCAGGGCGCGGAATATTTGTGCCGTGTTGATGAGCACGGTTAATCGTGGCATCAATGGACACATTCCAATCAAAGCCACCGTCCCCATCAGTTTCCCCAAGAATCTGAGCAAAGACGCGGTCCCACGTACCATCAACCGCGTAGCGACGGTGGCGCTTCCATACCGTCTGCCAAGGCCCAAACTCGCTGGGTAGATCCCGCCACGGAATCCCAGTGCGGTACCGATAAATAATACCCTCTACAACCCGACCACCATCAGCAAATGAGCGACCTTTACGCCCCTCATTCGAAGGCAGCAATGGCTCCACACGCTCCCACTGCTCATCAGTGAACTGAAAAAAATCTTGATTGTTCCACCACACATCAAACCTGCCCCAAAACCAGCCCCACATTAAAGAGACACGCCCTAGCGAGCACCGCCGTGATTGGCAACCATCCAGTTGGTCATCAAGTCCAGTGTCCGCCGGTCCATCTCATGGGTGCTTGAGCGCCAGTGTGATTCCAAAACACCCTCGGGGAAGGCACCCAAGACATCTTGAGCGCCGTCCGTAGGGAAGTGCTCGTCGTCGGTTGCCGCGATGGACAGCGCCTTCTTACCGGTGATCATCGCCGCGATTGCGCCGTAGTCTCCGGCGGTCTCGAGCCCTGGCAAATACCACCCGGCATTGTGCAACACGTCTGCTCGTTTACACGCGGCAATGCTGGTCAACCCCGCACTGATGACGCCAACGGTAATGTTTGGGGCAAGCGCCAAAACGAGTAGCCCAATCTGAGCACCGAGCGAGTGCCCGGTCACGGCAACGTTGCCCACGATCAGCTCGTGGTTTTCTAAATAGTTCGCCACCGCCAGGACATCGGAGACGTGTTCGCCGTGCAGGCTGTGGCCATTGGCAATCGCGTTCATGGCGTAGAACAGTTCCAGCTCGCGCCCCGTGCGGCCATGCGCACTGCCCCGGTCTTCAAAGCCCAATAGATCCGGAACCGCAACGAGAAAGCCCTGTTTGGCCAGCTCCAGACCATAGGCCACGTTCGGGTTCCCCGCTAACCCCGCAGGTTCACTCTTACCCAAGTGGTGCTCATCGTTATGCTGGTGGATCGCAACGACCGCCTGCCTTGGTCCTTCGCCCTTGGGGCGCAGGAGCAGGCACGGAATCTGGACCAAACCGGGGTTGTTGCGGGTAGTAAGTGCGGCATCGGGAAGCTCTTGGTCTCGACCTGCTGCTCTGCCCACCGTGACAACCCCGGAAAACACCGCAACGGTTGGGTCGGGGGATGCTACTTCGGTCCATTGAACCGGTTGGGCGGGCCCATCCGAACGCAGGCCAACCATGTGGCTCAGCGCAGTGACGGAAAGCGGGGTGGGTTGTGACACGTAGTTCTCCCTTGAAAGCCGTGTGGTCTGCTCGCATCTTAGGCGGGCAGACCACACGGTCGCAAGAACGAACCGCTATTGGAAGACGTAACCGTCACCCCAGGGTTGTAACCACTCGGTTGGGATGATCCCGTTGGCCTCCGGTTGGGTCTGGTACGTCTGCTGCCCCTCAACCATGGTTACGTTCAGTAACCCACCCGTTGTTGAAGTGATCAGACCTTGATGTACGGCCGCGGTGCACACCGAGGAGTCCGAGGTGTATCCCTGGGTCCCTCCACCCCAGATTCGTGAGGTCGGGGTGCCTCCCTGCGGGCAGAAGTGCTCAAAAGCGTCCCCGGCCGTATACTTCGAGTGCGGGTCCCAACCCCATTGGGAGGCCACATAATCTTCGATGGTTTGCCCGTCCTTAGGCCCGTGGCCGTCCGGGAACCCCGCGTTGGTGCCGCCTTGGGTTGGCGGGGCGTCAAGCTGGTAGAAACCCGAGCTGATCCCGGTCAGCAGGTCCATCTGCTGGGCCGCAATAACAAAACTGATGTCACCGGAAGCCCAATAGTCGAACAGGCAGTTGTCCAAGAACGGTTGCTGGTTGATTCCCGCCCGCTCGCAGACCGCTCTGGCCTGGTTCAGTTCCTTAGCTGGCACATCGCCCAACGCCACGTAGTCATCGGGGAACGTGAGGTCCGTGTGGGATTCAGTGGTTTGGCCTGGCAAGTACGTAAACAGGGACTCGTCTTGGGTGATCCGCCACGAGTTCACAAACGAGGAGTAAAACGCGTTGCTATCAGAGTCAATCAAGTCCACTGCCACGGACGTGCCGTCTCTGGTCACTAGATCATTGTCCGGCTGGGCGTCACCGTCACCAAGCATTCCGGTCAGGTCATTGAGCTGGCCGGGGTCCACAAAGAGGCCCAACTGGGACGACCCAAGGGTGATGCTCACCTGCTCACCAGAGCCCGTCGCCACGATGACTTCGCTTCTCGACGCCGTAATCACCACATTCCCTGCGGTCACGTCCTGCGGAAGGTCCGGTAATGGCGTTGGCTTGCCGTTGATCACCAGAAGCGGGGCACCACCTTGGAGTCCCGTGCTGGCCATGACCGTCTGCCCGTCCGCGTGGACCGCAACCGCTGTCAAGACTGAGATGCTCCGAGAACTTCCCATCGGTGCAGTACGCATCTGGACCGTCAGCCCGGGCGACTCGACCAGAACAAACTCCCCCACCGCCTGCGGGGAATAGGCCAGGTCATCAAAGGTCACCAGGTGCGGGTCACCATGGACCTTGCCACACCGAAAACCCCAGCATTTCTTTGGCGGTGGCGGATCATAAACCGGTGGACCGCACGTGCCGCCAAGGTTGCACTTGATCAGGTCGTTACTGCCCTTAGCTCCCTTGCCAAACTTGTTAAAGAAGCCGCGCACACCACCGAGTCCGCCCTTGCGGGCGCTCCACACGCCCTTTCGAAAACCATCGAGGCCAGGGTCTGAGATCTTGCCCTTGCCGGCCAGACTCATCCGGGTGGAGCCCTCAACCGCCTTGCCCATCGCGTTTGTGAACATCAAGATCTCGGGGCCGTCGGCCTCTTCGGTGCCGTAGAAGTTAATCTGCTCGGCGCTGAGCCGGTGTTCAAGTAACTCAAGTGGTGTCCCGTTAGCAGGGTCACCTCCCGGATAAGACTGCACGAATGTGAAATCAAAGGCCATGGGCGCCCCCGGTTTGAAGTTACTACCCAAGAAGGTCAGGTCCACTTCAAGGTCATCGGCCGCGCCAATGGGAGTTTTTGCGTCCGCATCCGGGGTCGCCAAAACGGCAAATACCCGCTCATCTTCAAAGTTCATTATCCCGCTCAGTACATTGACATCTTCACGGACTTTGCCATCAGCACCTAAGATTGTCGGGGCAAGACGGTTATCAACTTCAAAGACCAAGCCATCGGCTAAGTTAACGGTTTGATCCGGCTCCCCTTTTCCTAGGTAATTTAGAATCGTACCGGTCGGATCAACCTCGGTACCAGCGGCTGTAAAATACCGAATGGAGTTGAACAGCCATAGGTCCTGAGCCCAAACATGCTCAACCAATTCAACGGCAGGTTCTACCTCAACTTCATCAGGACTAGTGGTCGCACTAGGCGTTTCAACTGGCGTCTGAGCAGACTTTTCTTCTTGCGTGCTAGAGCAGCCAGCCAGCACTAGCAGCGCCGCAATCGGCACTGCGGCAAGCAACCTCAACATGTTGTCCCCCTTTGGACCGGAACCTGAAAGTCATCAGGTGGTCCGGCCATTATAAGAACGAGCAGTTAAACAGTTCTTAAACTGGGGTTTTACGGTTAACTCAAGGCGTTGGTTTTCAATTGATGGTTCCGCAAAGTTGCGGACTCATCAACTATGCACTCGGTCTAGGCATCGATCGCGATGAAACTCTCCACATTGGTCATTAGGATCCGCACGCCGAGATCGCATCCGCAACTTGGGAATGGTAGTACAGGTAGCCACGCCACTGGCGGGATTCATCGTGTTCATTCCAGATTTCCGTGGATCCGCAGGTACCGCAGCAGGTGAAGTTTTCCCGTGCAACCACACCGATCTCTGCCAGTTCGGCAAAGGCATTGGTCCATGCGGATTCCGGTTGTCCCAACTCCTCTTGCTGCTTTATGCGGTCAGCAATGACTTGTTTCAAGAATGTCCGGGCTTCTTCTTCCTTGATACCGGCTTCAGTTAACTCTTCTTCAATGTAGTCCCAATAATCTTCGGGGCGGTCCGCACCGCTGAGTACCATGCCCCAGATATCAGCGGAAACTCCTCACGGAGCTCCGGTGTAAGGTCCCAGGTGGCTGGAAGCGCAAATGATTGTGGGCGTGCGCGCCAAGGATGTGTCATACAAACAAGTTTGCACCCCCATCTGACACCGGGGATTGGATCACTCAGGCGCCACCCAATGTTCACCAAAAACACACTCTGGGCTGCGTGTTTACCGGCTGAAGTAACGCTCACCCATGCTGCTTCCTTCTGGCCAATAGACCCGTTCATTACGTTAGATCCGCAATGGCCTCTCGCAGGTTTGCCCATTTGAATTTGAAACCGGCATCCATCAGTTTCTCAGGTATGACCCACCGGCTCTTCAGGAGCATCTCTGGTTCCACCCGCAAAATAAACATGGCGGGCTCGAGCATCCACCGATAGGCCGGCAGGCCAACCGGTGCGCCCACCGCTCGTCGCAGCGTTGCCATCAGTTCCTTGTTGGTGACCGGGTTTGGGGCGGCAATATTGATGACTCCGGTGATGTCCGGGTGTTGATCGATGAAGGTGATCGCGCGCAGGCAATCTTCAATGTGAACCCAACTAAAGCGTTGTTGGCCCTTTGTCCGGTAGTACCCGCTGCGCTCAGGGCCCGTTGGGTCCGGTCCTATCCCCCGGTACCGCCGGTGCCCTGGCCACCAGCCATCATATTGCGGTCCGCCAAGACCAAGTTTGGCAATGGTCAAGAGTTTTTGGGTGGCCGGACCTTGTCCCAGCACAATCGCCATTCGCAGTGCTACGCGCCTGGTTTGTGGCAGCTCATTTGCAAAGAACTCCCGTTCCCAATTGCGCGCAATATCCACCGAGAACCCCTGCCCCAACTCCCCGGCACTTTCGGTTTGAGGGTAGTCGGTGGCATGCCGGTAGATCGTTGCGGTTGACGAGTTGAGCCACAGCCTGGGCGGGTGAGCCGCGTTGGAAACCGCTTGGTTCAGCAGCCGAGTGGTTTGCACCCGCGAGCGCAGAATCTCGTTGCGGGCGGCATCGTGATACCGGCAGCCAACGTTTTTGCCTGCCATGTTAATGAGCAGATCGGCCCCATCCACGAGGGCAAACACCTTGTCTGGCTCATCCCAGGTAACGGGGCCGGACCGCCCAATCGTGGCCACCTCGTATCCTCGTGCCTCGAGGTTTACAATAAGTTCCTTCCCAATGAAGCCTGAGGCCCCAGCGACTACTGCTTTTGGCATGGATGACGCCCTTCTCACGGATGACTAGGTAAGCCTACCAATGCCGGTGCACAGGAGATCCCCAAAAAATGGGTTTACCATTGCCTCTTCGGTTGGCAGCCTCACGAATATCATGGGTGACAAACGCATTGGTCCAGCAACTACGCGGCAAAGCCATTTGCCTGCAGGCAAATCATAGGAATAACAGCGTAGGAACTAACAAGACCAACACGATAATGAGCCCGCTGGTCAGGACTTTGCTTGGCACCGCCCGAGCTATCTTCCACCCGAGGACTACTCCAACCAGTTGAGGCATTCCTATGACCGCTACCATGGTCCAATCAACTGCGCCCGCAAGGAGATACCCGGTGGCACCCACCGTGGAGATAACGATCGACTGCACTTGAGCAGCCGCTAGGGCCGGCAGAACCCGCACGCCTAGTGCAATCAGAATCGGGACGGTGAGCACCGGTCCACCCACGCCCAGCAGTCCGCTTGCGCAAGCCACCAAGATACCAATGACGCCCAGGGGCCCTAGCCGCAGTTGTGGACCATCGGTTGTTACTCCCGCCCGTCTTTGTCTGAGCCAGACAAGGCCCGCAACAGCCAGAAGAAACACTGCAAGGATAAGCTCAAATTCACGGTTGGAAAGTCCGGTGTTGAGGAAGACACCTGCCGGGGTGCCTAGGACCGCCGTGCCGGTCAAGACCTTGGCCAGACGGCGGGTGGCATGATCTTTTAGGTGCCCGGAGCGAGCATAAACGGTAGTTCCCACTAGGCCGTTGGCAATGTTGGTGGTCATAACCGTACCGGCAATGACGGCGGGGCTGAGCGTGGTCAAGTGAACTAACCCGACCGTGGTGAGGACCCCACCGGGACCAACGGTGGTAATCCCAATCCCAGCAGTTAGGCCTACGAGCATGAGCAATAGAGTCAGCAAGGTTTAACCCTACGCTCCCTGCTCTGTTCTTTGCCCCAGACTTGCCTAGTTCAGGACAATAATTCCTGCATTCAATGACGTGGCAAACATCAGCCACAGCGGGTAGCGAACTTGAATCCACGCGGCAGGTTTGGAGAATTTAGCTGCCTCTTTTGCTAACCAGATCACCACCTCTATGAGCGACAGGAGGACGACCAGCCCCGCCCACCACGCCATCCGCCCAACTATTGGGTACCCAGCTAGAAGATTGGCTTCCAGATCGAGTTCAAACCAAGTTGGATTCCGAACGCCCACAGCACGCTCTTGGCAGCGTTCTCCTGTCCCTGACCTACACACCCCGACCGCCAGATGAGGAACCCCGCCAGCGTGATCAGCAGATACAGCAAAGACCACGCGGAACCGAACACCCAGTTTGATGGATTCCAAGCCACTTTTTCGACGTCCAAGTACCATCCCTTGGTATTTGGGATGGTCGCAAGTGAACCCACAACTGCGATTGCTATAACCGAGCCCAAGAACAGCGCAACGGCCTTAGCGGTGTTAGTGTGTGAGGAAAATAGATGAGGTACTGTCTACCCACCTGGCAGCGGCAGCAACTATCCCACCCCGTTTGCCGATTAGAAGAGTTCTCATGTCTACGATCCTTAGCAATATTCGCCCTTGGGGTGAGCCGGCGTCCGACGTTCTCGTTGATATCTCAGGCAGTATCACCGCAGTCCAACCACATGACCCGGGCCGGATTGTTGGGCCCGAAGTCACCGTCATTGACGGGCGCGGACTACTTGGCCTGCCCACGTTCATCAATGCTCACGCCCACGTGGATAAGTCATGGCTGGGATTACCTTGGCAGTCCTATGGTGGTCAGGCCACCACCCAGGGCCGGATTGCGTGGGAGCGGGAGCATCGTGACCGGCTTGGTATTCCCTCCACTTCCATTACATCCGCCGTGCTGCGGGATTTCCTCAAGCACGGCACCACCGCGATCCGTACCCACGTCGATGTTGACCTAGGCCTTGGGCTACACGGCATTGAGGTAGTACGTGAGGCCGTCGCTGATCTTAATGGCGCCATGACCGCGCAGATCGTGGCATTTCCCCAAGATGGCGTGCTGCGCCGCCCGGGTGTGGATCAGCTGTTGCGGAAAGCAGCCAGCGCCGGTGTAGACTTCATTGGCGGGCTCGATCCAGCAAGCATTGACCGTGATCCCGTTGGCCAGTTAGACCTACTCTTTGATATTGCCGCTGACACCGGAGCCGGGATCGATATCCACCTGCACGATCCGGCCGAGCTTGGTGCCTTCCAATTTGACCTGATTATCGAGCGCACACAAAAGTACGGACTGCCCCAAGGAAAGGTCAACGTTGCCCACGGTTTCGCGCTAGCCCAAGTTGACCCCACTCGCCGCGCCGAGCTCCTAGCCGCGATGGCCGAGCTTGGCATCACGATGACCACGGTTGCTCCGCTGCGCCTTCCCCAGCTACCGCTGGCCGAGTTTGATGCGGCCGGGGTGAACTTTGGTTTTGGAACCGATGGCATCCGCGACTTGTGGTCCCCGTACGGAACCGGTGACAGTCTGGGGATCGCTTGGCAATACGCCCGGGCGAGCTCGATTGTGAAAGACGAGGATCTGTTGCGCGTAGTTAAGATACTGACAAGTGGAGCGGCGGCCCTTGTGGGCCGGGAAGTCCATGATCTCGTTCCCGGAGCGCGCGCAGATATAGTCCTACTCGACGCGGAGAACCCGATGGACGCGTTAGTACGCGTTCCCCGCCGGGAACTGGTCATCTCCCAAGGCAACATAGTTCATCAGGAGTAAGCCATCATGACAACTAGTTCGACTCTCTTACGGCGCTCGCACGGCAGGCACCGCCTGCCCGCCGCGCTGCTTGCGTTCGCGGTGACGGCGGGATTCATGACAGGCTGCGCCGATGCCTCCCCCGGTTCACCCATTGAAGCAAGCACCAGCACGGAAAGTTCCGCACCCAGCAAAGCCACTCCACAGGCATCGGGAGAAAATATGACCGCAACCGACCAACTCTTTGCAGCCGCTTCCGCCAATAATGCACCCGCTGCCCAAGCCGCACTTGACGCCGGGGCCGAGCTCGAAGCGGCCGACAACTCGGGGCGCACCCCACTTGTCGCAGCGACAAAAGCAGAAGCAACGGAGGTTGCGATCTTGCTGCTGGAAGCCGGAGCAAATCCCAACGCCAAGGACAACATGCAAGACTCAGCGTTCTTGTATGCCGGCGCTGAGGGCTTGGATGAAATCTTGGTTGCCACGCTCGCTCATGGCGCCGACGTGAACAGCACAAACCGCTACGGCGGCACCGCGCTCATCCCCGCAAGCGAACACGGATATGTTTCAACGGTCGCAATCCTGATCGACGCCGGTGTCCCCGTCGATCACATCAACAACCTGTCCTGGAACGCGCTCCATGAGGCAATCGTGCTGGGCAATGGATCCGCCGAACACATTGAAACCGTACGGCTCCTCATCAACGCGGGCGCCGACGTCACCATCCCCGATGGCGCCGGGGTCTCCCCGCGAGAACTTGCCTCCAGCAGGGGTTACCAAGCAATCATGGACCTCATTGACGGCGCGCTTGCCCATTGACACCCTCAAAAGTAGACCCATACGATATCAGTAACTGATATCAGAGGTGATTACTGTGGAACAGATACTTATCCGCAATCTGCCAACGGGCACAAAGGCCGCTCTCAAGCTGCAAGCTAGAGAACATAACCGTTCGGTCGAAGCAGAATTACGCGCAATTGTGACCGCCGCAATTGCGCAGCGACCAACCACATTGGTAGATCTGCTGTCCGTAGATGAAGGTCACGAGTTTGAATTTGAGCCAGGTCGCGTTGGCCTGACCGCACGGACTGCCCAACTATGAATTACCTCTTGGATACCAATGTGATCTCTGCATTACGGGTCCGAGGCAAGAATCCCCGTATCGAGGCGTGGGCATCTGTGGCCCCATTGAGCACACTATTCACGTCAGCAATTTCAATCGCCGAGATCGAACGAGGCATATGTGCAAAAGAGCGAACCGATCCAACCCAAGGACGCACCCTACGCCTGTGGCTAGAGAACAACGTCTTACCCTCATTCGCAAACCGGATTTTGCCTTTTGACTTAGGAGCCGCACGTATCTTGGGCTCCTACCGTGTCCCAGAACATGCACCCTACGATGACGCCCTCATTGCCTCTATTGCGCAGGCTAACGGGTTAACGGTCGCAACTAGGAACACTAGACACTTCATACCCTTGGGAGTTGCTTGCGTGAATCCTTGGGAACATTCTTAATGGAAGACACGATTAGGATCTGTTTGCCCCCGGTGGCGGACCAGAACTACCACGCACCACAAGGGGTGGCCGAACCTTGGAGTACCGGCGCCCACCCAATCCTTCAATTTCTTGACGCATGAGTTCAAACCCACGTCTGCCCATATCTACAAAATCTTGGACCACCGTGGTCAGTGGCGGTGACCAGATTTCACCAAGGGGGTGACCGTCAAACCCGACCACTGAAACATCCTGTGGTACCCGGCCACCGGCATCGAGAATCCCCCTAATGACACCCATCGCAATTTCATCATTACCGCAGAAAACCGCGGTGACATCCTTGCGCGTAAATAATTGGGCACCAATGGCAACACCAGATAGCGGGTCCCAAGTTGCGTCCAAAACTTCTGGGATCTCGCACTTCGCACGCCGAAGGGATCGCTTCCACCCCGTGGTGCGGCCATCCTCGCGCCGCGACGGAGGGATGCGCACGTGATGGACCGTTTGGTGCCCCTGGTCCAATAGGTAGTCCGTAAGCTCTTCTGCCGCACTAACCTCATCCAACATGGCCTGAGGAATCGACGTATCCCTAAGACCAGACAAAGCAACTACCGGGATATTACGCGGAATACGTTGTAGTGCTGCGCTCCCCTGCGCATCAAACTTGAGCACAAACAGTCCAGCCAGTGGCTGACTTACCGTTACTGCAATCGCTTTCTCAACCGCCTCATCGCTGGCGTTCTCAATCACTGCGATCAGGACTGCGTAGCCCTCAGCGCGCGCGGACTCTTCAATTCCACGGATCGTCTCCGCATATCCGTAGTGCGAAGTATCCCCGGTCAAGATCGCAACGGTACGAGGTTTACGAGAAACCAGCATGCGGGCCGCAGCATTGGGACGATAGTCCAGCACCTTAATTGCTCGTTCCACCCGCGCCATTTTGGCCGGGCTCACCGTTGCGGCCCCCGTCAACACCCGTGACACGGTTGGTATAGAAACTTCTGCGAGCGCTGCCACATCTGCGATAGTCACCTTCGCAGATGAGTCACGGCTTCGTGCCGCACTGTTCATGTGTTCACTACTCCAACTAGGTTCAGCCCGGTCAAAATTTGGTGGGCAAGACGCATCCAGTATCAGGATACGAGAGGTCTCATCAAGTAAGGGGCAACACAGATGCTGTGCTGCCCCTTACTTGGATTACTGCATCAATTTCTTGCCGCCAACCCTAGCTTTGCTTGGCTGACTTCCTACGGTTATGGATGAGTAGTCCTCCCCCGGTAACTACCGTCAATGACAGCAGCATTGCCAAGAGTTGGAAACTCGCACCGGTTTTAGCCAACGAATCATCAGCCTCAATTCCAGGCTTAGCCGGCTTTTGATCGCCGTCCTTGTCGGTGTCGTCACCGTCGGCAGAACCATCACCATCACCGTCGGTAGAACCGTCACCGTCACCGTCGCCGTCGGTAGAACCGTCACCGTCACCATCGCCGTCGGTAGAACCGTCACCGTCACCATCGCCGTCGGTAGAACCGTCACCATCACCGTCGGTAGAACCGTCACCGTCACCATCACCGTCACCCGGTGTTGTTGTGCCATCTGATTCAAGAACGAATGGCGCAAAGGAGATGCGGTCCACGTTTGGAGCAATTGCATAACCATCTACGGCTACGTCATCCCAGGATCCGTTGTCCTTACCCTCGTCGATGTACAAGGTTTCGCGGGTGTTTCCAAATTCAATCGCGCCATCGGAGGTGCTTAGTGACAGAGGCATGACTGCTTCCCAGAAGTTGGTACGCAGGTAGGTGTACCTAAACGTGGTACGCCCAACCAAGTCGTCACTTCCAGCTTCCTTTGCTTGCAGCCCGAGGTCGACCACCTGTGGGTTGTAGTCGTGGGTGCCTTCAATCGAGTCGTTGGAATAGTGCACAATCGCGTTGTACTCCCCCGCGGCGGAGAATCCGTTACCACGGGCGATGGTCATAGTGCCCTCGTTCTCCGGGTCACGGTCCGTAATTCCAAGGCCGCCCACGTAACCATTGCCGGTTCCGTTGGTTGCAATGCCATTGGTAGGAGTGTTACCCCAGTTCTGCACGGCGGCAGTGCCACCAAGTGTCACCTTGTTGAGGTCTTCGGCTTCAACAACAACGATTGAAGCATCACCTTCAGTCGCCCTGGTCAGGGTGAAACCTTCAACTACTACACCGTCAGCTCCAAATAACTCAATCTCCGAAATTCCCTGCGGCAGGTGTAACCGTACCCGTGATGAATTGACGCCTTCGGATGCGCTGAAGGTAGTGGCTACGCGCCCGTTTGCGGCAACATCAAGTTCAGCGCCTGTGGCTCCGACCCAGTCAACTACGAGGTCGTAGTATCCGGATTCTCGGACTGCCGGGTAAACATCAGCCCGTTGGTCTTCACCTACTTTGGCCCAGCCGGCCTGTGCGCCGGTCCATGAGATCGTTGCTCCATCGGCGAGGCGGAATGTGGTTGCCGGGTAGTTTTCGCTAGACGCGTTGGTATCTGCTCCAACCTTGGTGAGCGTGTACCGGTCCAAGGTGACTCCCCCTTCAAAGCCTGCGTTAGGCATGAGGGTAGTTCCATCCTTGCTGGTGCGGATACTCAGTTCGTGGGTACCGGCGCTGAGTTTTACATATACCTCAGCGCTGCCACGAGCGACAGTACGTACTTGGTTTGGTCGAGTCGCATTGGCCCCGTACTGCACCTTTTGGGAGAACTCGCCATCTACAAATAGTGCGTGCTGGACTGAGACTCCTGGTGTTGCCCCAATTACTTGGAGTTCGTACAGGCCGTCCTCTGCTACTGTTACGGTCCAATTGGACTGGGAGTCCACCGCGTTGAAGCTCCATACGTCACGCCCGTTTGAGGCCCGGTATCCACCACCGGGTGAAGTGCGTGAAGTCGCCGCCTGAAGCTGGGTGTTCTCGGCTTCAACTACGTACTGGGTTGCTTGGCTAGCCTGATCAGCCTCGACATCACGATCCGTTGCCGGGGTGATAATCAGTTGATACGCGCTTGTATTGTCGGTGGCTGAAACCCGGACGCTCGCCTTGCCATCCTCAACTACAACAGTGTCGAATGCTGCTACGACGCGTGGGGTTGCTGCTTGGCCGTCGGTTCCGCTCACTCGAGCTTCACGGACTTCAATGTCTACCTTGTTTCCAAGTCCGGCTTTGTCTAGCCCGGACAGGTTAATCAAAGCGTCTTTGCCGGATGCAATGCTGCCGTACAGCACTTGTCCACGCTTGTTGCCTTGGTCGATTGCGCCAATAGCACGGTCTCGTCCTTTAGTTACCTTGACGGTTTGGGAGCCATGCATGTCGCCGTACCACTTGAAGAGCCACCATCCGCCATTGGCTGAGTTCACCATTGCGTGGTTGTCTGAAAGCGTTCCCGATGCCGTCCAGTAGGCGGTTTGAGCGTCCACCTTGGCAGCCTCGAAGCTAGCAAACCAGTGCAATAGGTTTGCCGGCGAGCTCATGTCGTTGCTTGCACCCCACTCGGTGATGTTGACGTCTGGCATATTGTCAGCGCTGACACCGGCGGCTAGTGCTGCCTTGCGGAAGACCTCCATGCGGTCTTCCAACCATGGGTAACCTTGCAACTCGTGCCACACGTAGATCTCGGGAACCGTGTTGGTCTGGACTGCCTTGGTTAGGAATTCCTTAATGTTGGCTTCCCAACGAAACATCATGTCTCCGGGGCCAGCAATTTTTGGACGTGCGAGTCCATGACGATCGTACACATCAGCGATGACGTCCCAGGCAGCTTCCCAGTCGCTTACACCGTTTGGAGTAAAACTGTCTGGCTGGCCACCGTTGATCAGGTAGTTACGGTACTTAGTGCCATCACCCTGATACCAGATTCCATCAGGCTCATTGAAAGGGATGAACACGTATTTTGTTGGGTCTGCGGCTTGGGTAGCAATTGCTTCGGTGACGATTTCCAGCACTTCGAGGTAGTCCCAAGTACCGTTGGCCTTGTCTAGGGTTTCCCCAGTGAGTCTTCCACTATCGTCACGCACAAAGGTCAAGTCATCGCCCGGACGAATCGCCCGGTTGTATGGCCAGTCTGGGTAGTAATCCTGAGCGTAGACGTACAAGTCTTTGCCCCACTTATCAAAGAAAGTCTCTTCAATGTGGAAGACATCTCCGCCAGGGTGCTGGGTACCAAACGGGGGCTTTTGTGAAGCATTGGTCATGGCCGCACCGTTGACCAGCGCTTGGGTTGGCGATTGTTCATCACCAAATCCGTAAAGGGTCCCCGAGGCTCCTCCTCGGAACTCGCCCGTCAACTGACCGAAATCAATATCGATTGCATCGGTTTCGCGGTTTTCGACCGTAATAGTTGCGACAATTTCGCCGTCCCACCCTGGGATGAAACCTAGGACGTTGAACTCGTTTCCAGGCTGTTCATACTCCTGAGCAGGAATGGAATCCCAGGTAATAGGCAAGGAGATGGTCGACCCATCCGCGTAGGTAACCTCAATCATCTCGGGAAGCTTTGGCTGCTGCCCTGCCGGTGTGGACAATGAGAAAGTGTCCTGACCAACCGACACAATTTCGCCGGTGTACTGGGCGAACAGCTCGGCTGCTTGGTCACCGGTAAGTGCCTCATGATAAACCGTGAAGTCATCAAATTCGCCGGGGAATGGTGCAGCCCAATCTGGTGTCCATTGAACAGACCCGATGAGTCCGGAGAAGGTACTGTCAGCGACAGCAAGTTTGGAGACATCTGTGGACGCAGGCACAGATCCCACGTGCACTCCGTTGACGTAATGGCTCATCGTTGATCCGTCGATCACTGTGGTCAGGTGAGTCCAAGCGTCTGGTTCCAGGGCGGTGGTAGCGATCTTTACTTCGCTGCCGGAGTTGGAAGTGGCCTTGGACTGGCCATCCTCACTGGGCTGGAAGTACACTCCCCAGTTATTGGATGGCAACTTGTCGCTTCCCACAATGTAGGCCCAAGGAAGGTCATTGCCGTACTGGCCATCCCACTTGATCCAAGTGGAAACGGTAAGCGCGTCAGCGTCTTCAAACAATCCAGCAGGGATCTGCACATAGGGTGCAACCGTTGACGACGAACGTGGGCCACCCGGGAACACTCCAGAAGTTCCCGTGGCCGCAGTTGCTCCTACTCCTCGTTCGAGCGCCAGGCCGTTCTTGATGACACCATTTAGCGCTTCACCGGCAGTACCGGTATTAGCAATAGTGTCTGTGGAGTCGTCATCGAACGTGTACTTCAGCACGGGTTCGGGCAGTGACTCTGGCGCGGCTGCGGCCGGAACCGCAACTAACGCTGTAGCGAGCGTTAGTGGGATGGTTGCCGCCATCGCAATCATCCTACGCGGGGATCTAGTTACAGATAGTTTCATGAAAACGTAAACCTCATCATCGAAGCGTGAATACCATTTCAGAATCTGTCACAAACCACATTCTACGAGGTCAGCGACTATAAATCGGCCTAATCTTGTCGCCGACTTTGAATTCTTTGAAAACGATATCATGAATTTCAGAGCGCTGGAAGAGGTAGCTTACCCGCCGCCGAAACAAAAAAGCGTGGTGGAAGCTGCCGCCCGGCCACCTTAGGCAACCAAGACCGACAACTCCCACCACGCAGCCCTTACCATCCGATTAGATGGCCAAGGATCCAACCTTGAACACGGATCTATTTGACCGTGATTCGCAGAATCCGTGCAGAAACTTCCGTGCCCCCTGGAGTAACCGTTAGCTCTCCAGTAGCCTTGTTCCACTGAGTTTCCCAAGCAGGAAGCTGCTTAGGAAACACGGTCTCAACGTCAATTTCCTGCCCCGCGAAGTCGCTGAGCGCTAGCGCCACGGCATTGTCGTGGTCGTCTCGCGACCACGCAAACACGTAGATTTCGTCATCTCGCTTGGCACCAAGGGAGACAAACGGCGCCTCCCAATGTGGCAGGTCAGTAGGCCAAATTGGCAAGCTCTGGCTTGTTGCCGTGATGACCTGGCGGTACACCGCCGTCGCCTCAGACACCAGTTCCATGCAGTGTTGCGGCAGTTCATTGAGGTGACCGGACAAGTACAGGCGCCCAGAAAGACCCGTGACCAAGTTGAATGCAACAGTCTCTGCCGAGTCATCTCCCTGCGGGTAGGCCCAGTTCCCAGCACGTTCCGGAATCAGCATGGCTGGAGCAGCAGCAGCAATAGTGGGGTAAAGCAGGAAGTTCTGCTGGTCACTCGTGGACTGCAAGTCATACTGACGCACCGTTGAGTGGTCCATTCGCTGCGCACCAGAAGAGCACGCCTCAAGAATGACATCTGGGTACCGCGTACGCAGCGCGGAAATCCACTCTTGTAGCGCACGCGAGTGCTCAAGCAAGCCATAGCCGGCACTCGTTGAGGCATCGGCAGGTCCTGTGCCCGGCGTAACGTTGTAGTCCCACTTGAAGTAACGCACGCCGTAGTCTTCAACCAGACGCTTGAAAACATCGTCAAGGTGCTTACGCGCATCCGGGGAACGCATGTCAAGGAAATAGCGGTTGTGCTCTTCGATGCGAACGCCGTGACGGGTCATGAATGCAGAATCAGGCAAAGTCTTGGCAACATCGGACAACACTCCAACGACCTCGGCCTCAATCCAGAGCCCCGGCGCCATCCCCTTTTCACGGATGTATGCAAGAACTCCTTCAAGGCCCGCCTCACCAAAACGCTTCTTTGAAGGCTGCCACGCACCAACACTTGGCCACCAGTAGCCGCCATCGTCATACCAACCGCAGTCAATGCAGAACACCTCAACGCCCGACTCAGCCGCAGCGTCAATAAGTGGCACCAGCTTCTCGGTGGTGGGATCACCCATGAGAGCGTTCATGTAGTCGTTGAAAATCAACGGAAGCTTGGCATCTGCGCTCTCGAATGGCCGATCATTGCGACGGTAAGAAGTAAAGTTCTGGAACACCCCAGTCTTACCCTGATCCGACCACGTAAAGCTCGCAGAAACGGAGGTGAAGGAAGCCTGCGGCTCGAGCGCATACTCCCAGCCGTGCTCAAGGTCGTTAGGACCACTCAGCGAAAGCGTGAAGTAATCGTTGTCAAAGAACCGCGAGTTAATTTCCCAGTGCCACGGTCCGTTATGCTCCACCTGCCAGCCAAATGCCCGGCCAGTCGCTTCGTCCTCTAACACGGCTAGCGGAAGAGAGTAGCCGGTCGACCAAGTTGAGGTGCTGGTGACATGGTAGGTTCCCCGACCTAGGTGCTTGTGAAAAATAGTGTCCATATCTGGAACTAGGTCACGCAACCTCTTCTTTTCCCAGCGACTTTCAGCGCACCATTCGCTACGACCCTCCCAAAGTGCTGGGTCTTCAAGGGACAAGAAGTTGCCAAGATTGCCCAGCGCCAAGCTGGTCACCGCAGTCAAATGCACGGTTGTTTGCGAAGTGTTTGACACCTTCGTACTGGCACGTACAGTATTGGCCGATCCAAACGATTCAAGCATCACCTCAACCACGAGGCCCGATTTTTCATCTTTCTGCTCAATAACCAGCAGTTCGCCGTGAGCCGTTGGGGCAAGCGTGTGCCCCGTGTAGCGCAGACGGTTACCAATTGCACTCTGTGTGAGACGCGTACTGGTAAACGCCCGTCCGTGGCCCACCGCGAGAATTTCAACCAAATACTGCGGCTCGGTATGCCTGGTTTCAAACTCTTGCCCGGTAACGTCACGCGCAAACTCCCCCGGGGCCCCTAAGAGAGCCACGGGCGCGTCTTCGCCTGCACTAAATACCAGCGAAGTGTCATTGATCTGCCACTGGATTACGTTCATCAAACTCTCCCTTGAATTCGAGCTATTTCATGTTTCAAAGCGGTAATGCGTTTCAAATGAAGATCGTATCTCATTATTTTCAGTTCCGGAAGCGGTTAGTAAAATCGCCAAACTATTGGCCAAATTAGACGGTTTTTGTAAGCCCAGTCATCCGACTTCACGTTTGCCTGTTGACATCCTTGAGCGATTGCACTTAAATGAGGAGCGTTCCTCAAAGGGACCGGTAACAAGTATCAGGTCCACTCAATGTTGAGCACAGAACACTTTCACGGCAACGAAGGATTCAACGATGAAGAAGCCAATTTCCAAACTCTTTGCACTCGGGCTCGTAACCTCACTAGCTCTTGCAGGTTGCGCCTCAGGCGGTGACAAGGACGCATCTAAGACAATCGAACTTTGGACCTCATGGACCGAAGGCCAAGACACCGCAAACGCGGGCCTTGAACAGATCAAGAAGTTTGAAGAGGAGACCGGCTACACGGTCAATCAAACAAACCTCACTTATGACATGCTCCATGACAAGATCGTGGCTTCGGCTGCCGGCGGGAACCTGCCAGACCTGGTTTACGGATTGCCCGAGTACGTCGGTGAGTTCCAGCAGATGGGTATTTTGACCGACCTGACCGAATCTTGGGAAGCTTGGGATGAAAAGGGAAACATCAGCGACGCGGTAAAGGCTGCTGTTTCCTACGGTGACACCGTTGTTGGGTACCCGTATGAAGCCACGGTTCGCGCCTACCTTGTGCACGATTCCATCATGGCTGATGCCGGTGTCTCAGTTCCTGCCACTTGGGAAGATGTTCTAGCAATTGGCACGAGCGTCAAAGATGCTACAAACGTTGACGCATACGGCGTCGCTGCGGCTGGAGTCCGTTCCCCGCAAGAACTTCTGGTCTACTTAGCTCAGTCCGGTGCAACCATTGCCGAACAGCAGTCTGACGGCCTGTACAAGAACACGTGGGCTGAGGACCCAGAACAGATGCAGGGTGCTGTTGACACCTTCCAGTTCTACCTCGACATGTTTGACGCAGGTGTGGTGAACAAGAACTCCGCTAGCTATGGCTGGGAAGAAACCGATGAGAACTTCGCCAGTGCCCTAACCGCCACGTATGTCACCGGAAACTGGCTAGGCGAGCGTGGCGAAGACTACGCGGACACCATGTCTGATGTTTCCATTCACCCAATTCCAGCTCCTGCCGGTGGCGAGCCAGCAACCTACCTAGAGACCAAGCCTCTGTTTGTTCTCAACGGCGGCAAGAACCCTGAGGGCGCAATCGAACTGGCCCAGGCAATTGCCGGTGAAGAATGGCAGAAGGCGGCTTATGCAGATAAGTCAGCCCTTGAAAATGTGTCAACAGATTCGATTTGGTCAACGGACTTTGCGGCCCTGATGTCAACTGGAATCACCTTCCCTCCGGTAACCCTGAGTGGCATCTCCCAGAACATGACCGACTCCCTGGGCAAGCTCCTCCAAGATGGCCAGTCCCCACAGGAAGTCGCCCAATGGCTGGGTGAAGAAGTGAACAAGTCGCTCGCAGACAGCGGCGAACTCAGCAAGTAACAGCATGCATTAACCGGCTACTTCATTGTCGACAGTTGAGGTTCTGGTTGCACCCACTACCGGTTGCAACCAGAACCGTCCGGATTAAAACATTTGTAGATCACTTAGCGGGTCATAGGTTTTAAAGGAGTTCATCATCAATTTCTCAAGTCATGTGCGAGAAAAACGTGAGCGGAGATTCTCCCTTGCGGTTTTAGCACCAGCGTGGATCTTCCTGATCGTCTTGATCGGATACCCGCTGATCAAAGTTCTTATTGACACCTTTAGCAACTCTCACTTGCTGAACTCCGCAATCTCGGGTTTCGCAGGACTTGGGAACTTCGAGCGCGTCATCGCCGACCCGCACTTCTCCCTCGCAGTCAAAAACACCGTGCTATGGACTGTGCTGTCGGTTGCTGGTGAACTCATTGTCGGACTTGGCGCCGCTCTCCTCTTGAACGCCGGACTCAAAGGCCAGGGCTTCTATCGCATCCTGGTATTCCTGCCGTGGTTGGTGCCCATCATCGTTGCGGGCATGACCTGGGACTGGATGCTCAACCCCGACTTTGGCATTATCAACTCCACACTGGTAAACCTTGGCCTTATTTCGGAACCAATCAACTTCCTAGGCAATACCGACACCGCCCTGTGGACCGTCATTTTTGTCAATATCTGGCGCAGTTTCCCGTACTACACCATCTCATTCCTGGCCGCGCTACAAGCTATTCCGGGCGAGGTCCTCGAGGCAGCCTCACTCGACGGTGCCCGCGGCATCCGTAAATTCAAAGACGTTGTTTTCCCATACCTTCGGTCAACCACGCTGATCATTGTGTTCATTCACCTCATCTGGACCGCGGTCAACTTCGACTTCATCTGGGTAATGACCCAGGGTGGACCAAACTACTCAACAGTGACCGTCCCCATCTTGATCTACCAATACTCCATGCAAAAGTTTGACGTTGGTGCGGCCTCCGCCTTATCCACCCTCATGTTGGTGGCCACTTCACTCCTGTTTGTCTTCTACTACCGCATGAAGAACCGCCTCAGCGAAGAGATTGTAGGGAACTGACACCATGACTAAGAAACTGAGCCTAGGCCGCATCATGGCCTACATCATGACCTTTGTTCTGGTCATGTACTGTATTTTTCCGTTCCTTTGGATGCTCATTTCATCTTTCAAGGGCAAGGGCGAGATTCGCCGTCCAAACCCATCGTTCATTATTTCCCAGCCCACGCTGGACAACTTCAAAACAGTACTTGTCGATGCCGGATTTACTAAGTACATCAGCAACAGTCTTGTGGTATCTCTGTCCGCCTGCATCATTTCGCTTGTGATATCCCTGCTCGCAGGGTACGCATTTAGCCGTTACTACCGGCAGCGTGCAGTCAAGGTGTCCAACCTTTTCATGCTGCTTTCGCAAATGATCCCCGGGGTTCTCCTCTTGATTCCGTTGTACATTGTCATGCGGAACCTAGGACTGCTGGACACCAAGATGGCGCTGATCATCGCGTACACAACTTTTGTAATTCCGCTGTGCACCTTCATGTTATCGAGCGGCTTTGACAACATCCCCAAATCTCTTGAGGAGGCAGCCGAGATTGATGGCTGCTCCAAGTTTGGCACCATCTGGCGGATTCTGATCCCGGTCATGGTACCTACAATCATCTCAGTGGGGCTCTATGCGTTTATTAACGCGTGGAACGAGTTCATGTTTGGGTATATTTTCATCACCACGAGCTCGAACCGTACATTGACTCCTGCAATCATGCTGTTCAAGGGCTCAAATACCGTAGATTGGGGAGCAATCATGGCGGCATCGGTCGTCGCGGTTATCCCAATGGCTGTAATCTTCTTATTCCTACAGAAATACTTCATTTCTGGCCTCATGAGTGGGGCCGTCAAGGGATAATGCAGTTCAAGCCCACGTATTTGAGATAAGGAAGAATGTGTCCACCAAGCCCCCTACCTTGACTGACGTTGCCAAGTTTGCTGGTGTTTCACTTTCGACAGTGTCCCGTGTGGTGGAGGATTCCACCAAGGTAACAGCCGCCACACGGGACAAAGTCAAAGCAGCAATGCAAGAGATCGGTTACTACGGCAATGCTGCCGCCCGCCAACTGGTCTCCGGCAGTAGCTCGACAATCGGTATTATTACGTCCTCAACCTCGCACTACGGGTATTCCCGCACAATCGAGGGTATTGAAGCTGAGGCACGCAAAGCCGGAACAGCCACTTTGATTGCTGTTGCTGACAATGAAAGCGATGAGGCGGTTCGCCAAGCAATATCAATAGTCGTCTCTCAGAATCCAGCTGGTGTATTGATCTTGGACTTCGATGATATTGGTTCCGCAGTGTTGGGAGCTATTCCCAAGCATCTAGCTACAGTTGCAGTGACCAGTGCGGGAAGGACCAACCCAGAAGTTGTATCTATCTGCATTGATGACTACGCAGGCGGCTACAATCTTGGTAAACACCTGATCAGTCAGGGCCACCGGTCTATTTTCATGATCGGTCCCAATGATTTTCCACAGCAGGGCACCCGTAGCGATGGCGTAGCCAAAGCCCTGCGTGAGGCTCGATTGCCTCAGTACCCTTCATTTCAAGCCGACGACTGGTTCCCAGCGTCCGGGTACAAGGTTGCAACAGAGATTCTAGAGAATTACGGGGAACGGGTCACTGCAATCATTTGCGGCAACGATGAGCTTGCCGTAGGGGCAATGCGCGCCATCGCTGAGAAGAATTTGAGGGTCCCCCAGGACGTATCTTGTGCAGGGTTTGATGACCATCACGTGTCTGCATACCTACCAACAGCTCTGACTACGATCCGCCAGGACTTTAAACAACTAGGCACAAACGCTTATCAACTACTCACCGAGGTAATCACTGACAAGGAAGCTCCACCAAAGATGACGGTGATTGAGCCAACACTCATTGCCCGGGAATCAACTGGTGAGGCCAATCTCAACCGGGGGTTCTAACTCCTTTCCCCTGAGCACCAGACTCATTGCCCCAGAAGCGCCCTTGTACCCGCTTCCGGGGCAATTGTGTATTCGCGCAATATCAGCTAAACCTACTAACCCAAACCATCTACTCGTTTCCTAGTCGAAGAGCGAATGACACTGGTTTGAGCCGGTGCTCCGTGCTACCCAATTTCAGGGTGCCGCTCACGCCCATTTACTTGGTTGCAAGACCAACCGCAGAGTTAGCCAATACACCCACATTTAGGTATTTTCATCCCATCATTTCGGTTCACTTTGGTTATCATGGGCAGTTGACCAGCCTTTTTAATAAAGCACCAAGTGGAGCCGTCCTCCACCTTTTCTTAGGGACTTTGATGTCTTCGACAAGTAATACAAAGCGAAAACCATCGCTACGCACAAAGTTGCTTGCGCTTCTTGGAAGTACGCTTCTTCTCTTTCTAGCCGCTTGCGGCGCCAAGATTGATACCATATTGACCTTCAACGCTGAGGGCGGAGGCACCCGTGAAATTACTCTGTCCTTTGAACAGGACGAAACCACCGCGGACTACATCACCGGCGGAATCGCTGCAGTTGAAGCATCAATTAAGAAGCACGCACCCCAAGAAATTGAGTTCCTAAGCCTCACCGAGGAGGGCGCCACTGCAACCGCAAAGTTTGTTATCAAGTTTGAGAATATTGACGAGTACCAAACCAAAACCAAAGCGCTTTTGGCTGCGGGTAACTCAACTTGGAATGATTCCAACGTCCAGATATTTGAGAATAATGAACTCCTTAATGGCGTTGCAATCGAAGAATGGTTCTCCAGTCAGCACCTCATGGACTGGATGTTCAATGGTCTCGTTGCGGACAAAATAGTTGCTGAAGAAAACCGGTCTTCCATGAGTGAGGACGGAAATACTACGGTTATTTTTGGTGACCAAAAGGAATCGGTTTACGCCAACATCGATTTCGACGCTATCACTGACCTTGGTTTTGATGCGATCACCATGGAAACAGATGTCTCTGTGACCCCAATGACCCGCTCCATCAAGCTTTGGGTTAGTGACCGATCACGAGTAATTGCCCACCAAGATACCTATGACCAGTTCTTTAATTCGATCACGACTGACGAGGTGGCGTTTGAAGTCGACACACAAGAAGCCGGCCATTCTTGGAACACAACGTTCAGTGGAGAAGCTGAATACATTCTTGAAACTACAAGCACCATCCTTAACAGCGACAACGTAGTCTTCAACCTGAAAACCGAACCAAGCACGCATAACCCTGCTGTGATGGTCACGTCTGTCAATAACTTTGCTGACTGCACCTCAATTTGCTCGAGAGATGCCGAACCAGTTAGCGACTCAGTTAAGGTACCTGAGGGCCCCAAGGACGCTGAAGGTAACCAAGACTCCAACGCCGTTGAGGTTACTTTCTACTCTCTAGAGGACAACCACTCAATCACGTTTGAGACGGTTGCAAACTTCAGCGAGGTAGCATACCTGATGGATCTGACGCCTCAAGGGAACGCCTCATTTGAGGCAACCTTCATAGCTGATAAGGCGATTGCAGATCAGTTTGATGAAGGCTTCAAATCTCTCATCAAGGGTGATTCCGAGGTTGAAGTTGCAACCAAGGAAGGCGACGACCAAGTTGTTTACACGGTTAACCTAGCCGGCGACTCCACACAAGATCTGATGACTCAGTACAACACTTGGTCCAATACCGATAGTGCTATCGCTGAATATGAGAGCCCTGAGAACTCGTTCTTTATAATTGACTTCCGGTTTGAAGGTTATTTTGAACTACCCAACCGGTTTAGTCAGAACTTGCCGCTCGAGGGCGCCCCAGTGTTGACCATCACCAGTGGTGGCAGGACTAATTTCGTTGCGGATGGCTCATATAGCGATTCCCTGATCTCCATCGAAAAAGGCTTCGCAAAGTTCAACACTGAGAGTTCAGTGTCCCTCTCGCTGCAGTCCTCGGGGCGCACCCTTGGTGGCATCATCCTACTGGCGATTATTGGCCTCGCAGTCGTTGCTGGTGGTATTGCGCTGACTATCTTCATTAAGAAGAACAAGGCAGTTGGACCCACAAACCCACACTATTCACAGCACCCAAACGGTACCGGATTCCAACCAACAGGCCCAACCCCTGAGGGGTACTATCCGGCAGATCCAAACTATCCAGGCCAGGCTCCAATGCCATCCCCACAGATGCCACTTAGTCAGCCTGAAAGTTTTGATTTCCCGCCCGCACCTCCCACAGCGTTTGGGTCATCGCCTGAGCCTTTGAATGAACCAGAATCTCTAGAAAAGCCATAACAAGAGTTAGTGTGTGCGGGACCAATGGGTCCCGCACACCTGCTCAACACGTCTCAGCCTTGCCATAGTCACGTGAGTCAACAGTCCTCGAGCACGGAGCGGATACCCAGAGGCTTGATCAGCTAACCAAAACTTGAACTCAGTTGTTCGGCTGCTACTTGGTTCTACACTTTCCAAGCCAACTTCATAGGGCTATTGGCCTCACACACAATTGTTCAGCTAGGCGGCTACAGCCTTTCTATTGCGCAGGATTCCCCAAGTGATAAGAACGAGCGTACAGACCGCGGCAATGATGCCAAAGACGAGGGAGCCCCAGCTCATGATCAATGGCACCGAGAATGCGGTGATAATTCCACCACCGAGGATGGGCTCGTAGGTCAGTTGCTTGTACCCGTATGCGGTGGCCGCATTAGTTTTTTGTTGCGGGTCCGCCATGTCAGCGAGGATAAAGCCGGTTGCTACGTTTCCTTGGGACTGCCCAAAGTCAGCTAGACCATGTTCGAACCAAGGCTCACGGTGAATGCGTGGCGCCAGGTAAAGGACACCAAACACACTCCAAGCCACAGCAATAACCGTGAGAATAGCCAAGACCGGAATGTTCGCGCCTAGAGCTGCAAGTGACATGGTGCCGATCGCCGACGCAATCAAGGCATCGAGAGAGAAAGTGGCGATACCACTGACCGATTGGCGGTCAATTTGCTTCTCTAACCCAAACTTACTGGCGAGGAACTGGACTAAGAAACTACCAATAACGGTGAACGGGAAAAGCGGGAAGTTGTCAAAAATGTCACTACCCAGTGATCCAAAGATGAGTCGTAAGCCCTCAAGGATCATGATGGCAATCCCAACCGCAAGCGCGATAAACATGAAAGCAGCGGTTACTGCGCTGAGCCCCGTGTCTTCCGTTGCAACGGTGTCAGTGGGAGCCACCGCCGGGTCTGGGCCGCGGTTAACATCAGCGGATGTGGGCGGAGTTTGACGGGCAACCGTGATCTTGGGGTTCTTGAGTCCGTAACGCACCAAGATTGAACCAAAGATAACGCCGGTAACCATCGAAATAGTTGCAAGCCCTAACCCAAGATCGACAATCTCCGGAGCACCGGCTTCAGCAAGCAGCGGTCCCATGCCCGCGATTGTTCCGTGCCCACCGGCAAAAGACAGTTCCAGAATAGAACCGGCCATGTCGCTCAAACCAAAGATTGGAGTCAAGATGACGACCACTGCGAAGGCACCGAGCGCAAACTGGCCGAATGAGAAGACCGACCCCATGATGAAGTGAGGCGCAGAAATACCCCAGATCGCTTTGAGCGAAGGCAAGGGCTTGCCCAGCATCAGTGCAGCAAAAACGATGTTGATGAGCAGGCCCGGTAAAACAGCCCAGACCGCAATGACCTCACCGGGGATCAGCCCCGCACTGTTCGTGAATTTACCCAGAATCTGAGGGCCTATCAGCAGCATCAAGAATCCGGCGATTACGGAGGATGGGATGAACAGGGTAGACAAGACGGGAATGTACCGTCTGATGAGCCAAGACAGGCCCAACACAATCCCAAGGAAGACAAAGGCAAGACCAACCCATTGGGCTTCGGAATATCCCAGATTAAACATGCTGCACTCTTCCTGGTGGGCTCAATCACGGCGTTCAAACGACCGTGGACAGGTTGCCCACTAGGTAACAGTATGCACTGGTTTTAACCGTTAGATCATAATTAGTGCAGCGACACCACTAGTACCGGTCACAACCCCACCACAAGTAGCTGAGATTATGGAACTCTTTGCCACTGTTTTTTCTTCAGGTCGCTAACCAAATTCCCAATGAACACGGGGCACTAGGTCATTCGAATCGCGCATACAAAATCACGTAAGCACTTACGCCCAACCAAGGTCTGTGATGTCCGAATACATCCACAGCCTTCCATGGTCTACTCAGCCACTCTCGTGGTTCTTACCGAATACCTATTCAAGATGACAAGACGTTGTGATGCGGAAGCCACTAGTCGGCTGCAAAGTTCTATTTCCAAGACATGTCATTCACAGTGTTTTGGACTCGTTTACCGGCGTGACAACAACGAAGTCATCTGCAAGCGCCCACTGTGAATCCAAACATCGGAATACTCGACAGGGCTTCCATTGGTCAAGTATGTAACTTGTTGGAGGTACTGGACCGGTGAACCAACGGGTAATTCCAACGCCTCCCCTACAACCTTGCTAGCGCCTTCTGCACTAAATGTGCGCCGCGCAGAGGAGATTTCAAGATCATAAATGCCCTCAAGAGTGCCAAAAAGGCTCATGTTAACAAAGTCAGTTTTTTCAATTCCAGGGGCTACATCTGTCCGAACATAGTTGTGTAAGAGAGCAACTGGTCCACTCTCAGCCTTACGAATTCGAATCAGTTTAAGAACTGGCACACCGGCGGCAACATCGAGCAGGGCTGCGACAGGTCTTGGCGGATCCAATAGCGAGCAATCCAGAACCGTTGTAGTGGTAATTACACCTTGGTTGGCAAAGTCTTCACTCAAGGTACTGAGCTTTTGGGCGATTGCCGGTTCAATTATTGTGGAGGTGACAAAAGTTCCTCTGCCTCGCACTTGGCGCAAGAGCCCTTCATTAATGAGGGTTCCTATAGCCCGTCTCAGAGTTCCGCGGCTAACCCCTAAATCTTGGGCTAACTCCGGTTCACTTTTCAACCGGTAGTGCGCTGGCCACTCCCCTGAAGCGATCTGTGTGCGTATCCTTTCCGATATCTGGGTATGGATAGCAGTTGGAACGTCTCGCTTGATCGCACCACTGTCTTTCAATGTCATTTCGGTGCCTCCAATAAACTACTGTACCGGCTGCTGCCGCCTAAATACTTTAGGCGGCAGCGGAGCTGGTTTAGTAGCTTTTGGTCTCACTATCACTTGTGCCGGTAACAATCTGAATTCCAGCACTCGACCCCAGCAGAACGGCACCTGCGCGTAGCAGAGAAAGCCCCTGTTCATAGTTGGTAATCGCACCGGAAGCTTTCACAAGTACTCCCGGGCGGGCGCGCTCCACAAGGTAGCGAATGCTCGTTGGGTTTGCTACTTCAATTGCGCCACTACTGCCATTCTTGAGGTACTTGGCACCCGCATCCATGGAAAGTTCGATAGCTGTTTCTTTCTCAGCTTCAGTTAGGAGTGGTAGTTCAAGCATGACCTTGACTGGAAGCCCCGAAGCACGAACTACTCCGGCAATGTCTTCTCGGAACTCGTCATACATTCCACTCTTAAGCCACCCGATCTGGACGCCCATATCAATCTGAGTTGCACCAAGGCGTGCAACTTCAGCAGCTTCGGCGGCCTTTCCCGCGCTGGTCATGACTCCTACAGTTGGAAAATCGAGTGCCGTGGCTACTTCGATTCCAGTCCCCTCGAGTTCCTTCGCTACAACAGAAACCCATGAAGCCGAGACCATGGCCGCGTTAAATCCGTACTTCACGGCTTCTTGCGCATGTGCGATCATCTCTTCCCGGGTACTTCCGGCCGAGATCTTGGTGTGCTGAATAAATGGTGCCATTTCAGCTGGAGTCAGGTCTAGTTGGGCGTTGTCAGTCATCATTTTCTCTTTCAGGAGTGTTTTGGTTTGTGGTTTTACGGATTCAGACTTTGTCGGCGTAGTAGTCAGGGACGATTACACCTTCGCCGCCAAACCACTTGGGGGCATCCACGCCACAGATTAGGCCGATGTTTCCCCAAGGTTCAAAAGCTCCGGTACGTACGATTACCTTGGCTCTTAATGCTTGTTCTCCGAGCATCTCAGCATGGGTGCGAGTAGTGAATTCTGCATCACTAAATTTGTTCTGCAACCATGTGTCTAGGAGAGGATTGTTGCTTGGAACATCTTCCGCACGTACTACGCCTTCTACAATGAGTTCATTCGCAATAAGCGAAAGTACCGTACGTAGATCAGGTAGATCACGGGCAATTGCGAGGTCAATGCGGTGGGCACTTCGGGGAATTGGGAAGCCTGCGTCGACAACCATCAACGTGTCTGTGTGCCCAAGCGTGGCCAGTGCACCGCTTAATTCTGCGTTAAGAATTCCATTTCGTTTCAAGGTCTTAATCCTTATCTAAACTGGTTTTTGTTTGCGGAGGCCCTCGTTAGGCACCGATAGTTGCGCCTGTTGCGAGTGCCATAATTGACTCTTCCGTTGCTGTTGCTGATTCCACGACGGCAACGAGTTTTCCTTCACTCATGACCGCAATTCGGTCAGTAATAGTGAGCAGTTCTGGAAGGTCCGAGGAGGAGCACAAGATCGCAACTTCTTTGTCTGCTAAGTCAAACAGTTGCTCATAGATCTCTGCTTTAGCGCCGACATCCACTCCACGGGTTGGTTCGTCCAGGATGAGTACCCCTGGATTAATTGCTAACCATCGTCCAAGCATCGCTTTTTGTTGGTTTCCACCGGAAAGCGTTGTTATTCCCTGTTCAAGAGTTGCCGTCTTGACTCGGAACCGGGCGCTTTGTTCACTGGCTTTGTCTCGCAACTGTCTCCGCTTAATGAAGCCGAATCTGCTGAGAGACGCTGTCAGGAGTACTCCAATATTTTCCCCAACGCTCATGGTGGTGAGCAGCCCTTGGGCTCTGCGTTCACCCGGCACGTAGGCGAGTTTCCTCTCCACACTGGTGATCGGGCTTCGCGGGTGATACACCTTGCCCAGTAGTTCTACGGTTCCTTCATTACCTTGTTCGGCACCGAAGATATTCTGAAGCATTTCTACTCGGCCAGAGTCGGGTAACCCCGCTACCCCAAGGATCTCTCCATGGCGGAGTTCAAAGTCGATTCCTTTATGCCTTCGCCCTCCAAGTCCACTAACTCGTAGAGCGACTTCGGAAGCTTGCTGTGTTCCTGCCTCCGCTTGCTGTTGGGCTCTACTTGTGAGTTGCCCAAGTTCGCGACCAACCATCGCGGCAACCACCTGTTCCGGCGATGTATCTTCACGTTTCCAAGAGGCCACGTGTTTGCCGTCACGAAGAACTTCAATTTGGTCTGCCAGTCGGAAAACTTCAGGCATACGGTGTGAGACGTAAACCATGGTGGTTCCACGGGACTTAAGCGAGTCCATGAGTGCGAAGAGCCTGTCGGCTTCGGCTGGTGTGAGCATTGCCGTTGGTTCATCAAGGATCAAAATGTGGCAACCTCGGGCAATTGAGCGTGCTACCACAACTAGTTGCTGAGTTGCCATATCCAAGTCACGCACTACCGTGTTTGGATCTAGGCTGAGGTCGAGTTCACCTAGCAATTCAATTGTTCTGGTGATCATTTGTGATCGAGATGGGAACATCCTGCCACCAGGTTCCACGCCAGCTAGGATATTTTCCGCCACACTACGGTCGGGAAGTAGCGATAGCTCTTGCGGCACAATTGCAACGCCGTGCTTAGTTAACACTTCATTTGGTTCATAATTTGCAATCTGCTCACCAAATACGGTGATGCTCCCACCGCTTGGTGGCTGTAGCCCCGCAAGGATCTTGAGTAGCGTGGACTTACCGGCCCCGTTTTCACCAAGCAACGCCGTAATCGCTCCGGTTGGAACTGTGAAACTCACGTTGTCTAGTGCGCGTACCGGTCCAAAGTTACGGCTCAGTCCTTTGATCTCAATAGCTGTCTGCGGTGGGAGCGATGACACGTTAGCCCTCCACCGTTGCGTCAGCGATGTTATCCAAGGTGACAAACTGCGCACCTGTATCTACACCGCTGATTGTGGTTCCATCATTGAGGAAATCGTAAAGGACCTTAACTGCTTGGTAGCCCTGTTCTCCTGGGTTCTGACTGATTGTGAAGTCAACTACTCCATTGGTGATAAAATCTGCGGTTTGTGGAAGTAGATCAAATCCAACCATGGTGATCTTGCCAGTGTTGCCAGATTGTTCAATCCACTGTGCCGCTGCGGTAGTTGAGCAGCAGTCGAGCCCTGCAATGGCAACTACATCGGATTGACCGGCCATGGTGGATTCAACCGTGTTGTAGGCGGCATTTGGCTCGTTACCCACGTTTACTGGCCCAACTATTTCAAGTTCACTGTCTTTGAAGCCTTCTTCAAAGCCTCCGAAACGGTCGTGTGACCATCCAGCTCCAGTGTCTAAGGAGAAGACAACAACTTTTCCGGTCTTGGTGTCACCGAGAACCTTGAGGAGTTCTTCCGATTGGGCAAGACCTGAAGCTCTCAGATCCTGTCCAACAAAGCCCATTTGGCTGGAGTCCGGGTTATCCGTGTTGAATGAAATGATTGGAATACCAGCTTGGACTGCCTGTTCGATCACCGGCTTGAGTGCATCGCTCGAAGCAGATGAAACGGCAAGCCCATCTACTGACTTTTGCTGGATGAGTGTTTGTAGTTCAGCCACCTGCTTGGCAGCATCGCCACCGGTTGGTCCAATGAGTTGGACTTCTGCACCCAATTCAGTTGCTGCCCGTTCCATGCCTTCTTTGATTGGGGTAGCAAATGCTAATGACGGGTCGTGGTAGCTCAGTTTGATCCGCATCGGTTCACCAGCCTCGATACGTTCCTGGATGTAGTCAGCTAGCTGAAAGCCAGCTTCTTCGGTGGTGGAGTTACCGCTGTTTTCTGAGCTACTGCTGGTGCTGGTGCTTCCGCCAGTGCCCGACGTAACTGCTCCGCAGCCGCTGATGACAAGTGCCGAGCTCGCAATGAGCGCACCTACTGCTAAGAAACGACTTGTTAATTTACGCAAAGACATCTTCATACTCCTTTGTTGTGATTGTCTTGTTGAAAAACGGTCAGGCACGCGTTTTACGTTTACGCTGCCACGTGTCTGCTGCAACTGCAGCAACGATGACCAGTCCTGTAACGACCGTCTGCCAGAACGAAGAAATTCCATTTACGTTCAGGATATTTTGGAGGAATCCAATAAAAGCGACCCCAATGATGGTTCCCCACATAGTTCCAGAGCCACCAAATAGTGCGGCCCCACCGATAATCACCGCTGAGATTACGGTGAGTTCGAGTCCTGTACCCGTGACACCTTGGACATATGACAAGAATGAAAGCCCTAGTACTCCTGCAATTGCCGCCGTTAATCCGGAAAGTACAAACGCCCAAAGTTTGACCGCTTTGACGTTGATTCCAACAAGCCGTGCGGCCTCTGCATTTCCACCCACCGCGTATGTATTGAAACCGAGACGTGATTTAGACAGGAGTATGACTCCGAGAGCGGCAACCACAGCAAAGATAATCAATTGCATCGGAACTATTCCAAAGAGCCGACCTTGACCGATCAGGGTGAATTCGGGAACGCCTGGTTGAGATGCACTCAATGAGATGGGGGCACCATCTGAAATAAGTAGGGTGACACCACGAAATACACTCAAAGTACCAAGCGTGACAATGAAAGAAGGCACTTCAAGGAAAACAACAGCCAACCCGTTGAGCAGACCGGCAACAGCCCCAACGACCACTCCGAGGACTACGGCAAGTGGCCATGCCATGCCATCAGCAATCGCCATTCCAGTTGAGATTGCTGACAGTGCATAAATCGACCCAACCGAGAGGTCGATCTCTCCGTTAATGATGACGAACGTTACCCCAATCGCCATGATGCCAATTTGGGAAATTTGTTGTCCAACAGAAAGGAGATTGCCACTTTGCGCAAATCCTGGTGAAAGGACAGTACCTAAAATAAAGAGCAGAATGAGTGCAGCAAACACCCCTGCTTCTCGTGCATGTAACAGAGAGTGGAATCTTGATGGCACTTTTTGTGCCGGTGTAGCTACAGCGGTCATCTTGCATTTCCAATCTGAAGGTCAAGTAGCTCGCGGGTCGGAAGTGACGGGATCACTCCTGCAATCGTCACCGTGTGAGCACCTGCACGGGCCGCAAACTTTGCTGCATCCACAAGGGACCATCCTTCTCCCAGACCCACTGCTAGGGCTGCGGTGAATGAGTCCCCCGCTCCAGTAGTGTCGACTACGTTTTCCACGAGTACGGGCTCAATCTCAACGACTTCGTTACCGTCGGCGATCAAAGCCCCCTTGGAACCACGTGTAAGGATTACAGCAGAGTTCGTTTTTGTCTGGAGAGCCTTGATGAGGTCAATATCAGTTAGTCCATGGCCCTCATCCAATCCAAGGAGAATCGGAGCCTCAGTTTCATTCGGCGTAATGACATCAATGAGCGGCCATGCCTCATCTGGAAGCACCCGGGCTGGCGCAGGGTTTAGCAGAGTCCGAGTTCCATGTACCCTCCCAATTCGGAGTGCTTCAATCGCAGCTGCTCTTGGAATCTCCAGCGAAACCACTAGTACATCTGCTGCCGCTATCGAATTCTCAAATGGAGCAATAGCGTTGGCGTCCAGTTCATCAAGCGCTCCGGGAGCAATTGCAATCAGATTCTCGCCACTAGGATCAACCATGATGAACCCAACCATGGTTGGATTGTTCGTAGTCACAACGTGGCTGGCATCGATTCCTTCTGATTGCCACAGATCATGTGCACTTTGACCGTAGGCATCATTTCCAATCGCAGTGAAGAATGAAACTTCTGCTCCAAGGCGCGCGGCACCAACGGCTTGATTTGATCCTTTGCCACCGGGGCCTTCTTGGAATTCCCCACTTGAAATAGTTTCACCTGCAATTGGGAACTTGGGAACATTCATTGTTAACCCAACCCCAAAACTACCGACGACTGCAATCTTCATTGAAAGAGCCCAAACTTCCTTGTATGTGGACAACCATGAACATGACCAGACTATGTACAGGGTTGTTCAATGTCAAGAGGTTACGTGAACCACTTCACTTTTCAAGGAGTCTGTACCGGTAACACAGGCAAATGTTGCAGGCGCCATTTACCAAATATCAGATAATTTAGGCGACTTCATCAAAATTCAGCGGTCCTCCAGTCATATCAGTTTGCGCCGATACAGCGCGTTGGCCCACAGGTAGGCACCGATCAACAGCGCCACACACCACCCAAGCGCAATCCAAATATCGCCGCCAACGGGCGTCCCGGCAAACAATGCTCGTAAAGTGTCAACGATTGACGTGACGGGCTGATTCTCGGCGAATGCGCGCACTGGCCCGGGCATCGTATCCGTTGGTACAAAAGCCGAGCTGATGAACGGCAGGAATATAAGCGGGTAAGAGAACGCTCCCGCCCCATCAACGCTCTTGGCGCCAAGCCCAGCTACCATCGCGAGCCAGGTTACCGCGAGGGTAAAGAGGATCAGGATTCCCGCAACCGCAAGCCAAGCAAGCACACCCGCACTCGTGCGGAAGCCCATGAGCACGGCCACCGCAATCACAATGACGAGCGAGAGCAGATTAGCCACCAGAGAGGTTAGAACGTGTGCCCATAAGACGGCAGAACGGGCGATGGGCATGGACTGGAAACGCTCGAAGATCCCGCTTTGCAGGTCCATGAACAGGCGGTATGCCGTGTAGGAAACACCCGAGGCAACCGTAATGAGCAGGATCCCGGGCAATAGATAGTCCACATATGCGCCGGGACCGGCCTGGATCGCGCCGCCAAATACGTAAACAAAGAGCAGCATGAACGCAACCGGCATGATCACTGTCGTCAAGATGGTGTCGAGGCTGCGGGTGATATGCCGTAGAGACCTGCCCAGCAGCACGGTGGTGTCAGCAAAGAAATGCGTGGTCATTGGTACCACCTCAACTTGGGGTCTCATTGTTTCCCACCACCGCGAAGAACACGTCCTCGAGTGTGGGCTGCTTTTCAACGTAAGTCACCTCGGTCGGTGGCAACAGTTTCTTGAGGTCGGCTAGCGTGCCGTCGACAATGATTTTGCCGTTGTGCAAAATGGCAATTCGGTCAGCCAGTTGCTCAGCTTCATCAAGATATTGCGTGGTCAGCAAGATGGTAGTGCCGTGCTCAGCCAGCGTCTTGATCGCCGCCCAAACCTCCAGCCTGGCCTGCGGGTCAAGCCCCGTAGTGGGCTCATCAAGAAACACCACTGGTGGCTCGCCAATGAGGCTCATGGCAATGTCCAGCCGCCGGCGCATGCCGCCGGAATACGTGGCGACCCTGCGGTCTGCGGCTTGAGTAAGCGAGAATCTGGCTAGGAGGTCCTCGGCAATTTTTGCAGGATTTTCCCGATGCCGCAGCTTTGCTACCAGCACCAGGTTCTCCCGGCCCGTGAGGACTTCATCAACGGCTGCGAACTGGCCGGTCAAGCTGATCGAGTTACGCACCTGATGCGCCTGGCTGTGTACGTCAAACCCGTTAATTTCCGTTGTGCCAGAGTCTGATGAGAGGAGCGTTGCCAGGATTCTGATTATCGTCGTCTTGCCAGCTCCATTGGACCCGAGCAGTGCGGTAATGCTGCCCCGCGCGACCTCAAGGTCGACTCCCCGCAGCACCGCAACGTCTCCGAATGATTTTTCTAGGCCCCGCGCACTAATCGCCGGGACCTGCCCTGTTGACATGAGTTTTCTTCTTTCGGTTATCCAAAGTCAGCGGGAGCGCTCAACAGTTCCTGACTGTTACAGGCCGCAGTCACAAAACTCACTATTAAGTGCTACTGACTACTACTACACAGTACTGCCGAGTACTCCTGGTGCGCATCCCTTATTCGGGATGAGTGCCCAAAAAAATTGGGTTCGAACGAGGACCCCTCGTTCGAACCCAATAGCATTTGCAACCGCTAGTGCGGACCGCTCAGTCTGTGAACTCCGTCAGCACAATTTTGCCGCCCGCATGCCCACTCATACTCAATTTGAGGGCATCGGCAGCCTCTTGCATTGGCCGGCTGGCAACAACGCGCACACCAAGCTTGCCGTCCCTAACCAGGGCGTTGAGGCGCTCGAGCTCGCTACCTACCGGGCGCACCCAAATGTAGTGGCCACCGTGTTCTCCTACCGAACCGTCAGCAATCGAAGCATGGCGTCCTAAGTCTTTGAGCACCGCAAGGGTCTGCTCAAGTGCGCCGCCATGGAAATCAGCTACGGCATCGACCCCTTCCGGAACTAGCGCACGGACCGCAGCAACAAGTCCTTCACCGTAAGTCAGGGGCTCTGCCCCCAATGCGGCGAGGTGCGCGTGATTCTTAGGCGAAGAAGTCGCCAGCACCCGCACGCCAGCTGCCTTGGCGATCTGGATTCCCGCTTGCCCAACGCCACCTGCACCATTGTGAATGAGCAAAACCTGCCCTGGTGCCAAGTCGAGAGCGTCAAGCGTGCGCAAGGCGGTCCCGCCCGTCAGCGGTAGTGCGGCCGCTTCTTCGAAGGAGAGTTCCTTAGGCTTGTGGGCGACCACGTCAGCAGGCAACGTCACATACTGCGCAAACGTCCCCATCCCAACGCTGTCTCGCCGGCCATATGCGTGGACCTCGTCCCCAACTTTGAACTCAGGGGTGTCAAAACCAACGGCCTCGACTACACCGGAAACATCCCAACCCGGAACTACCGGGAAGTGCACGGTCAGGATCTGATCGAGGTATCCGGCCATCACCACCCAGTCAACGGGGTTCACCCCCGCTGCCTTAATCTTGATCCGAACCATCCCCGGGCTCACCTTGGGCACGGGAAGTTCCACCTGTTCCAGCTTTTCCACGCCCCCGTAACTTGCGTAGGCCATGGCTTTCATTGTGAATTCGGTCATTTGACTCTCCTGATCTCAGCTGGCGGTTGGGGCCGATCACCCCTTCAATATTACTGACTCTGCCAAGGACGGGGCCACCCAAAGTACTCGTCCCCCGTGCCGGTCAGGGGCGGTGGGACAGGTCCTTGCCACCCGAGCGGGGCAAGTGGAATCTGACCAGCGGCAACCATTTGGTCTACCTGCCAAGACAACTGTATGAGCGCCTCGTTACGGTCTATCAGCGCCAGGATCTTTCGAACATCGTGTCTCTTCCATATGAAGAGGGCCGCTCCCAAAGCCACCAATACCAGTGCGGCAATACCAAAGAACAGACGGTTCTGTTCCGAATTGGAGGCATCGAACACCTCATAGATAAGAACCGCTGCCAGAAAAAACAGCACCCCGCCGGTGACGTGGCGCATGCTTTGCGTGTGCCCGACGGCTCGATCCGACTTGACAGACGGAGCCCTTAATATGGACACCTGTCGAAACTGCACGTACCACAACGGCCAGGCGGCAACCCGGAACTCGGCAGCTGAGCCTCGGGGTAATCCCGCGAGCGCTCCCAGCGGATCTGCCCGAATATCGGGGGCGTTTGCAAGGCGGTTGAAATACTTAAGAACTCCCATGAACTAGCTCATGTCCTAACGGGTTGAAAGCGGCACTTGCAAGAACCCAGACTACATGTAGATGGAAATGGCGACCATGGCGGGAACATCCCAACCACGTCCTAGCCCAGATTATTCAAGGGCTCCATCTTACGTATCTTGAAGTTCTACCAACTTGGCCTGGACATATTGTGTGCGCTCATGTTCTGCGCCAAAGGCGCGCTCACACAATTCCGCCAACTCCTCAAGCTCGCGGATTCCTTGGGCCTCATTTCCGGAGACAAATTGAATCTGCGCCTGCAAGGTTTGAAGCTCTATGGTTTGAAAATGACTAGGTTCTTCATACCGGCTAAGCAATTCGATTGCAGTTGCGCAGACATTCAACGCCTGCTCGTGCTGTCCTGTGAGGGCATACGCCTGAGCCAATACGGTGCGCGGGGACGAACTCAACTGGATACCCTCGCGCTCATGCCCGTGATGTGGAATCTCAGCCTCAAGGAACTCAATCAAGAACTCCCAAGCTTCATCCTGTTGGCCAATGGTCAACAATACAAACTGTATCTCAGCGATCTCAGGGTGATTCGCCCCTAAGTGCTCGCGGATATCCGCGTAAATCGCCGCAAAAAGTTTGTGGGCATCGGCAAGGCGGTTGGCTTTTCGGTAGGCGAATGCCAAACTGGTCCGCGCCGCGGTCGTTACTGGATGGGTGAGACCTAAAGTCGCAATCATCTGAACAATGAGCGGCTCAAACTCGGTAATTGCGTGCTCGGGCAGGCCGGTACTTGACCGCTGTCCAGCGAGGTTAGCCCGTAAGATGAGTGTGTCCAAGCTGTCTGCACCCAAGTTTTGCGTAGCGCTCTCAATCGAATCCTCCAACACCATAAGGCCATCTGCCGGCCGGTCCAATCGAAAGTAGACTTCCGCCAGGCTACTACGCACCGCGGCAATCAACTTCTGGTCAGGATCTGCGTCACCAAGCGTGTGCTGCAGCGTCTGGGCCAAGAGCGGTAATGCTTGGTCCAACTGGTGGAGTTTTGTCAGAGCCTCGGCCCTGCCAAAGTCAATATGCCTTAGGGCATACGTGGGCGCATCAGGTATCTGAGCTACGTCTTTTGTCAGCTGCTCAAAGAGCTCGGCGCCCCGCACCGCATCAATATGGCGGGTTACCAGCAAGGCATGATCGGTGCGCAGCTCGAGTGTCTTCAAATCATCCGGCTCGCCTGTAGCCATTCTTGCCGCAATCACAGTCTCATATTGCCGGGCTCCTTCAAACCGTCGGCCGCTTTTCCACAGCGCACGGGCATACCTCTCAGCAACCGCGCACCAAACCGGTCCGTGCGGTTCCAGAACATTCATTGCTCCTTCACTCACCTGAACTAAGTTGGGCAGGTCAAGTGGCGATTGCGCGAGTTCCACCTGCACTGAAAGCACGGCTATGGCCAGGGCATCCTGAGCTAATAACCCTTTTTCAAAAAGGAACTGGGCAAGGCGCGCCCGGTACAGTTTGTCTGGTGCACTTTGGTCCTGGTCATCCCCGGTTTCATACTCAAGGTTCACCGATTTAGTAACTGCGGTGGCAAGCGCGCCAAAAAATTCCTCACGGTCCTCTTCGAACAAGAACTCGTCATCGCTCAGGGCAATCTGCCACTGCACGGGCTCATGGAAGGCACGCAGGTTATGCGAAAGTTGGCGAGCCCACGTTGATGAGGCGGTGGGGTCGCTCAAGGCCTGAGCAATCAGCGCACTGTCCCCGCGATTCAACGTTGTTAGTGCGTCAACAAGCAGCGGCCGATGCCAGCTTAGGTCCCACATTCCCTCTTGCGTTTGTACGGACACCGGAACACCCAAACTGGCGAATACCAGTGCCTCACGCACCGTTTTGGGCAGTTCCTCCCACACGCTGCGGTATAGATCTTCAATGCTGCGCGGCAGCTTTTCAATCTCTGCCTCAGACAGTTTCAGATCACCCTCTGGGAACCGGCGCCGGTAGCGTTCAATGGTGCAAAACAGCTCGAGCGCTAGCGGGTTTGAGTAGCGAATTGCTAGGCGGGACAGCGTTTGTGGGTCAACCAGCGGATAGTAAAACTGGATTACCGTGGCAAGTTCTGCAGCCCCCAATGGAGCTAAGGACGCACCGGGTTGAAATGGGGCCGGTAAGGTTGCGCCATCCGCAGCCACGTTGATCCGTACGTCCTGTGTTCGCTCCAAGACATCACGGATGTGCTCGCGTTGCTCACCGTAGCCGGGCCATGACGTAGTGATCACCAAGATGGCTGCCTCAGACGTTGCACACCGCGCCACCAGATCAGCCAAGACTTGGTCTGCGGCGTGGAAGTCCTCAACAAAGATGACAATGGGCAGTCCCGGAATTGCTAGCCGCGACAGCAGCGTAAATGTTTCTTCGACCGCATCAAATGCTGACGGAGCAATGTCCTGCGTCCCGGCCAACCGGTCCCGGCTTGCCGCACGGCTTTTTGAGAGTTCTTGCAATTTTCCAAGTGCGGGGCGGATCAAACCAACTCCGGGGACTACCGTTCCCGCAAGGGACTCAAACACGGAGCCCACAACGGTCGTGATTCCCTCCTCGAGGGCCGCCCCGGTGGGGTTCTTCCACCACCCAGGATTACGCTCGCCCCACGTGGTCAACTTGCCCCAGGCATCGTCAAGATAATCCTCATGTGCCTTGAGCTGACCCAAATCTGCGGCCAGGGCATCTGCCGTGGTCCCGCTGCGCAGCGAGGCAGTGATCCCCCACCAAAAGAATGCTGGCAGGCTCCCCGGAACGTGCGTCACCTCGGGGTATACCTGTTTGCGGCGGGCGGAGACATCATCGAACTGCATATCCCTGGAACCCAGAATAGAACCTGGCCAATACGCCGGTTGAGGTTGCCGCTCACCGGCAAGCCGGTTGTAAAACTCCCGCACTATCCGGGTCTTACCCACGCCCGACGGTGCCTCAATAGACACCCACGCCGGCGAGCCCGTTTGGTTCACGCGATCATAAATTGCCAGCAATCCATCAACAAGTAATTTGCGTCCCTGGCCTACAAAATCGGGTTCTAGGCCAGCCCCTGCGGAGTCAAAGTTCATGCCACCATGCTGGCACAGCAACATTGCCGCACGTTAACCATTGCATGGCGAGTTGGACCATTGAGTAAATTTGCCAACCATGAATTGACACTGGTTTCTCACAGCCAAATCTTGTTCCTCGAGTTTTCCCCGGTCACTGAATAAACACTGCATATAGCCATTGGCGCAATCGGCATACATAGCCTCGAACCACTAGCGCCCTTGGACAAATTTCAGGATCCCGTGCAACCTATTTCCATAGGCGATAGCAGCATTCGTGTCACCTAGAGGACAATTCTCAGCGGAGTTGGCCGCAGGCGGTATCCACCCGAGTTTGAACAATGCCAGATGCTTGTCCGTCAAATGTAAGTAGGTAAGAGCCCGACTCGTCTTCTAAGAGCAAGTGATGTGAGGGCGCAGGCCAGGTCGTTCCATCCGCATAGGCGACTGCTTGTTTTTTAGTTCCATACGAAGACTCGATATCAGCGAACTTCTCTCGCACAGCCTTGACGCCACCCGGGATGTCAGTCGTGGAAAAGGCCATCGCACTGATCCAATGCCCCATGGAATCTCCTGCCCCCGGCTCATCACAACCGTAAATATTAAACTCTCGGGCAACCACTTCAGTGTCTGGGAATTCCGCCATGATCTCCTCGATCACGTCATCAGATTCATCCAACACGCTATTAAGGTGAGGAGCCAATTCAGACTCCGTCTGTGTAGTCGGCGCCTCACCAGTAGCACAACTCACCAGCAAACTGGCGGTCAAGATGGCGGTGAGCACGGTCGCGCGGCGTGTAAACATTTGATCATTATTCCATGCTCAGTAAGTGAGGTGTTTCCTTACTTGAGAAACAGGCACCTCGTACGCATGGAGGTCTCTTCAACCCCGTAGTACTCAGAACCACCGTGGGTTCAAATCCCATCGCTACTTTGGGCCCGCATGCGCCAGCCATGTGCACGGCAAGTTACCCCAAATCACCCCTGTCCCAAGTGGTACGGTAACCAAAGCACCCGCCTTACCGCATGAAGGACACTATGGAAGCCTTGGCTCTTTTGAGTAACAAAGAACGTCAGATCCGCGCAATGGATGCGCTGGTCAAATACATCGCCCCATACGTCAGCAACAAGATGTCTGCTACGCACGGCCCCGATTGGCAGGTTGCGTATGAGGCCAAGGAGTCCCAGCGCCGCAACTCACCGTTTACGCTATCGCTCGAGGACATTCGCGCCTTGCTGCGGATTCTGCGCCACGAGCGTGCGGTGTTCCCTGAGGTCGATGCCTCGCAGCGGGCTTGGATTGATGAGCTCATTCAGGCGACCAATCTGGTGGCACACACCGCCGTCATTTCCGAGGCGCAGGCCGAGCGCGCAATTGATACCGCGGCTCTGCTTGCCCAGTCGCTCGGGTTGACCGAGTATCTGGACGACATTGCGGAGCTGACACCCACGGATAAGAAAACCAGCATGGTCCCGTTTGAGGTCCAAGATTCTGCGAGCGCCGCGGCAGCCTTGGGTACCCCGGGGCACTCGGTTTTGGGTATCTCCACTGAGAAAGACGGCGGACCTGGGCTCAACGTTATGGCCCAGTTTCGCGATGCCATTAATTTTGCGTTGGTCCACAACCACGTCTCCCCAATCACCCTGATTACGGTGAGCAACTCCTGGAACCAGGACATTAACGATGTCACGGTCGAGTTTGACCTCGAGGCGCTGCGTGCGGACCTTGCGTTTGGGGCTCCCCTGCGGATCCCGGTTGGCACGGTTCCTGCGGGCCAGACCGTCGAGCTTGGCCCTGGCCACTTGGGTTGGCGGCTACGCCCGGCCGCGTTCGTTGCGCTGACCGAGTCCACCAGCACCCAGATCACCATGCGCGTCACCGCGCAGGTTCCAGTCGCGACTAGCCCGGCAGTAATTGGCTCAGCTGTAACCAGCACCGCGACAACTAGCACTGAACTCAAGGGCTTCCAGTCCTCCAGCTCCATCCGGGTTTTGACCGCCAACGAGTGGTGGGCTTTGTCTATTCCGGAGAGTCTGGCGGCGTTTGTGCGACCAAACGACCCGGCCATCCAGCAAATTATCTCCGCGACCCAAGAGCTCCTGCTGGAACGCACTACGTCATCGGCACTCGAGGGCTACCAGGCCGGTCCCGAGCGCGTGTACCAGATTGCCGAGGCTATCTATGACGCCATGGCCGCTCAGAACCTGAACTACGTGGAAGTTCCACCATCATTTGAGGGCACGGGCCAGCGCATCCGCACCCACGCCGAGGTCCTGTCCCAGCGTCAGGGTAACTGCCTGGACCTGTCCTGCCTGTATGCGGCGGCGCTCGAGTACGCCGGGCTCAACCCGGTGCTGTGCGTGGTTGAGGGCCACGCGTTCACCGGGTATTTGACCGAGGACACCCAGCTCCCCAGCGTTGCCTTGGACAGCGCGACCGCGATTCGGTCAATTGGGGATTCAGAGCTTTTCGATGCCGTAGAGCTGACCGCGTTAGCCGCCGGTTCCGGCTCTGCCAGCTTTGATGTGGCCCGCGGGAAGACTCGGGCCTGGTGGGGCGCCAAGATCAACCAGTTTGATTACATGCTCGATGTTGCCCGCGCTCACCGCATTGTGAAGCCGCTGCCCAATATTTTGGAGCAGGACGGCGTGCTGACCATCGAGACCGTGCGTGAGGTTGAGGCTCCTGCGGCCCGCAAGATTCCGCGCACCACACAAGCCGCAAGCGCAGCAGGCTCAAGTGCCCCAGATTCTGCGGCACAGGCGGCCCCAATCCCACCGCGGGTGAACAACTGGCGCCGTTCCCTCCTAGACCTCAGTTACAACAACCCGCTGCTCAAGCTCAAGCAATCATCCAGCGTCACCCTGCACTGCCCAAGCGGCGCACTCGCCAAATTTGAGGACAAGGTCGCGGGCGGCGAGGTCATCAACCTTTTGCCAAGCGACCAGCTGGCCCAGATCCACCAGGCCCAGGGTGCTCGCAGCGCAGGCGACATTGACGCGGAAGCACTCAACCAGATTTTGGTTGATGAAAATACCCTGCACACGAACCTGACTTCCGGTCAGTACGCCACCCGGCTCAAACGGCTGGTCCGCAACGCCAAGCTCTCCCTTGAAGAGACCGGCACGGACAACCTCTATCTAGCCTTTGGCACACTCCACTGGGAGGAACGCGGGCGGCAGGGTGAGGCTCCGTTGTTCCTCCAGCCCATCAAGATCACCGCCGGCGCCGGGAGCCGGCCGTTCCGGATCGAGCTTGATACCTCACGGGACACCCAACCCAACTATTGCCTCATTGAAAAGCTGCGGGCATCGTGGAATATCGAGCTGCCGGAACTCGCGGACCCGGGCATGGATGAGTCAGGCATCGACATTGTTGGCGCGCTTGCCGCCATCCGCTCGCGCCTGGTGCGCTCCCACGTGTCTGATTTTCACGTGGAGGAAACCGCGCACCTTGCCCTGCTGCAGTTCTCCACGCTTGAGATGTGGCGTGACCTCACGGATAACTGGCAAGCGTTTGAGGCTCGCCCGGCCGTGCAGCACCTGATTCACTCGGCCGGGAGTTTCCCGTTCGATGACCAGGTGCCACCTCCCGAGCCCGCTCCGGACGCCGAGGCCACCACGTTCCTGCCCATCTTGGCGGACGGGTCCCAAATAGAGGCCATCCGGTGGGCGGCCGCGGGTAAGTCGTTCATCCTGGAGGGCCCACCCGGCACGGGCAAGTCCCAGACCATCACCAACCTCATTGCCCACCTGCTCGCCCAGGGCAAGAAGGTCCTATTCGTTGCGGAGAAGCAGGCCGCCCTTGAGGTGGTTCAGCGCCGGTTGGACTCGGTTGGCTTGGACCCGTTTACCCTGGATATTCACGGCAAGAAGCAGTCCCCAAACGTGGTCAAGCAGCAGCTCAATACCGCACTTGAGCAGATCCTGAGCGCGTCCCCCAGCTGGGAGACTAAGCGCGCCACGTACCGCTCGCTCGTGGAAAATTTGGCGCAGTATCCGGTCCAGTTGCATGAGGCCGGGCCCGCGGACCTGTCCACGTGGGATGCCCACCAGGTCATCCTCGAGCTGGCCCACGAGGTCACCAGCGAGCCGCTCAAGCTGCCGCGTTCGGTTGCCCTGCTTGATGGCAGCGCCGAGCACATGTACACCCTTGCCCGGGACCTAGCCCAGGCGCTGGCCGGGCTTGGGGTCACGCCCCAGGCCGCGCCGTGGCGGATTGCGGGCCCCGCCCGCTTTGACTACCTAGACCGCGAGGGCCTGTCCGCGCTGGTGGCACGGCTGGACCGCGCACACAAAGCCGTAGCTAGCGCGGCCATCAAGCCGCTGCTTACGGACGTGCTTTCCGATGCCCACCAAGCCTCCCTTGAAGCCTGGCTCACGTCCCAGCGGTACGGCTATGGCAAGTCTGCCGTCGAGGCGCAGCAGCTGGTCACGCCCCAGTGGGAGGCGTACTCGGAGCAGGTTTTGACCGCGCTCAACCGCTTTGTGGACACCTATGAACCACAACTGGGCGAGTTCTCCCCCGCCGTTGTTTCTGCGGATCTGGCCGCCGCACACACCCTAGCCCAAGAGGCAGACGCCAAGTTCTTTGGCAAGAAGAAGCGCCGCCGTCAAGTGGTAAACATGTTGGCCGCCTACCTGCCGGACGCGGGCGAATCCCTCGATCTCAAGACCTTGACCGCAACCGTGGATGGGTTACGCAAGGTTGCAGATGAGACCACCCGGATCACAGCTTTTATTCGCACCCTTGCCGGGCTGAACCTGCCCTATGACTTCAACCCGCTGGCCCAGGGCCAGGCCGAGTGGCTGACCAAGGAGATTGAGACCCTACGGACCACCGCTCAGTTGGTGCGTTTCAACGCCTCCAACGCAAAGGTCTCCCCCACCGAGACCGCCGAGTACCTGGACCAACTGGCCGAGTTCATGCGGTCCTCTCCCACGGACACCGCCCAGGCTAACTTTGACGTGGCCCAGGAGTTCCAGCAGGCCTGGAGCCAGCTGCTCCAGATCTTGCAGACCACCGGTGAGGACCTTGAGTTCTGGCTGGCCGGCCGCGATCGGTTCACCGCCCTTGACCAAGACCTGATGCACTGGACGGCGGACGCCACCAACAACACGTTCATTGCGTTGCAGCGTTGGCTGCGCGTGCGCGGTGATCTGGACCAACTGAGTCAGGCCGGCGGCACCGAGGTGGTTGCCCGGATCAGGGCCAACTCCGTGCCCACAGTAGAACTTGAGGCGGCCATGCGCTTGGGCGTGACCCAGGAGATTCTGCATGAGCGCCTCGAATCCACGGGCCTGGCCACGTTTGACGAGCGCCAGCGCGAGGCCACCACGGACAGGTTCCTTTCCAGCGGCGATGAGGTCCGCGCCCAGTTGCGTTCCGAGCTCCCCGCCCGCGTAGTTGCCGCCCGCAAGTTTGATGTGAACCAGCGAGCCGGTCACGTGGCCGAACTCCGTGCCCAACTCAACAGGCGCCGCGGCGGCATGACCGTGCGCCAACTACTGCAAACCTACGGAACCGTGATCACACAGATCACCCCGTGCTTTCTCATGAGCCCCGGCTCCGTCGCACGGTTCCTGCCCGCCAATGGTTTGGACTTTGATGTGGTGGTCTTTGATGAGGCCTCCCAGATCCGGGTCCCGGACGCAATTGGCGCCATGGGCCGCGGCAAGGCCGTGGTCATTGTGGGTGACTCCAAGCAAATGCCGCCATCCTCTACCTTTGCCGCAAGCATTGGGGACAGCCCCGACCAAGATGCCGATGACCTGCCCGTCCCATCAGACATGGACTCGATCCTGTCCGAGGCCGTGGAATCCCGATTCCCCAGCCAGTGGCTGTCCTGGCACTACCGGTCTAGGGATGAGTCGCTCATTGCGTTCTCCAACCAGACCTATTACGAGGGCCGGCTGTCTAGTTTCCCGTCCCCACCACAGGAATCTCAAAGCTCAGTGTCTGCCTCAAGCGCGCAGCTAGGCAGTGTACAAGTAGGCGGTGCTCAACTAAGCAGTATTCAAGCAGGCAGCGTTCAAGCAGGCAGCGTTCAACTAGTGAATGTGCACGGGACCTGGGAGGGCGGCAACCGGGCCGCTCGTGTGAACCGCACGGAGGCCTCAGCCGTAGTCCAAGAGGTGCAAACCCTGCTGGCCACCGACCCGTCGCAGTCCATTGCCGTGGTCACGTTCAACACCCAGCAGCGGGACCTCATCTTGGATTCCCTTGAGGAACTGTCAGGAACCAACTCGCTCGTGTTTGATGCACTCAACCGCGAGGATGAGCCGCTCGTCGTGAAAAACCTTGAAAACGTTCAGGGCGATGAGCGTGACATCATCTTGTTCACCCTCGCGTTCTCCAAGAATGAAAACGGCCGGGTCCCACTGAACTGGGGACCACTCAGTCGCGTTGGCGGCGAGAAGCGCCTCAACGTTGCCGTCACCCGGGCCAAGTCCTTGGTCAAGGTGTTCTGTTCCTTTGAACCACACGAGCTTGACCTAGGTAACTCAACCTCACTGGGCCTCGCCCACCTCAAGGAATACCTACTGCTGGCCAAAAATGGTGCCGACTCCGTCCTGCACACCCGTTCCCTAGCTCGTGACCGTCACCTTGAAGAAATCGCCAACCACCTTGAAGCACAGGGACTTGAGGTCAAGCAACGCGTTGGCCTGTCCGACTTCACCGTGGACCTCGCCATCCGTTTTAAAGACTGCCCCTGGGTCGCAGTTCTACTTGACTCCCCCACCTGGGCCAGCCGCCAAACCGTTGGTGACCGCGATGGCCTACCAAAGACGGTCCTCATGGGTTCCATGGGCTGGGCCGATGTTGAGCGCGTGTGGCTCCCCACCTGGCTCCGTGACCGCAACTCCGTCACGGCAACCCTGCTGTCCGAGGCAAAAAACGCTAAGGAAAAACCCAAACCAAAACCGGTTGCCGCCACTCCTGCCGAAGAACAATCGGCTACGGAATCAGAAACGTCCGCACTGACGCAGTCACTCCTAGCATCTGTTTCCGCAACGCTGGCACAGTCGGCCACACCTGCAGCCAAGCCAGCACCAATCTCCTACCGCCCAGCCGAGGAACTCGACTTTGAGCCCGCCTCAATAGCCCCTCAGCACAAGCGGGATCTCTTAGACTCCCACTCCTCAGCGGCACTCGGAGCTATTAACGAGCAGGTCCAGCAGATCATCGCGACCGAAAGCCCCATCCTGCTGGACCGTGCGGTCAAGATCTTGGCCCACCGCTTTGACCTGTCCGCCGTACGTGAGTCCAGACGAGAACAACTGGAAAAGTTCTTCCCACGGGACCAAACCTTCAAGGCACCCAACGGGGATCAGATTGTCTGGGCCACCGCCGCAGACCGCCACAATTACACCAGCTACCGCGTCCCCACCAACGGCGAACAACGCGATCTCTATGATGTCCCCTATGACGAGCTAGCCAACGCCATGATCGTCACCGTACGCGACGCAATCCAACTCGCAGAAGATGACGTCCTCCGCGAAACAGCACGCAGGTTCGGTGTCAACACTCTCACCAAGCGCGTGCGTGACCGGCTCCAGCCAATCCTGCAACTACAGGTTCTTCACCACCAACTAACTCAGTCCGATAATGCTTATTCAATACCCGAAGCCAAGCCAGATCTTTCTGACATTACAAACCTTGAAATTCAGAGAGGGCCTCTCAGATATCCACGATGGCACTTACAAAGGAGTAGCAATGATCTTTGATATCAGTCCGAACTCTCGGGCATTGGGATCGGAAGAGGCAAGAAAACTAGATGATGACTTTTTTCTTTCAAACCCACTAGCTCAATTTTCATCCCGGATTGCCATGCTCTTGGAAGCTCATGGCTCGGAAACGGTTCCCACTCCTGAAAATGAAAAAGAGTTTTTCAGTACTTTGGGCCTAACCTCCGGCGAGAATGCACTCAAATTCAACAAGAGGGACCGGCAAACCCAGGTCGCGATTGATTCGCTTGCTTTGAGGCATCAAGTTGCAGAAGCTCTGGCCCGAATAATTCACGCCACTTCAGTGGCTGAGCCCCGGGATGGAGACTCGAGGTGCGTGTGGCTTCAATTAGCAGACGGACCGCTCAAGACCTCAGATGTAGTGGGACAGAATGCAAAATACCTCAACGCTAAAACTGACAGACTTCTTCAGTTACTATTCCCGGTTGGCACAAATCTCACCAAACAGCACTTTGAGGCTGCTGAGAGTGCCAGGAGTTGGATCAATCACTCAGTTCATTTGTTAACTAATGATGAACTTTCAGCCAATGCTGCCAATAACAAAATGAAACACGGACTGGCAGTTTCGGCAAGAGACGATATACGAATTGAACTCTTCAATGAAAAACCCGCAGATATCCAAAGAATTCCGGTAAGCGCATTTGGCAAGGGCAAAACCATTCCTCTCTTTGATCAGCCAATGCTCTCCTACCTCAACCGCCCTTCAGTCAAACCAAAAATGGGTTGGGAAGTTGCGAGTCTCAGGGTCGATTTACCCGTCGCCTTAGCTGAGGCTTGGATGATGGCCAATATCCATGCAGCCATTTTCCATGTCGCCGCATTGAGACACTTTGAAGGAAAACTGCCTGATGGTGTGGGTCCCTACCCCAGTTTGGTTATAGGAAGTAGCCCAGAGAAAATAATCGGGAACAAACCTATTGGGTATCGATCAACCATCACTTTACCGCCTGATGGAACGACACCTCCGCGTCCCCCAGGATTACTCTTTCACAGTGTCTTCATTCCAATGTCGTTCACTCCTGACAGTGGTACTGAGGGCACGATAGTTGCTGGATAGTTCCTTACCAGCATTTTCCTAACAGACTAGGTTTCGATAAAGGCAGACATCATTTCCGCACCCACAACCCACCTGAGCGCAGGGTAAGCGACAGCCGTCAACACCCCAAGTCTAAAGCCCTTGAGAATTCAAGTACGAAACAATTCTTAGAAAGTATCGGAGAATATTGCTGATGAACAACTCCAATGACCAGGCCGTCAATAGAGCAGTCTTAGTGGACGAATTTTCCCCGGAAGAAGTCGACCGAGTTGTGAGACAAATGGAACTGATCTCGGCTGAACCGTCGAGATATCGCCGATTAATCGCAGCACGTGAGATTTTCTCCCATTACGATCTTCCCCAAGATGACCCGACGCACGCAACTCCAGAGGTTGAGGACTCACTAGGTTCTAGCGACTGTCCATGGGAGGAGGACTTGGCCTCTTCATTACAAGTTCTCGAAGAAGCTGCGTTCATGGCAGTGAGATACTCCGTCGAGTTCAAGATAGTGAAATCACAAGAACGAATTCGGTTGGAACCAAATTTTAAAGGACCTGACTCTTCCGACCCCGTCGACACTGATCAAGTAAAAACCTCTACTGTTACGGCTTGGATCGCGCTTGCAGAGAAAGTGCAGTCACCATTTTTCAAGGCCTTGCTGTCTCACCTCGCTTTCCAATCACAAGCAAAGGACGCTCACATACATGCCAGGATCGCAGTTTCGAGTTACCTCACCGCGGCGAGGGCTGAGACACGTGCTGCAGATAAGGTCTACTTACTCCGCACCGCGATCCACCTTGCTCGATCCATCAAGAATCAGTCGATGTCCAAGAGTGCGATGGAAGACCTAGAGATATTGGCTGAGTCACTATTGACCAGCAAGAGAAAGTCAGTTGGCGCTGCAAGAGAGGCATTGACGACTCTCGTTAGCTTGCATTCACCAAGAGCACTCGACCTGGCAAAACAAGCAAGTTTACTTTGGGGGGAGACACCAGTTGGCGGAGTCTTTTGGGAGTTATGGCTTACAGCTGACACTGGCAGGAATAATCATGATCAGATTTGGCACCAGCGCATTTCGACCGTGATCAAAGCTGCGGAGAGTTCAACTTCGAATCAAGTCAGAGCAACACGTCTAGCTGACGCCCTCGCACTTGCAGAACAGTCTGGTTTACCTGAGCTCAGAGAGCAAGTTTCTGTTATGTTGCAAGGTGTAAGGAAACTTGACCTTGAATACATGAATATTCGCGCTTCTTCATACCAGTTTGAAGAGCAATTTGAAGAGATGGTGGCTGCTCTCCTTCTGGATCCAATTATTGCCGATTATGTTCATGATTTCCCTCTTCAATGTAGTGAGCAAACTACTCACGAGAATAAAGACTCGTCATTCCCTCCTTGGTATCTCCGACTTAATGCACTTGCTTCAAGCACCGCACCACTAGGAGATTTTGAAAAGAATCGCAAAATTGTCGAAGCTCAAAATAATCTGGCGCCTTTAACAGCACTATTTCCAATTTCCTTACAAACTTCGGAAGGTCTTCCCCTCTACACTCCGAAGACTGAAGAGGAGCGATTCGATCTTGACCTTGTTGCTTGGGAAATCCAATTACTCGATCAGTGGGCCCCCGTACTTTTCGAAGCACTGCACAGAACTATCGATAATTCCATTCCCTCATTAGAGGAGCTGTCCCAAGTTCTTTCGTTCGATGGAAAAACTACTACTATTAGTGCACAACTCACAGGATCATTCCTTCGATTTTGGTCAGGGGACTCCAGCGGTGCCCTACACACTGCACTTCCCATGGTCGAAGCCTTAGTGCGCGAAGCAGTCCTACGCGCTGATCGAGGAATATTTCGATTACAGAAAAACCAGGTCCCCGGCCAGTACGTCGGTCTCGGGGTACTTCTCGAGTTGTTCTTTGAATCCTATAATGTAGGCGAAAATGATCAGAGATTCTTAAAATCAATCTACAAGCATCCTGGAGGTTGGAACCTTAGGAACCAACTATTCCACGGTTACCTACCAAACATCCACGGCAGTAAGGTTGCAGGTGTCGTGCTCTACTCGATATTGCGGATCCTTGTGCTCTCTGCAGTATCCGCGGAAGATACCAGCGATCAATCCGAAGCGAGTAAATCTGAAGCTTGAGGGGAACCTAAGAGCCATATCGTTTCTCGCCAGCCTGGATGCTGCTTCCGATACGGGAGCTATTTCCTATCGCACCTAATAATCTATAAGTTAAGTGAGGCCACTCTGACTCTTCTAGACTCACTTGTTTTGTCGCCGGAAGCCTGCATTCGTTGCAGAGTCAATTAATTGTTGAGCACACTCATCGCCCAAAGAATCACGGACTAAATCAACTAATTCTTTGACACGATACTCCGCAAGAAATTCAGCCGGATCTGAATTTCCTATAAGTTCTGCAAAGAACGCTACAAGTTCTGAACCATAGATTTCTAGTACTTCTCGAATGCATTCGGTAGCGCCCCTGTCAACATTTAGACTAAGATCCTTCCCCTTAAAGAGCGCGATAGCGTCAGGGATATTTGATCCCACCATCGGCACGATACTTGCCCACCCACTTAACTCAGCTTTTGTGGCAGTGCGTGGGATGCCTTTGAGGCGTTGCTGTAGGTACTCATGAATCCACAAGTTCCAAGCTGCCTCAGCTTTTAGTGAGTCTTGCTGCAACTGTTTGACGACCTCACTTGCAAATTTTGTCGCATGATCGCCATTCTCCGCAATAACAGCCGCATCTAGAATACGCTGTCGTTCCTCACCCTCTAAGGGGGCAAAATTTACAACTGAAGCTGTCAAGGACACAAACTGGTCTTCCAAACCACCCAATTCTAGGTCACTCAGACTCTCAAAAGCCTCAACCAGTGCCGTCAAGAGTCCTGCTTCCAAAACACGTGGGCTTACTCGTGAATGGAATAGAAAAGGCTCCCAAACATGTCTTACAGATTTCTTGTTCGAGAACAACGGGAGAATGTAGCTATCGGTAAACTCCGGATCTGCAGCATCAAAGAAATAGAGCTCACTACCGACCGCCGGCCAGACCGCGTACAAGGCATCTTCAGGTCCTTGTAGAAGAGACTCCAATGCAGTACTTTCCTGGTTATTAAGCCCTTTCCAGCTATTGGTCTCATGCCGCCATCGGCGCTGAACCTGTGAAATCCAGAAACGTACAAGGTCACTAGGCCAACTATTGAGTGCCAAATCAGAGGGCCGGGCGTCCGCATAAGGCTTGAACGAGTTCTTACTGTTATCCCAAACTGACTGTGCCAAAATGCGCATCTCTTTAAGGAACGTACTGTCTGGCCCATCATGATTTTTACGGCTCTGTTCCAGTAGAAAGGTCGTCACTGTGCGCAGGCTAGTTTCCTCCCCTTTGAGTTCCTCCACCAATCGCAATACTGGTAGTTCAACATCTCTCAGTTCCGCCTGTGTCCATCCGACAACCAGTGCGCTCAGAAACCCAGCCCCTTCACCTCCTACTTTTGCCTTTCCTGCAACATTCCAGATTGAAATACCTTTATTCGGATGTTCAAAAGCTATTCCTCGTAGGAGCGCATAAGCAGCGTCGTATGGGTCTTCTGAAAGTCGAGAGCCTTTACGGTTCAGTTCGCCAAACCACTCAAGTGCTCCAAACGGGTCAGCTTCAATTAACTCGCTAAACTCCGCAACTGGTGGATCCGGTTCGGGCACCCAATCCGCTGACCCATGCCACATTGAAAAGTCCGGGTTTGTCCGCTCGCCAAAATCAAGATTCTCTTGTTGTATCCTTGTAAGTTCATCAGTCGCTTGCCTCCAGTTAGGGTCAGCACGAGTCAGCCAAACCAGAAGGTTATAGATTTCGTATTCACGGGTTCTTTCCCATCCTTCATACTCCCGGTCTTCTGGGTCCCCAGCAAGTACTTTCTTGAGTAAAAGATCACGAGTACTTGGCGTAGCCGAGGGCACTGCAAACTTCAAAACCTGAAATGCCTCGTGTTTAGTTCCCAGATCAAAGAGAATCTCTCGATCAAGCAACCAAATAATCTTTTCATCGGAAGAGATCCCTGGTGAGCACGCGATTAGGTGCAACGCAAGGCGCTGAAACAGACCAAATCCTGTCTCCCACCACCGCTCATAGAGCGGAGGCGAAATCTTGGGCATAGCAGCACCGATATCGCGGAGTGCATTGATAATAATATCAATCGGTTCAACATGATTGTCTTGCGAATGAGGTTCAATCGCGGAACGGCCTATCTCAAGCACACCGCGCATGGTTAGACCGTTATAGGCATCGAGCATCTCATAGGCAGACACCAGTGCCGACTCTAGAATTTGGAGCTTAGCAAGATCAGTCACGTCCTGAGAATCTACCCATGCTCCAATATATTCCTGCATGTCATGAGTTCTGAGCGGCCATGCGATTTCAGTACGTGGCCATGCAGCCGTTTCTTGCCAAAGAGTCGCAAAACTAGACCTGATACTCAAGAACGGAGTAAGCGCTTGGCGCACAATAGCTGTGTGCAGTGAGCGGTTCTCTCCTGTGAGAGGAAGTAGGTGTTCAAGAGGTCTTGGAGCAGAATAGTCGTGCAACGACGTAGCCAGGAATACCTGCCATTTTTGGGCTGCTCGGATATCTAATCTCCTAAGATCATGCAGAGCAAATGCAATATCTTGGATAAGGACTGGATGTATCTTTTGTCCTTGCCTACGCAGAGCTAACATTGCCGCACTGCTACGTGCTGGAATACCAACATAGGTAGAAGCAAACCATTGAGCAAAAATCCTAGAAACATCCGAAATTTCACTCTTTGGATCAAAATTAACTTTGTGTTCTGGTACCCTTTCTACCCATTCCAACCACTTAAACGATGTAGCTAGCTCGGTGAAGACTTTGACACCCTCTACAGTTGATAGCTGAGCAAGAAGGTAGTCCTCATCCAGTACAGATAGTTGAGGAAGTCTTGACTCACCTTCGGGATCGTCAGCCTCCCACACAGAAACTATCTCAGAAATACGATCTTTATGGTCGTCCGTTCTCATGCTCTTCCAGTCAGCCCAGGCATGTAGCACCCGAGGTAACTCTGAGTAGCTACCATCAGGGTTCGGATAGGTAATTGGAGTAACTTGCAGTCGAAGCAACGCTTCTCCGTTCTCCTCCCCCTCCTGGACCAACACATACCTAGAAGTCTTCGATGGCAACCCAAGTGTCAGGTACCGCATGACGGTGTCTGACAGGCTGTAACCAATGAACAGGACAACATTTTCTGAAAACATTGGCTGCAGAAATCGTGGGGCCCAACCATCCCCAAAATACGCACGACCAAATCCCCGATCGTCCAAAATTAGCTCGTCATGATCACGAGACAGAGATCCATGGAGGTGAACAATCCCACTAAAATCTCGGCCTAGGGGTAGTGCTGGTCCTATCCATAGATCACCAAGATCTATAGAAAGCTCTTGTGCGGCAGTGGATAAGTGAGTATCAAAATTTGTCGTTACTATTTTTGGTTTACCGGAACTGTGAGCCACTTTTGCAATGGCACGGTGAAGATCATTTGGAGCAGAGCCTTCAGGTCGTAAAAGTTCCGCAGCATGGTAATGAGAATCGAACCTTTCGGGTAATGATCCGATAAAAGTATCAATCTGTTCTTCATGGATTTTTTCGAAGGGTTGCCTCGCCCTGTCCCCCAGTTGTCTTGCAAGTTCATGAAATAGGGGTAAGGAGGACGGCTCCGACTTTGAGACTCCCGCTCCGACAAAGAGCACTAGTCTTCCCTCAGAATGAGCCTTAAGTACCTCTTCAGGAATGTCGACTCCGTCAATAAACCGCATTTCTACCCAAACTTCCATACTCTGAGGTTGACTGGAGGAACCAAAATAAGAGGTCCGGCCAACACTTCCACGGTCACAGCTGCTGCCCCAACTACTTGGGCTTGAGTAACTTCAAGATCATCAGCGATTGATAACCACCAGTTCATCACGAGCTCGGGTGGACGCTACATAGACCAGGGCACGGTTGCGTAGTAACTCTTCATCAACTTCAGCTTCACCACGGCTACGCTGGGCCTGCGCAGATTCATTTAGTAAGGTCTCCTGGTCAAAGATAACGACCCTTGAAAATTCCATGCCCTTAGCGCGGTGCATCGTCATGATCTGAACGGTTCCTGGATCTGTCCGTGTCGAGTCTTCAATGAACCGGGCTGGGATACCTTTTCCGTTCAGCTCTCGCTCAATTGCGTCAGCTTGGGATTTACGGGCAATGAGTACACCGATTGTGCGGATCTCGTCTTCGTCTTGCTGGCGCCACTGCGCTATTTGCTCCGCAGTCTTGGCAACAGCATCACCTAGGTGGCTTGCCTCAATGACTTGCGGTTCCGGTCCAAAACGTGCTGACACAAACTTGTCCGTAGTTGCTTCCTCGCCATCCAGGTCGAGGAACTCACTGCCTTCCAAGACTTTTACCGCATACCGCAGGTTTTGCTGAGTAGTCCGGTAGTTCAGTGTCAGACGCCGAGAGCGGCCTCGGATCTCAAAACCAAAGTGCCCCAAGATAATCCGCTGGGCGTAGATTCGTTGGTTTCCATCCTCGGCGACGAAGACGTCATTTGGTCCCGTCTCCACAAGTTCGCGCACCAGCATCCAGTGCGCTGCAGAAAAGTCTTGTCCCTCATCGATGATCACATGGTCTGCGATAGTTGTGGACCCCTCGGACGTTGCTCTTCGCAAGTATGCAGCCGCTAAGGCAGAACGTTCCGCGAATGATGGGGCTTCCCCAGCTAGCAGACGATACTTCTCTATCGCTTGCCAAACCGCGTCTCTGCGGGACCGGTCTAGGGCAATGCCTCGTCCTGGCCTGCGAACTTTCCTGTACTCGTCACGGGTGGTGATTGCACGTGGCAGCACGACGTTTTCATACTCTTGTTGCAGAAAGGCTGCATTACGCACTCGGTCATCCGTAATGTTCTCCATGACCTCCATGGCTGATTCCCAAAGTGTAGTTTTGGGAATCTGGAGCGTGCGGTCTACTTGGCGCCCCAGTAATGCAACTGAGACTTCGTCCAGTAGTTCCTTAGATGCCTGGCGTAGTACGCGTCCGGCCAGGGCATCAATGCCGCTCACTAGAATGCCTTGGTTCCCCAACTCTTTTGCAAAAGTCGCGGTGGGGTCCAGCAGCTCCATGTTGTCTTTCAAAGACTCAGCAAGTGTCTTGCTAAACGTGGTGAGCACAATCCTCGCTGCGGGGTTCTTTCTCTGTAGCTCTCTTGTGCGGTGGAGAAGAACGACAGTTTTACCTGTTCCCGCTCCCCCTGAAAGCCTAAAGGCACCGTTGTAGTCACCGTATGCGTAACGACGTTGAGAGGGGTGCAAGAAGACTCGCCAGGCACCAAAGTCACCAGCCTCGATGACTTCACGGAGTTCATCTTCCCCATCGACAATGATGAAGTTAGCCTTTGCGGCTTCACGCTTGGTCGCTTTAACAATGACCTCATCCGCAGACAGATCGAGTTCCGTCTCAGGAACTTCTTCTTTGAGTTGCTGCAAGAACTCCGAGGCCTCATCGAGGTCAAAGATCTTCCGAATCTCAGAGATTGGGGTTCCAGTGGCCAACTCGATAAGCATTTGGGATTCAAGCCCAGAGATCACTCCCGCAAGGTGGATAATCTCATCCTCGGTGTACAAACCCATCGCGAGTTCTGCAACATCTCGTGCAAAGCCAAGTTGCTCAACCAAGTCTTGGGCGGTGTGGCTCCACGTAGAAAGCAGCGGGAACGCTTCCTGTACTTCTGCGGCAGTAACTGGTTCAGCAACAGGGGAGAACTCTCGAGGTGCAATCTCCTGCTCTCGATAAACGATGTCACCATTCACCGCGTTCACCGACAGGGTGAGCTTCTTGGCCCGCTCAATCGCCTCATCGTGAGGGAAAATCCCATACAGGTAGTACAAGATGGTGGCGTCACTTGGCACCTTGACCATGACAGCCCGCCAGAACTGATCTACACGCCCGGTACGGACACGGCGATCAGCCGAGTTGATAATGGGTTCGATATGGAGCCCCGGAGAAGTGTCATCGCGCATGATCTTCTCGGTGAACGCTATGGCCTTCATGGCAATAGAGGCATCGAGATTCTTAGTCCACCCTTGACGTAGTACCACTTGGCTCATCTAGTTCGCTCCGCTCATCTCTTGTACGACCAACTCAATAGCATCTGCCAGCTCAGGGGCTGTACAACCAATCATCTGCCATCCATCTGACACAGCATCTATGCGGTCAGCTTCTTCCATATCGAATGACGTTGCCAGTCGGTACTCCGGCCAAGCTATATCAAGGGGTACCCCTTGCTCACTCTCATATCCAATGACCAGGCCGCTTCTGACTTCCTCAAGGTCGACACTTCTTTCACTCAACAGAGTCGCCAGTTCTTGCAAGAGCGCTGACTCGTGCGGCTCAAGACTAAACTCTCTCAGATCCCACTGGCCTTCGAGGTTTCGTTCAACAGCACTCAGGGCAGTAGTCAGACTCTCGTCAACAATCTCCCCAGATTCCTGCAGTTGGCTCAGCGCAGCCATTTCAAAGTCCCATTGCATCCATGCCAAGAGATTCGAAACCGTGAGCCACTCTTGCCAGGTGTCTCTGTGGTCCCCTTGTTGAAGTGCCGAGTCGCTATCGTCATGCACTGCAAGCACCTTGATCTGGTGCCCTACCTTGCTTCCAGGGGGACTGATAAGCGATTGGTTAAGGAACAAGTTGCCTTGAGTTTGTAGCGCAGCTACGAAGAAGTCCCCGCTGCCCCACTCAAGAGTCTCCAGGGCTTCACTCAAGGAGTCGGGGCTCACCCGAGAATTTGCCAACCCATTCGCAAGTTGCTTCAACGATCCCTCGGCAGAGCCTTGCACCAGCCCACTGCCGTAGAGGTTCCAATAGAAACCAGCAATGGTACCCAAGCCCGCTAACCCCGCGGCGCTTGCCGAGTACACAAATGACCACAGCATTCCCATGGGTCCTTGGTCAGCAACCGCATACGTTTGGGTCTCTGCTCGTTCACCCAAAATGTTGTTGAGGACCGATGCTTGCCCTTGATCAAACCAGGAAGGTAGGTACCCTGAACCATCAAGCTCAAGGTCCTGGTTTGTGATGGATAAAACTACGTGCCCAAGTTTCCTCAGTGCATTCCTTTTCTCAGCGTCCTCAGCAATGATGTTGTTACTTCCCTTGCCATGGAACTGATATCCATCGGTGAAGATTGATACGGGAGGCAGGTTTGGGTCATCTGATTGCAGCACAAAGTCAGGCCTGACAAATTTGTAACTGACTTGCGGTTTTAAGGTCCAAGCATGTTTGCCGTTGGGTAGGCGGAAGTCCAGTTGGATTCCAGAATCGGTGTGTTTGGTAGTAACCCTGGCCCCACGGCTCTCTAAGAGTTCCTTGAACTGGGTCCTGAACTTTACTTCTAGGTGCGATTCCGAAGTATTGCTCAGCGTGACGTCTTGAACCGTTACCCACTGATCGACCGGATCAGGATCTTCTTCCGGTTCAGTATCAGTGGATTCGTTGAGGATTTCCGTCAAGATTCTTGTCGCACTGGAACGCGACACGTAGGAATCTCCGCGCCCGCGTGAGTAGGGCAACAAGCACTGGGCACAGGCTTTCAGTCCCTCATCCTCACAGGCGCATCGAGACACCACTAGGTACGCACCGTATAGAATCTTACGGAGCACAACCGGGTCAGCCAGGTCTGCCAAGTACCCGGTACCGCCAGGGACACGGTCATGGATGAGAACTGCTTCACGGTTCTTTGATCCATCAGCTAAGTAGGGATCAATAGCGCTGATCACTTCAAGGTGGTCAGGTTCTCCCCCGATGTGCTCGCGCAAACCAAGGAAGATCGCGGCGATTAGCGAAGGCAGCGCCGTTTCATCTCCAAGGGTGTAGACCTCGGGTAAGCGCAACACCAGTCCCTGTGTGCTAAGGGTCCGGCTAATCACCAGCCGGCGGTTATGTTCCTCGTAGCTTTTACGGTGAATACACCAGGCTCGGTGGTCTGATGGTGAATTCCGGTTTGTGGATGAGTCTAGTTTTCCACAGTAGCTACAAACCGCAAACATGGGCACACGCTGCGTACGTCCACCAATTTCTGACTCTTGTCCGCCCGGTCCGCCCTTGCCTAAATTCAACTGGGTGATGGTGAGTTTCCGCAGGTACCTGACGCCAAATTCGCTGTCTTTGAGGTACCACTGCCGGGCCAAGTTCTGTGGCGAGGCGTCAATATCAGCGAGGTCAACTATCCCAAATGTAGTTTGCACCCGGTCATCTTGGGAATCCGAGATCATGGCCTCATCCCGCATGATCTCAGAAGAGACCTTCCGTAGTTCAACTACGTCAAATATTTGTCCCGTGTCGTTAATCCCAGCCGAGCCACAGCGCGGGCAGGTTACTGACTTGGTTCCAACATCTGAAATCCGCTCTGAGTACCCGCAGGCATTGCAGAATGCGGTTGGGTAGACTTCTGATCCTTCGGCACCAAAGTCGATTGATTGAATCTTTGTTTTGAACCCTCGAGCGTAGAACGTAGCGCCCGGCACAAACTCCCTGATTGCGTTGGCAGCACTGCGGGTGAGGGTCAGTTCATCCGTTTCAAACTCTCGGGTCTCTGGGTTGCGCCAGCCAATTGAAATGTCTAGTTCAACGCTGTCATCCAACAGAGTGTAGTTTGGTAACAGTCCGAGCTCTTCGAACGCTTGGATCCAGTTTTGCTTATCGCGTGCTACTTGCTGTCCAACGAGCAAGCGGCGTTCACCCTTTAACGAGCGACCTGCCTTTACATCGTCTTCTGATGCATTCTCATTTTTGGCCCGTAGTTCAATCTCTGGGGCAACCTCATCAATCTGAGCTAGCCGGAACTTGATTTCATCCTTAACTTTGCTCCAGCGTTGTCCCGCTCCGAAAGCCTCGGCGGCAAGCGCAGAGGTGCCAGTCCCATCAACCGGAGTCGCCCAGGCACGTAGGGCAACGGCAGCCTCATCAAAGTGGGGAATCCCCAAGGAATCAAACTGCCCCAAGAATCCAGCTAGACAGTCATTGGCGTTCTCTTCTGCATATCCAATTATCTGAGCCAGTGCAGATTTTTTGCCTGGAGCTGGGGAGAACACCCGTTCTGCGTTTCGCGGTATCTCAAAGACCTGCTCACGGGCAATCTTGTCAATCACGGTGGCTAAATATTGCCTGCGCAGGATCTCTTCCGCGGCAAGGTACGTGGCAGGGGCACGGACAGCCCCGTTGATCACCGAAAGTGGATCATCCAGCTTTGGAAGGTTGACCGAGTTACCCCGCACATAGGCAAGATCTAGTGCATTTCCAGTCTGCCGCCCAGCACGTCCAACCCGCTGCACATAGGAAGCAACGGTTTCTGGCAGTGACGCCAACAAGACGGTGGACAGGTCTCCAATGTCGATTCCCATCTCAAGCGTTGGGGTTGCGACAAGGACATTTGGGTCACCTGGGTTTTGAGCGCTCGACTTGAACCCGTTTTCGTACTCGAGCCGCTGATTGTCTTCAAGCAGCGACGTGTGCTCGCGGGAAACAATGCGCCGCGCATTTTCAGAACTATAAAGCTCCCGGTAGAAGTTAGGTTCACCGGACTTTGCCACCTGCCGCCCATCACACCTGGTCAACGTACATGGCCCAGTGGCAAGGATTGCTACCACGCGGGAAGTCGCGGGCGTAATAGTCTGGCAGACCTCGCACTCAAGGAAAATCTCGGATGACTCTAGTTCTTGTGACTCCACCCTCTTGACCCAGATAGATTTTGGATCGAGCCCATAAATATAGGCACCGGTCTCACTAGTGAGTTCCGTAATAACCTTTGATTTGGCCAGCATGCGCAGGAGTTTTTGCGTGAGCGTCGCAGCAGAGTTTGATTCAATCTGAAGGTTTCGCATTGCCCAAATGGAATACCAACTCTTTGCATGCCTGAAGTTCACAAAGTCGGAGTCCGCGCGTCCTCCCAAAGACTGACCACCACGGGGGAATGCCATACCAGGCCGCCCCTTGGGGAACGCTGGCATTCCCAAATCTCGAGGCCGTTTGCCCCAGATCCAAATGCGCAAACCATCATGTTGGGTGTAACGGTCAAGCCAAGGGTGGTTGATCGCACCATCTGAGCGCATTCTTTCTAGAATCCCGGTCACCCACCGTAGAATCTCCGCATCCGTAAAAACCTCTACCTCATCTACGGAGTGAGTCAGTGACGGCGATTGCGAGTAGCCTTCAAGAGCTTCTCGCCCCAAAGCAACAAGATCAACACCAGATGGGACTTGCACCTCAGCCTGTACGCTTCCGGTTAGCTCAAGCGTCCGGCCCAGAGTGTGCTGCAGACCAAACTCAAGCGAAGCGTCAAAGAGCAGACGGCTCCGCACACGTTCAACAGCAGACTTTGAGATCCGCCCAGCATTTTTCTCCTGCCAGTACTCCTGATACCCCCATCGATCTGTGCAGTCTGGCGGTACCAGCCGGAACCGCTTGTGTTGGTCGCCGGCGGCCTGATCAATCGCACTGTCCACCAAGGTAACTAGGTTCTGCGGCTCATCCCCCAAGGCCGTGTTGAGCGCAGCACGCAGCGTCATGGAGTGGGAACGGGCCTGCACAAAACCTGCTCGGTGAGCCGCGTCTTGCACCGAGTCTGTAAATACCAGCGCCTTCTTTTCACCCACATCCACGTATTGGGAGCCAAACATGGTGGACAGGGTTACGGACAGAAGCGTGGCAATCCTGGATCCTAGTGCCCTAATAGAGTCCGGGCGGTCGCAGTTTGGACAGACCTCCTGTGAGCTCAGATCATTCGCGTCGAGGCCAGAAAAAGTGAGCACGGGCAGCAGAGTTTCACGGTCCGCTTCGAGTTCATCTACCGCGGGAGTCTCCGAGAGAATTGTGCGCCGCTCGGTATCGAACCAATGCAGGTTGGACACCTTTTTGCCCTCAAGCGCCTGCAGGCCCTCATTCGGCGCATAGATCAGTGCCCGTACGCGGCCACTTCCATTCATGGCCTCCCTGCGGATAGCGTCATCATTGGGAGACAGGTCTCCTCCGGTGGGGGCAAGGAGCACTTGCCACCCGGAACGGCCGCATTGCCGGCAAAAGATTGCGGGCAGGCTGGCACGGTTGTCACTGTCTGGGTTTTCCCCGGTCAGGTGTCCGTCATCTTGCCAGTGGAATGCCGGGGAGTATCCAATTTTACGGTTGACCCGGGAGACTTCCCGGACCCACATATGTAGCTCTACCGTCAGAGCTTCACGCCCCGCCTCGGCTCTGACATGACTCAGGGCCGCAATGTAATACTCGAGTGCCTCGACCCTAGGGTCCTCAACCGGGCCATCACGCCGCAGACGCTGGGCCTGAGCAATGGCGCGCTGCTTTTGGGGCAGGAATAGTTGCTCAGCCAGGTCCCGCAAGGACCGTGCCCCTCCCGATGCCTCAACAAGCGGCCCCGTCAGCAGGCACAGTTTTTCCAACTTCAGAAGATCGTCGTGGCTAGCTCCAGCGAGTACCTGCGCTGCGGCAATGAGTTCTAGTGGCTCGTTCTCACCGACATCCAACGAGTCACCCAGCAAAACCCCCTCGGTCTGTGTCACCGCAAAAAAGTGACTGAACACCAGAGCGGCCAACTTACCGGAGTAGTTTTCCAAGTCGGTGTCCTCACCAAATCTAACCAGTCTAGGATCGACACCGGAGCGGTCCTGGTCAGGATCCAAAATGGCCAAGAATCCCTTGACATCCTCGACCAGTTCCCACAGGCGCACCTTGTCAGTTGAGACCGGGGTAACCCGCACACCCACTGACAAGTCCACAGAGGTTTGTCCCCACACATCGGGGCTAACCCGTGCCTCCGTCACCACAGAATCCGGTGGGAACTCAACACCAAAAACGGTCCGAGCGAAGGCTAGCATTTGCCCGGGGTCGCCCTTATCCCCCAGGGTTGCTGAGGTTGCTACAGGGGTGACCGTTCCCAACGGGCTGTTCCAGTCACCTTCAGTTAGGTCGGGGTCTTCCTTGGACCAATAAGACTTGAGGGCAAGGCCCAGCCGGCGGAGCAGCATGGCCACATCGGTTCCCTGCGCACCGTCATAGGTGTGGAACTCATCAAGTACCAAGTACTGCAGGCTGCGGGCCGATTCTTTCCACAGGTTCTGGTCTGAGGGGCGCAGTAGGAGCTGATCCAACATCTTATAGTTGGTCAACAGAATGTCTGGTGGATTCTTGCGCAGATCGTAGCGGTCGGTAATGAGACCACCCGCAGCAGTCTCAAGGGCGGATTTGTCTTGTCCCGTGTAGAGGCCAACCGTTATTCCCTCAAGCCCCGCCATTTGCGTGACAAGTGTATTGATACGCATGGCCTGGTCATTGGCCAACGCGTTCATGGGGTACAGGATCAGTGCCTTAATGCCCTGCTGTCCCGTCAGTTTGGCCCGGCGCACATGGTCCAGGATTGGGTAAAGGAATGCCTCGGTTTTACCCGATCCGGTTCCGGTAGTCACAAGCGTGGGCAGCGGGCGCTCCTCCGGTTCCAAGTCCTTAGATGACAGCCGCGCGAACGCCGCTGCCTGATGTCCATAGGGCGGAAACTGCGGCGCTATCTCGAGGTGGTCTTCCCAGCCCTGCTCAGCCGCTTGGAAGGGCAACCGGAGTCGCAAGAATGGCCCTTTGAACACACCTGTCTGCGGATCCGCCATGAACTCGCTCAGCCCGTTATTCGCACCGGGCTCAGTCAGCGCAAAGGTAGTAGACAGGTAGTGCGTGAGGTGTTCACGGATTTCTTTTGCCTGCAGCGTTGGTAGCAGCTCTGCCACGGGTTCTCCTTGGATACTCGGTATAGAAGATTTACGATGCCTGCCCCACTCACATCATCATCTTGCGGTCTCCATGGTTTTCAGTTTGTCCTCAAAGAACGCATACGCGGCACGCATGTCTGCCTCACGGTCGTTCGTTTCAAACGGGAACTCATAGGTGTACCGGCTAGGTCGGTGGCCCGTAAGTTCTTCAGCCGCATCGCAGTCTAATTCGGTCTTAGGGAAGGTACGTTCTTCACTGGTCAATGACTCGCCCTTCTTGCGGTACTCACCAGCAATACTGTTGGGCACTTGGCGGCCATTAGCGTCATAGAGGTTCTTCTTTTCATACCCGTACAGGACCGCAAACTGTGTCCGGTAGACCGTGCATAACTCATCCGCGCTGAGACCCAACATGAGAGCTACCAGTGCGTCGATCTCAACCAGGGCCTGCCTGCGAGCCGTTGCATTCCGTAGTGGCGTAGCCGCTGACCAAGCCGGTTCAATGTCACCAAGTGAAACCTTGCCGTTGTAATCCCGGTGGGGCGCCCACGTCATTGCCTGCCATGCCGGATCAAACGCGTCATTCCAAAGATCAGAGTATGCGTCCGTCAGACAATTGAGGCGCGCAGCCCGCAATGCAAGTTCGCTCGAAAGCGGGTGGTCCTGCACGAATGGTAGTCGTCCAAATGTCGAGGCGTGAATTCCAGACTTGGGAGCTGCTCTAACAGAGAAGTCTAGTGATAATGATTGTGAAAAGGCCGCCAGACAGAACAAAGTTTCCGCAGTCTGATTGGGAATGCCTACGCTTGCAACACCATGAATGTGCGCTGTTCCGGGTGGGATAATCGTAGAGATTAGAGTTCTTTCACCTGTGTTCGCCGCCATTGCACGCCAAGCAATACGGTAGTGATCCCGTGCGGGAATCTCACCGTTCTCACCCCAGTGGGTGTAGGCGGAGTCGTAGTCCTGCTTGCTTGGAACCGGTTTGTATGAAGTGTACGGCGACGCCTCTGGAGCGAGAGTCTCCAGATCAACCTCAGACCAGTCGAGGTTGTTCTTCATGCCTTTGTTGGGCTGCTTAAAAAAAGGCAAACCAACGTGGAAGTTTGGCCCTTGGAGAATTGTCTCCTTCCAAGCTTCTGGTTGGCCCCAAGCGACATCAAAATACCCTTTTTGGCGGTCGATTGTTTCATTCCAACCTGCTGAAAACTCAGGTTTTAAGGCAGAAACTCTTGGATTTACTGAAAGTACTTCAAGTGCATGTTCTACCGAAGTATTCACAGAGTAGACCATCGGAGTACTCAAGATGGATTCTCCTGTCCGTCCCAAGACCCTGTTCCAAACATCCAAGGTGTCTACCGTGACTTTAGAAATACGATGGGCGTGTGAACTTTGATCCCATTTTCCAAGGTCATTCTTCACCCCCGGTTCAGGCCCCAACCCATCATGTTGGAAGGAACGCACCACTGTTTCAGGATGATAGAGATTGGAAGCGTTTAGGAACTCTACTTTCTGAGCGACCCCGTATACGTGCACTCCGTAAGAAACCAAGTGGTGAATTTCGAACAAAGACAGTTCATTAATGAACTGCCAGTGACGGCGAAGTCGAGGGTAGGTCGCACAACGTAATGGCCCTGCTTTCTCATCGGTAAAGTGAGTCTCTGGGTGGAGTAACGAGACAATTCCTCCAGCAGAACTATTGCGCCATGTTTGTAACATGAAGGCTCGATAAAGATCGGGAGCTAGTCCGCTCAGCTCTGGGTAAGTCGAGGTAGCTCCAACAAAGGTTGCAGTAACTCCAACATCCGCAGTCCCGTTGACGACGAGTTCACGCAGTCCGACTTGTTCCAGTACAGCTTCCCTCTTTTGTGCAACTTCGGCTTGGGTCGCCTTATTCTTGAGTTGGAACCAAGGGTCCCCTTCTGCTAACAAGCCTTCCACATCGGAATAAGGCCGCACCCATGGAGGGTTTCCCACCTGAAGGTCAAAGCCACCGTTAGCAAATACAGTGGCGAAGTCGAGTTCCCAGTGGAAGAAACCTTGGGTCTTGGCAATATCCTCGGTGATAGCGAGCCACGGGTACTTTTCTTTGAGCACACTAATCCGTTGGACCCCGGCAAACTGCAGGTCCCACTCCTCAGCTTCACCAAGCTCTTCCCATGAGCCAATGCGAGCAAAGGACTCAACAACTCCGGTATCACGGGTACCACGGGCCTTGTACTCGGAGTGCACACCCAAGATTCCTTTGAGTCCATCAATCCACTCTTCAAGGGTCGGCGGTTGTACGCCACCGGTTCCAATGAGCGGCCAGAACCAGAGGGCATTCCATGCGTCCATAACCCGGCGCAAACGTTGATAGGCACCGTGTGGGTTTTGAAGTGACTCTTCAATCTGCTTGCGTTCAACTGCACCGCCACTAGCGGGAGCGTCCAGCCCCCAGACATCGACATCACGGCGGATCTCTTGCTCCGCAATCTGGAGCCTCCGCAAAGTCAACTGCCAGAGGCTTTCAACACGGTGGCTCAGGCTGATCAATTCCTTCACCAGCGATTTATCTAACTTGTTCTTGATCGAGTTGCGCCAGGTACGCAGGTCCTTGGCTTCATCGGGAGCAAGGCTCTTCGCCTCCTTTGAATCGGCAGCTGCTCCCCACCCCTCGTGTGGGAGTAGAAAGTGGAAGATCTTGCCACTTGTTGTAGAACCAACCTTGCCCTCGTTCATCTCCTGGGCAAGGACAGACATAGGAATATCTGTCGGAGTCTGCTTGAGGTGGGCTTTCTTATCCACCTGGGTTTGATTGAAGATAGCCCTGCGAGCGCCAATGAGCGAGTTACCTCGGCGCAGGTGCAAACCAAACCAAGGCGCTACCAGGCCAGAGACCATGGTGTCCAACCACAGAGAGATCTCAGCAAGTTCAACAGCCGTACCGTTGAGGTCTACCCCGTACACTTGGTGCAGGGCGATATAAGCCTTGACCTTTTGGAGTTCAATCGCGTGTTGGTCGGGCTCAATCCTTGTGCCGAGTTCTTCCTGGCGTCGCTTCAGGTACTCGGCAGCAAGTTGGCGGGTTGCTTCGATGGCGAATGCACCCGAGCCAAGTGCCGGCTCACAAATGGTGAGGTTGAGGATCTCGGCAGCCGTTGTCTTTTCGCCATTTTGATCGAGGAGTTCCTCGAGTGCCTGCCCCACCGTGAATCTGGTGAGGACTTCCGGCGTGTAGTAGGAGGCCGATTGCTGCCGTTCTCGTCCCGCTAGGCGGAAGACAAATGAGCCACGCTCGTGGATGACCGGTGACTTCTCCCCCGATTCAGTATTTACCTCTTGGACAAAATCCTTTGCCGCGATTCCTACTGATCGCTCAACGGGAACCACCCAGGAGCCCTTGGATGAGTCACCGTCCTTAGCTACCTCATACAGGTCATCCTCGGCGAAGAAGCCCGTATAGCTCATGAGACCCTCATACACTGCACCAAGTTGGTTAATACCTAGCTCAGCATAGGAAATATACCCGCGGTCCTTGCCCTTGGCCTTCTTGGACAGAAGGAGCTGCTCAAGGACCTTTTGCATTTGCAGATTCCCTAGGCCCACTTCATCAATCAGGGCCGTTGCGCTCGGTAGGAAGAGGTCTGCCCGCAGGTCATTGAAGACAAGTTCTTGTGCGTAGGATGATCCCTCATCATCCGTGAAAGAGAGACTGTCCTCTCCGTCACTCGTAGAATCCGGGGCGCTCACGTCTGCCCCACGCATTCCACCGACAAGTTCGAACAGAACGTTGAGCGACTCGTAAAGGTGGGTTCCGTGCTGTGTTTTGGGGCTGTTCATGGGTGTAAAGCACATCTCGCGTAAACGGTCGAGCGAATACCCGGCCTCATACTCCGGGGTATTGATGGGGAGCACACCGAGTTCTGGCGAAGACTCCGCGTACAGCAGGAATAAGATCCGGTAGAGGTAACGCAACGCCTGCTTGGCAAGCTCCTGCGCTTGCTCTGGCGGCAACGGTGCAAGGACCTGCTCTCGCCTACGTGCCACCACCTCGTTGCCAATGATCTCGATTGAGGTGCGGACGCCATCGCGCAAGTCCTGGGAGACCCCAACCGTGTGCTTGATGGACGCGTCGAGAACTTCATCCCACCACACGGAGTTATCCACCTGTGGGGCAACCGATTGCGCGGTAATGCAGGTTAGCGCGCGGTCTAGTTCTTTACCCCGGCGGTCATCATTGCGTTCCAAGACCAGTTGGAGATCAATAGCCAGGTAGCGCCCCTCTGCCCAACGTTCCTTCTGGGCCAGCAAGACCCAACGCCCAGAGAAGACCAGTACGTAATTGGGACCATCCTCCGCAACGAACAGCTTGGAAAGCAGACCGCTGACCGAGGCTACCGGCTTGTCTTCTTCTGTAGGCGCATAGGGCTCAAATAGCGTCTGAGCCTCGGCGGATTCTCCGCCGGCAGTCTCGGTTGACTTGGTCAGCAACTCCTCGAGTGAGTCCGCAGGACGAGCCTTGAGGAGCTTGACGGGTGCGGCACCTGTTTGCCCTGCTTGTGAGAGTTCAATGAGCGGGCCGTTTTCTGAGACATCCAGGCCAGCGTTGGTATATCCAAGAACACCAATCAGATCTGCGTAGACCTGCTCGCTAGCCGCACGGACATCAACGTTACCTTCCTCCTCGGAAGGATAGAGCGCTGTGATTCGGCGTTCCAACTCGGCCCGTCGAGCGCTTAGCCGAGCAAGCGGCGTTGAAATGCCATTCTTACCGTCAGCGTCCCAGGCCTTGCGGCGCTCAAGCACAAAGGCATTGAACGTCTCCTTGGTGCCGTCTGAGGTAAAGAAGTGCTCCGAAATCCACTCGGAGCCAACAATAATTGCGTCAGAAACAACCTGTGCGTGCTGTGCCATTACTCTGCCATTTCACTTTCTGTAACCGACTCAAGCTCAGTGACCGGCATGAGCCCAGCCGTAACGCAATCAAAATCTTTTGGAACCGCAACAAAAAGGGGGCGCACGAGCATGCGGTCGGGAGCCATCTGATCTACGGCTTCTCGTTCCTGCTGCACAGTCATGCGGCGCTCTTTCACCTCACGGCGCTGGGTAAAGCCCTGTGCCGTTGAGTCCCAGTTGGTCAGGCGGTCACGCCACGTGTCAACTCGTTGCTCGGCGAGTGAACGAGAGGCTAGCTCAACGGCCTTGAATTGGCTCTCAGCCGCAGCCAGTGCCGGGGCGATGAGCGCGGTGAGGCGCTCAGCATGAGGCAACGCCCCAGGATTACTCAGTGTGTCCAACAGCGAGGTCTCTGCAAGCACCTCTGCCAAGCCGTTTGTAGGGACGGTAATGCAACGCAGGGTCTGCCCGGGCTCCGCCGTCAAACTCAAAAATTGGGCAACCGTATACACCGAGGCAACGGACCTTCCGGCCTTGTTGGTCAAGTTTCCATGCACCGCAACCATGGGGAATGGGACATCGGTGCGCACCGCAAACACTGAGCTGCGGTCCAGTTTGGCCATGAGGTTGTCCGAGGCCCAATCCAATATCGGGTGCAGGGGCCCCAAGAAGTGAGCCTCCGGCCAGGTACTGTCGCTCTGCTTGGATAGGGCATGCGCCAAGGATTCTTGGCCCTGTTGCTTTGTGGTTGCCAGCGTGAACTGCGCCTTTACCCGTCGGTCCTTCAGGTAGGTCTGCGGTAGAACGTCGAGACGCGTAGCAAGGTCCTTGGGAGGGGTAAAAGAGGCGACGCCGTGGTTCTTTGCATGGCTCCAAGAAATTCCGCCTCCATCGGAGCGCGGTTCCTCTTCTGGGGCTGTATAGATTCGCTGGACGGCTTCCTCGAGGTATGCAACTTCAGTCCTGAACAGCCCGCTGGTGGCAATCGCAGGTGAAGATGTTCCCTCGTCTTCTACCGCTGGAGCGGGAGATGAGCTGGAACTAGGTGCGGCATCGAGAAGCTTTCCACCCAAGGCAAGCGCGGTTTCCCTATCTACCCCAAGTTGCGCAAGCAGCATAGTTACGGGATCGCTTTGGTCAAGCAGCGCCTGCTCGGGCGTACGCACAACCTGATCCAAGGTCTTAGTCCCCATCAAGACACTACGAATGGCGTCCTCTTCACGGTTCTCTAGATACTCACCCATGAGGCTGGAAACATCGCCAAGGACCTTGTGGGCCTCGTGTTCCTTGTTGACCAGACTCTGTAGCACGCGAATATCACCGCTAAACCGGTCATCGCCCGTGTCAACCAGCAGTGTGGTGATGAGCGGAGACGTGCGCTGACCGTAGCGGTCAATACGACCGTTACGCTGCTCAATTCGAATCAGACTCCACGGAATGTCATAGTGAACCAAGTTGTGGCACTGGGCGTGCAGGTTCACGCCCTCAGAAGCGACGTCACCCGTAACGAGAATCCGGATTGGGGATGAGGCCTGTTTGAAACTCTCCACAATCTGCTGCTGGATCTCATCGCTCAGCCCACCGTGCAGGATTTGGACATTCTCATCTTTGAGTTTGAAAGCCTTAGTCAACTTCTCCTGGAGCCAGCGAAGGGTGGGAACGCGCTCTGCAAAGACAACAACTCGTTCTTGCGATTTCGCCCCAATCTTTACCTGATTCTTGAGGTACTCGACCAGTTTGTCGAACTTGGCAGAATCTTCGAAGGAATCCGCGTTGAGTGATTGGAGGGTTTCTAGTGCTTGGATCTCTCGGTTCTGCTCAGACTCGGTGGCACGCGCTTGGATCTGCTGCATGCGGTTGCTGATGGATTCAGCGAGCGCCGCTGGGCTAGACAGGAATGCCTTAGCAAGAGTCCATGGGAAGAGCTGCGAGTTCTTGCCCGAGAGTGGGGCTTGGCCAGTGGGTGGGTGAAGCCACACGTTCGCAAGTTCTTGGGCGACGGCCCTTTCTGCGGGGCTTGCCGACACCAAGACGTTATTAGGTTCGAGACGCTCGGCCCACTGGGCCCCCACTTCGCGTGCAACCTCCGCCGAGTGACGGTGGCGGCGAATAATAAGGCGATCAGCCTCATCCACATTGATCTCGTTATCGAGGGAGACCGCTGTGGGGTCCAACAAGCGGATAAGTTCAGCAAACGACTCCTTACGCCCATTGTGCGGCGTAGCTGACGCCAGGATGAGCGCGTCCGTGTTTCTTGCCAGAATACGGGCCAGGCGGTTGTTCTGCGTTTGCGAGTTAGTGAGGTTGTGTGCCTCATCAATAACTACCGCGTCCCACTTCTGCTTGCGCAGACTTGCCAAGTAGAGGTCAGACTTAAGGGTGTCGATTGAAATAATTGCACGCTTGTAGAACGTGAATGGGTTACGCGTGGCCGGCAGTTGCTGGCGCACTCGCTGAATACCAACAGAGTCCAGCCGAACAAACGGCAGGCCAAAGCGCGTCCACATCTCATGCTGCATCTGCTCAAGCACATGGCGTGGGGAAACGATGAGGATCCGGTCTCCCCTACCACGGCGCACCAGCTCAGACAGGATCATGCCGATCTCGATGGTCTTACCCAGACCAACAGCGTCAGCCAGAAGAATCCTCGGCTTAAGGTTCTCTGGGTTCAGGGCTTTGCGTACTGCTGCTTCCTGGTACTTGAGCGTGTCCGCAAGCATGCTGGTACTGACCGTAAGGCTCAGCTCTGCGAGTGGAACCGCAGTCTTACGGAAGTTGGCCTCGAGCCACAACCGTGTATCCCGGTACTTAGAAGAGTCATCACCAATCACTCTGGTGTTATTGGGGTCCAGGACCTCAATACGGTCGAGCGTCTCATAAAACTGAGCAGTGGTGTCCTGCACCAACTCCGAGAGCCCTTGGACATGCAGCAGCATTTTGCCAGCGTCAGTCACCTCGGTAGCCGTGACCAGCCACTCTTCATCCCGAACCACCACAACGGAGCCGGGCGCGACATTCAACGCGGCTAAAGGACTTACGGTCATTACAGAGAAACCTCATTCGAGCAGCAGCGTAGTTAGGCCCCTGCGATGGGGACTAGTCTCCGCACGGTTGTGTCTGCTATGAGGGTATATTCTTCGCTGCTTTGAATGGGCGATCAACATGCAATCTGACTGCGCGCATAGTCGAGGTTCCGAAGTCTCGGCGGGCTTAAGGGGCAATGTCAGACATGGGCAGTACTATCCCTACCAATGGATCTTTGAAACATTCCACTAGTTGAAGGACTCTGAGCGATGGCGCTTTTTGATAGAAACTGGGCTGACCAAATTGATGAAAAATGGCGCTTTGACCTCCGATCGGTATCACTTGTAACTGAAGTGAACTTCACCGATGAAGAACTCGAGCACGCAATCAGGTTCTTTGCCCAGCAGCTCGTAAAAAATGAGCCTGAGCAAATAGCTCACCACCATCCTGGAATATTTCTTGTCGCCATGACACAACTAGGCTCGCGAAGTTGGGAAGCACAAACTTTTTACCAAAAAGTCACCAATACCGTTGAAAATGTGGTTGGTCAGTTCATCGATTCAAGAAGAAAAATTGAAGATGCCACAAGGTGCTTCAGCCTTCTCCTCAAGGAGTTTAATCTGGCAAGACTTGAGGGAAATTCAACAAGTCATCGATGGATCCGTCCAGTTCTACTCCATGGCGCGGTGCCCCTCGATCACCTCGATGAATTACTAGACCTCATCAAGCGGCACATCCGCAAAGACCCCTCCATAACAGGTGAATCCCTAGTTGAGTTCCTCCGGTCCCACCCCTCTCATCTCGATAGAGAACCCATGGCACTTCGACTTTTTCTCTTACATGGAAAAGAGTTCACCGCCGACTATGTCTCGCAGGTGATCGATTATGCCTCTGCTCTTCCAAGTAACCTCCCCACGCACATAACAGACCGACTTGACGAGTACATCGAGGAAGACCACGAGCGATCCTTAATCGAGTTTCCAAGGTCTGAACGTCCTGTTTTTGCACTTACCCCAGATGGATCGATCATCTTGCGGCTCCCCCCAGTCAAGCCTACTAATGGCAGCAGAGCGGTTGACTGGCACATTCGATTTGGAAAGTACCATGAACATATTAGAACCGAAGTACCATACCTCGCAGGGGCTATCCACACCGAAGAAGCCAGTTACTACGTGCCCGCACCAGGCGTAGGAGCGTCGATCACCCGAGATGACTACCAGAGTGAGATTTCACTTATTGATCCAAAGGATCCACTGCTGATCTTTGATGGAATGGGCACTCTCCTATCTCGAACTGAAGCAATCCCACCTGGAGACGTTACGTTATTCTGGCCGGCTACAAGTGGTACCTCACCCCTAATTGATGGCACTGAGGTAGATGGTGTTTCTATTCTGCCTCCTTTCGGGTGGGGCAGTTGGCGTGCGCAACAACTGAGCGTTAGACAAGGAAGCAAGATCCAGTTTGGCGATGGCACGACCAGAAACATCCAAACACGAGACAGCAAGGCTCAACTAGTCTTTTCAAATGTCGTTACAGGAATTTATACTCTTGACGGCATGCCTGTATTTGCAACTCTCCCAAGCGTTACGCTCCCCAGAACACTTCCACTGAGCGAATGGACAGTTCTTGTCAGGGACTCAAAAGGAGTAGTTCTTACCAACTTTGTACCAGCTTCCTTCGACTTTGTTGTTCCAATTAGCAATGCTAATGTTCCAGACAAACTTGCTATTTCCATCAGAGGGCCACTAGGTAGAGGGATCACAAAAACGGTACCGATTGTTACAGACTTAGCTTCTACGTTCTATCCTGCGAATCGTACCCTCGAGCCAAATGGGGGTATAGAAAAGTGTACGGTGCGTATAACACGCAGTGACGAGCTCATCAAGGAAGTTCTGCTAAAGACCAACGAGTTCTCAACTTCGTTCTCCCTTGGCACGCTGAAACTGAAGGCCACGCCTGCTTGCGAAGCTTATCGACTTGTAGAAGACGATATGGATTTACCTTGGTCCAGCAGTCCTGAACACATCACAGTGAAACGTGCACGCTCAACGTATCTCCAGGTCCAAGGCTTAACAGGTCTTAGTTCAGTGACTCTTGCGTACACAGATAATGATGCTGAACCTAGTTCAATCACAAAACCTGTTCGTCGTGGAAACGTGGAGTTCAATCTTCGCGACTTCGCTGATGCGGCTAGCCTAACCAATCGAGGTACACTCACTCTCCTTTGCGGCGACCGCAAAACAGTCATCGGATTTGTAAGGCCCGAAAGGCTCGTGGAGTTTGGTGAACTTTATGGTCAGAATCTCTCATTCACAAGATACTCCGAGTCCCCACTCACGTTCACAGTTTTCCGAACTCTCCAACCCTGGATCCCAGGTGAAGTAATCCACATAGATATTGGGATTAACCATGTACAACTCCCTGAGGAACTCTTAGGAAACGGCCCCATTCGAGTCTTCGCTGAACTTGAAGATATCTGGGGCTCAGGTCCGAACACACAATATCGCAGGAACAGTAGCAATAGTAAGAACTACAACTCTTCTTGGAATATGACTCTAGTCTCTGAGCCTGATGTAGAGATCTGCACACTTCTAATTGGCCAGGTTAAGACAATCACAGCGCCAACACGGCACACAATAAAACGAGCTATACAGTTAATTGGCCAGGCTGATGCTTTCAGAGAAATGACGAAGAGCGCACAAGACGACCTCCTACGACTCGTCACTGACCATTACTCAGTCTCTCTGGAAGAAATCGCAAGTCTAGACTGTACTGAAGCAGATAAATCCCGACTCTTGATTTTATCCGGTTTGCACATACTTAATCACCCAGTGATTCAAGACTCAAGCCTCGAAAAGATTGCGCGGCACTCTCCCACAGTTGCCTTCTTGGCAAGCCGTATTGATGAAGTTGATAAACTCCATGACCACCTCCTCTACTACTTTACGGATCAGTTTGGCCAGGAACTTGAAGACTACTGGGCTGGCTCGTCGAAGAATGCAGCTGAAGGATGCTGGGAGCCCTACATCAAGACGTTGTCGAGGGAACAGATCAAGATGCACCTCACCGTGCTAGGCGCAGTACCTGGGCTTCCTCTATCCGGGGATAACCGAATATTAGCTTCCAGTGGGCTCTTGATTTCCAAGCAAAGTCCGCACATCTATTCCAAGCGTTGGGTCCGCGTTGTCGCCAGAACCGCTCCAGTATTACAAGACTCACCACTATGGAACTTTGTCACACAACAAACCGGTGGCGAGGACCTCTGCCTCCCAGCAGCCTCAATCGCTCTCTCACTCGTAGCTCGGTTGGCAGCACGTGGAGACAAGAACGCAGCACAGGTTTACTCAGATATCAATGCTGAGCACGATCTACTATCCTCACTAGCACCAGACCTAACCTACATTGACCTAATCCGCGCTGAAGCGGCAATAGCAGGAGCTCAAAGCAAATGACCAGCATTGGCAACGTCGATCCAATTGCGGCTTCAGAGGGAATGAAAACTAGTTACACTCGTTATCTCTCCTCCCTGCTACCGCTTACAGATCAGAGACTTCGACACGCGTTAACATCAAAGCTCCAGGAAGAACAGGTACTCAGCAAAGGCCCATTCCTCGAATCCACACCGGCTTTCGAGTCCGGGGAGTCCATTTCCGACCTTGTGACTGAATGCGTCCTCCCGGACAAGTTTAGAGAGTTCAAGAGCAGAGCTCTACCTCTCAATCGTCCCCTCTACCGCCACCAAGTTGAGGCAATACGGAAAGCGCGCGCTGGCAGAAACTTGGTTGTGGCGACCGGAACCGGATCTGGAAAAACTGAATCATTCATTGTGCCGATTATTGCGTCCCTTTTCGACGAAATCGAGCGCAGCGCTCTTACTCCAGGAATTCGCGCGTTACTCCTCTACCCAATGAACGCACTTGCAAACGACCAGTTGAAGCGCCTGCGGGAACTTCTTGCAGAAATACCCGAAATCACCTTTGGTAGGTATACGGGAGAGACTCCGGAGAAAGCATCGGTTGCACGAGAGAAGTACCGGGCACTCAATGGTGAGCCGCCGCTTCCTAATGAAATCCTTTCTCGGGAGGAGATGCGAAAGAATCCACCACACATTTTGCTCACGAACTACGCCATGCTCGAATATCTTCTACTTCGTCCAGCAGACATGGACCTCTTTGAGGGACCTTTTGGTGGTTCTTGGCAGTACCTCGTGGTTGATGAGGCCCACGTCTATGACGGGGTCAATGGCTCTGAGATTGCGCTGTTGATCCGTAGACTGAAGGAACGTGTAAAGGCTACAGATCTACAATGTCTAGCGTCATCCGCAACAGTTGGAAGTGACCAAATGGCTGTTGCAGAGTTTGCGGAGAGTCTATTTAGTGAAACTTTTGAGTGGGTAGACGAAGACAGGTCTAGGCAAGATGTCGTAACAGCTACCAGAGTACAACAAACCCGTTCAACAACTTGGAAAATCACTAAAGATCAGATTGATAGTCTCTCAGGTCTCGAGGACCCTGACTCCGTCATTCGGAGTTGGGGCCACGCCACTTTGGAAGATGAACACCACATACAAAGCATTATTTTACATCTTTCATCAGGGCCCCAGACACTTGTTGAGCTTGCTCAAACTGTATTCCCAGAATTATCGACCAGTGATGCACAACGCAGATTGAGCAAACTTGTGGAGGTTGCACACCATGCGAAAGGGGCGCACGGGGCACCAATTCTCAACGCGAGGTACCACCAATTTGTTACAGCTGTCGATGGCGCATTCGCTTGTCTTGCAAATCCCAATAATCCGCACATTTCACTCTCCCGTCAGATGGAGTGTCCCGATTGTTCAAAACCAATGTTTGAGGTTGCTGCTTGCAAACAGTGTGGGAAGCTACATGTTCTTGGGAACGTTATTCAGTCTGGTGGAGTTCCAAAACTATTTTCCAAGTCTCGAGAGTCTGCAAGCCGCCTCTCTTGGGTCATGTTGGGATCCCATCAAGCTGAGGGAGACCCCGAGGACAATTTCTTAACTGAGGAGACCATACAAAAGGCAAACCCAGTAACCCTCTGCCTTGATTGTTCCTGTATCACCCCTGGCCTTGATATCAGCTCCTGCAGTGCTTGCGGTTCAGGAAATATTCGAGCTGGGATTAGAACTGATGGCACATCGTTGCGTGAGTGTCACGCATGCGGGGTGAAAGCAAACGAGCAGGTGCGACGCCTCAGCGCTGGATATGACGCCTCTATTTCTGTACTCATTTCAGATTTGTATGGAAATCTACCCGAAGACTTGTCCATTGATGTACCAGGCAATGGACGGAAACTCCTGATGTTCGCTGACTCACGGCAACAGGCTGCCTACGCTGCACCAAACCTTGAGCAAAGTTACGAGACGATGCTATATCGACGATTAATCGTAATGGGGTTGGAAGAGCGTCAAGGATTTGAACAAACTTCATCTGAGTTAGCCGAGGTCACGCTAAGAATTACCCAAGAGAATAATGTTCTGGGCAGGCAAGATGGACAGTTTGAGCAATCTCGCCAAGTCCACGAGTGGATCCATAAAGAGAGCATTGAAGCCGCAGAACGGAACTCTCTGGAAGGATGTGGCCTAGTGGCTGTACACCTTCGCCGTCCGGACATCCCCATGACACCAGGACTCATAAATTTAGGTCTGAACTCCGAGGAAGCGTGGGATCTCTTAGAAGAACTAGTAACTACAATGCGCCACTCAGGCGCCCTGTCCACTGATTACGCTAGAACACCCGTCAACATAAATGATGAGATTTTTGCCCCTCGCAATCGAGAGAAATCATATGTAGAATCCGGCTCAACTGCCATACGCGGTGTAGAGTCTTGGCTCCCCTCCGGAAAAGCACGTCGCAACAAGCGGGTTGGCTACTTAGAGAGCATTCTCAAGATACTTGACTCTACAGTTAACCCTGTTGAGATTCTCGAGGGAATTTGGAAGTTCATCACTAGACCGGAAGTTGACTGGCTTTCGAGTAAATCTACGACTCGTGGAGTCACATACCAAATCAACAATAGGGCTCTTCGATGGACACTAAGCGGCACCCAATCCAGATTATTCCAATGCGGAACTTGCCAAAGATTTACTCCAAGATCAGTGAAGAATGTCTGCCCTGCTAACCAGTGCTCAGGGGTACTCAATGTCGTGGAACGAGAGACTCAGCAGATCCGCTCAAACCAAAACCACTACGTCAACAGTTACCTAACTCTTGCTCCAGTCCCACTCAGTGCAAGTGAACACACTGCTCAGCTCAGCAAGGACTTTGCTGCTGCTACACAAAATAATTTCATCAATGGCCGAGTAAACGTTCTTTCTTGTTCGACTACTTTCGAAATGGGAGTCGACGTGGGAGAACTTCAAGCCGTATTTCTTCGAAATGTCCCACCCGCAACTGCCAATTATATCCAACGGGCCGGCCGTGCAGGTAGGCGAGCCTCCAGCGCTGCACTCGTGGTGACCTTTGTGCAGATGAGAAGCCATGACCAGTATATGTACGCAGACCCTCACAGGATGATTTCCGGGATTGTACGTCCTCCACGGATTGATATTGTAAACGAAAGAGTCACACGCCGCCATGCTCACTCAATGGTGATATCTGCATTTTGGAGAGACGAGATGTCAAAAGGCATCGAGTATCGCTCCAATCAGTCCATGTTTTCCTCTGAGAATGGTCACGAACCTGGCGCAAACCGATTGAAGGATTACCTGGTCGACTTACCCAAACAATTACGGAACTCCATCAAGGAAGTTCTCCCCCAAACTATGTACCACAGCATTGACGTTGCCGGCTGTGAGTTCTCGGAAGAACTCATTAGATTGGTTCAAGAAAGTCAAGATCTCTATGACGAGGAAACTGGGTATCTCGAAGAGCAAATCATCCTGCTATCGAGCCAACGAAAATTCGGCCCCGCCAAAGGGATTACTGCCTCCAAGGCTGCCATAGAGGGACGTGGCACCATCGGGGAACTCGCTAAGAGAAACATCCTGCCAAAATATGGCTTTCCAGTGGACACCGTTCCACTGACACCTCCAGGTAATGTTGCACTTCTAGACCTCGACCTTTCTCGAGATCTCTCGATTGCAATCAACGAGTATGCCCCTGGAAATAAGATTGTGGCACAAGGGCAAGTGATTAGTTCAGTCGGTGTAGTCCGCCCTCCAGGAAAGGACTTCACTTTATACAACTATGCGATTTGCGGAACATGTAATCACTTCCAGAAATCAATCGATCAAATTTCAGAATCATGCTCATTGTGCGATGTACCTCGAGTGGGTACGGCACGCACATTGATTGTTCCAGAATGGGGATTTATCGCGAGTCCAGATGTAGGAAAGGTCGGGGGTGTCCGCCCAAGATCCTCTTGGAACTCAAAACTCTTTATTGAGTCTTCAGGAGACGAAGTAGAGACCTTAACTGTAGAAACTTCAGCTGGGACCGTTGACTGGCGTGTAGGTGAACGGGCAAGCCTCGCCCTCATAAACGAGGGTCCGCTAGACATGCATTACTACATTTGTGACTTCTGTGGATACTCACAACCTGGTATCCAACAGCTCACTAAGGCAACTAGAACTTCTCAGCAAAAATCTCACAAGCACACGAGAACTGGTGCTGATTGTAGGGGCCCACTACGCGGACGCGCACTCGCCCACTCATATGAAACCGATGTACTCAACATGTCGTTCCTCCAGACCACAACAACCGAGCAATCCCGCTCAATGCTCTACGCGATTCTCAACGCGGCGGCGGACGTACTCGAAATATCACGGGATGACATCGACGGAACAGTTGAGGTCTACAAGAAGAACAGGCTAGCTCTATTTGACGTCGTTCCTGCCGGAGCTGGATTAGTAAAGCGAATTGCTCATGATCTCGAAGTAATCATTCAACGCGCACTTGATAGGACCGAGACTTGTGACTGTGGAATTGATACCAGTTGCTACCGGTGCTTGCGTGTTTACAGGAACCAGTTTTACCACGAAGAACTCACCCGCAAGGCGGTGTTAGACATGAGAGTAACCTAGCCATGTTCAGCAGTTTCCTACCGCTTCAGATGATCCACGATTCAGTCTTGATTCTCTTGAGTTCTAGATAACCCCGTCAGAAGTACGAGCAAGAAAACGTACTGCACATCAGGCCCAACAGCACCTATTCAACAGCAACCTCACTTCCACATTCTTAAAGCGGCCACACATCACGAACTACTTTGAGATCTTCACGGCTTGTTTCCCTTCAATAAAAGGAGCTACCAATGCATGAAGCGTGCACTGGCATTTTGGATTCAGCGAAAGGCCTTTATGTCTCGTTAACAGGGAAGACCATTATTAACGGTGAACACGTCCTAAGAATCACTTGCCAAGGTCATATTCGCGATTTCGGTGGAATTTTCAATCCACAATGGGCAACATTTGTGCGAGTCCTCGTACTGGGCCAGCAAGACGCGCGTACGCTTCATGACGATGTACGGCGATACTCTCAGCAGATGTCTGGTGCAATCAAATTCATGCAGCGAGGAGGGAACCATATTCACTTGATTGACGGCGATGGTTTATGGAATCTCAGACAACACCGAGGCGCAAAGTGCCTAACTGCTCAGTTTCTATCCTGAGTTGTCCTTGGACCCATGAAATCCCATGTACCTTCACTCCCAACTAGCAATCAGGCTCTTGCCACTTTACTCACCATTCGAAGGAGGATCAGCGCGGGACTAGGCATATTCCCTAAGAAGTCAAGCACTAACCAAATGGGTCAGGCTTACACCACTGAATCATTTTACGTAGGCGCATACTCATTCTCTTTGACTCTATGGAGACAGAAAATCTCAAGGCAGTGCACCATACCTACCAAGCATCACACCTGCCTGACAGGATCTATTTAACTTCCTCCCAGGATTGGAATTAGGGCTATAGGACAATAGGGGCCTAGGACGGTTTCTTGGATGATTTTGTTTCTAGTATTGCGCGGTGTTCGCGGATTATCAGTCCGCCTAAGACTGTTTTGATTCGGGTGTTGTTATAGAAATCGAGGTAAGTCTCGATTGCAGATTCAATTTCATGGGCGTTTGCCCAATGGCGGTCGTAGAATATTTCTGTTTTCATTCGGCCAAAGAATCCTTCGCATGCTGCGTTGTCGCCTGACTTTCCCTTACGCCCCATGGATCGTGTCAACTTGGCAGTCGTAACAGCTTCGATCCACTCCAGCCCTCGGTAGCGTCCACCGCGGTCTGTGTGAATGATAGGTCTTGGGGGTCTCAGTTCAAGACTTAGGTCTGCCGGGAGATGAGCAATGGCGTCCTCAAGTGTCAGCGGACATGAAAAACTGCCCATAGATGGCCAGGAAAGTGCCCGCTGATGGCCAAGTAAATTGCCCATAGGTGGCCATGAGATCTGCCCATTTTTGTACTGACACCTGTTGCGGTTAAGCGGCGGGAGCCTCTTCCTGGGGTTTGATGTTGATGTCTAGTCACATCAGTTCCACTCAGGAAGAGGCCTTGTATGAAGTCTGACGGAGAAATCATGGAAATTCTAGAAGCGTACGATCTGACACAGTCGTTTCGGAGTGCGGCCGTACTGGCGGGGTGTTCCCATCACACGGTTGCTAAGCATGTTGAGGCTCGGGCTGCCGGTCGGCCTATTGCCCAGCTGGCGGTTCGGGAAAAGATCACGGATGATTTTTTGCCTCATATCGAGGGGTGGATTGATAGTAGCAGCGGGACGATCCGCAGCGATGTTGTGCATGGCAAACTGATTGGGTTAGGGTACACGGGGTCTGAGCGCACGACTCGGCGTGTGGTGAAGCAGGTGCGTTTGGCTTGGCAGTTTGGACACACGCGGGTACACCGTCCGTGGATCACGGAGCCCGGGCTTTGGCTGCAGTACGACTTTGGTGATGGCCCTGTCATTGATGGCGTTAAAACGGTCTTGTTCGTGGCTTGGTTGGCATGGTCACGGTTCCGGATCGTGATCGCGCTGCGGGACAAAACAGCGCCTTCGGTGTTTGGGGCGCTGGACCGTTCCTTTCGTATTCTAGGTGGAGCCCCTACTTATGTATTGACAGATAATGAGAAAACGGTGACGGTCTCTCATATTGCAGGAGTTCCGGTCCGTAACTTGCAGACCGTTGATTTTGCGCGATATTACGGGGTCACCGTGTTGACGTGTGCGCCGGCAGATCCTGCAACCAAGGGTGGGGTGGAAGCTTCCGTCAAGCTGGCTAAGGCCGATCTCGTACCAAAATCAACGAACTTACGTGAAGAGTATGACTCCTTTGAAGAGCTCGAAGCTGCATGTGCGTCGTTCATGGATCGTGTTAATACCCGTGAGCACCGGGGGACCAAACGTCTGCCAGCGTCGATGTTGAACGAGGAAGTGTTACGCCTACACCGGGTCCCTGACGACCCGCACTTGGTGTCGTTTGGGGTTCCCCGGGCCGTGCCAGCTAATACGCCTATGGTCACGTTTAACCATGGCCAATATTCAGTGCCATCGTACTTGCTTGGGCAAAAGGTATTGGTCCGTCAGCACGGCACTGGCCCTAGTGAACAGGTCATCATCATGCATCTGGGCCCCGACGGGGTCAGGGAAGTGGCCCGCCACCACAGTACTTCACCAGGTAGTCCAGCGATCAATAATGATCATTTTCCTGAACATGTCGACAAAATTCCCGGGCACTACACGCTACGACCAAGCAGCGCGTCTGAGCTTGAGTTCTTGGCCATAGGTGTAGGGGCGGGCACGTGGTTGCGTGAAGCATGTGCGGTAGGTACCAAACGCATTACCCAGAAAATGGCAGAAGCTGTTGCACTATCAAAGATCGCGGGTGTCGATGCGGTCGATCACGCGTTGGGCACTGCAGCAGTTCATGGGCGTTTTGCGCATGATGATCTGGCCTCTATCTTGTATTCCACCAGACCCAATCCGATTACCCACAGTGCCAATGAGGACGTGTCCTTAACTCAAGGGACCAGCAGCTGGGCTGCTATCACCAGCACATACCCCGTTGGAAAGGAGAAACAATGAATCCACTCAATACCCCAGCTGCTGGACTTCCCAGTGATCTAGAAGCAATGATGCGATCGCTGAAGATGCCCCATGCCCGCCAGTTAGCCCCTGACCTGATCGCTACCGCCAAAGCACAACGCTGGGAACCCGTCGAGGTCATCAAAGCCTTGTTCGCAGAAGAAATCAAAGGTCGAGCAGCCTCCATGCTTGCCATCCGCCGCAAAGCAGCGAAGTTTCCTAGCGGTAAAACCTTCGAGGCCTGGGATCCGGCACTGTCTTCAATCCCGCTACCTACCCAAAATGGGCTGCGCACCTTGGAATGGATCCACCGCCACGAAAATCTCGTGGTCTGCGGACCATCTGGGACAGGTAAGAGCTTCTTCCTCGAAGCCCTTGGACAGCAAGCTGTTGAAGAAGGTCTAAAAGTCGCCTGGTTCCGGCTCGAAGACCTAGGCCAACTCATCCGAGCCCACCGCACCGATGACAGCGTCACCAAAGCCATCGAACGCCTCCTACGAGCAGACCTCATCATCCTCGATGACATCGGACTATTACCCGTCGCACAAGACACAGCCGAAGGCCTCTACCGGGTCGTAGATGCAGCATACGAGAAGCGCTCAATCGCAATATCCTCCAACCTACACCCAGCCGGATTCGACGAACTCATGCCCAAAACCCTAGCCACCGCGACCGTGGACCGACTCCTACACCACGCCCACGTATGCCAAACCAGCGGTGACTCAGTACGATTCACCCAAGCCCTGGAAGGAAAAGGAATAGCCCAACTCAAGTAAACGCCCAACCCCACGGCCATCAACCAAAACCCATCCCGGGCAGATCTCATGGCCGTACCCGGGCACTTTACTTGGCCACCAGCGGGCAGAACTCTTGTCCGCTGGTGGGCAGTTCTCCATGGCCCTTGACACTCAAGCATGCCTTGAGTAAGTTGCTTGTTCGGGCTGCGTGAGGTTCGCCCGGACACGATCTTTGCGTCAAGGCAGTCAATGATAGGACTGAGGTAGACCTTGGCATCAGGTGCAGCAAACTCCGTAACATCCGTGAGCCAAATCTGGTTGGGTAGTGTTGCGTCGAAGTTCCTACGCACAAGATCTGGTGGTGCTGGGCTAATTTCTCCTTCGTAGCTAGAGTAGCGTCGTTTGCGTCGTGCATAGAGCACGGAAACGTGTTCTTCCTTCATTAAGCGGCGAATAACCTTCTCTGAGACACGAATACCCTGACGCCGTAACGCCATCCAAACACGTGGTGAACCATAGGTGTAGCCACTGTCACGTGCGATTTCAGCAATATGGTCACGCAGTTCGAAGTGGTCTTTGGGACGTTTCAGACCCTGTTTGCTGTAGTGATAACTACTAGCACGTATGCCCGCTACTTACAGGAGTAGTACCAATGGAAACTTGCGTCGTAAGGCTTCAACGATCTTGGCCTTGATCCCGGTAGCCTCTTCGATCGAGTCCAAATCAGGAGCTGTTGTGTGAGGGTCCAACATAGTCATTTGTGTGTTCACTTTGTGTTGTCCTTACCGAGGAACTTCAGCTGGATCACGGAGACAATCAGCATGATGGCAAAGAGGAAGAGCGACACCGCTGATGCATAGCCAAGTTCAAAGTCTCTAAAGCCTGTTTGGTAGATGTGTTGGATGAGCACCTTGGTCTTGGTCCCTGGTCCTCCGCCGGTTATGATGTTTACTTGGCCAAAGACCTGGAATGACGCAATGACTTGCATGACCATGACCAGCAGCAGGACGTGCTGGATTCCGGGAAGCGTTACGCCGGTGAATTTCCGCCATGGGCCGGCACCGTCAAGAGCAGCGGCTTCATACAGTGAAGGGTCAACATCTTGGAGACCGGCAGCAAACAGGACCAGGTTGAATCCCACCGTCCACCACACGGTGGTGATGATGATTGCGGTCATAGCGGTATTTGGGTTTGCCAACCAAGCAATTGGGTCTATCCCAAACGGGCTCAACATCTTTTGCAAAAGCCCCTGGTTTGGTGAAAGGAAGTAACTCCAGATCAGCGTCACCACGGAAACCGGCAAAATGTATGGCAGGAAGAATGCCATCTGGTAGATGCGCATCCCTTTACGTTTACCCTGAAGAGACAGCGCCATAATCAAACCGAGGCCGGCAATTAGTGGCGTTGAGATCACGGTGAAATAGAGCGTGTTCTTGAGCGCTACCCAGAAGTCCGGGTCGTACCAGAATCCGTTTTCTCCCGGGTGGAATCCGAGGACCGCTACGAGGCCAATAAGCGAAAAGACGCCGACCACTCGCCAAGCAGTGACAGTACGCGTTTGCAACGGCTTCTTGAGCAGGAAAAGCGCGAGTGCCAAGATCGCCAATCGCAGCCAAATCAGATGCGTCATACTCCAGGTGATATTGACACCCCACAGCATCCGCTCATAGTTGGCAAAGCCTACAAACTCCCGCAGGGAGCCGAGCAAGTCCCAATCGAAGAAACTCATCTGGATGGCTTGGACAACAGGGAACAGCACAAAGATGACGTAGAGCGCCACGAATGGGCCAATAAACATCACCCCGTATTTACCCGTTCCAGCGCGCCCAGTTTTCTTTCTGGTTCGCGTTGGCACCGCCGAACTATTGTGACTCATCAATCGTCTTCCCCTCCTGATTTTGCCACGTTGCAAACTTGTTAATCATTACCTTCCCCGGTTCGAATCGATTTGTCAATTGATTCTTTGCAACGTAGCAAAACTGTTATCGTTTTTAGATCTATTTCACCCGCAACAGCCGGTCGAGGTTCACTTTTCGCATTTTTCAGTCATGATTGGGAAATGGCTTCCAATATCCACGACGTCGCCCGCCTTGCAGGCGTTTCGCCACGGACTGTTTCTAACGTGGTAAACAACTTTATCCACGTCCGCCCGGAGACACGGGAGCGCGTCCAGAAGGCAATCGCCGCTCTAGATTACCGGCCAAACATTTCCGCCCGGAGGTTACGCCAGGGCCTGACCAAGATGATTGGGTTTGCAGTCCCTGAACTCTCCCAGCCATACTTTTCTGAACTGTCAGAACTCTTTGAAATCGCCGCCCGCAAACGCGGATACACGCTCATAGCTACACAGACTGGCGGGCTCAAAGAACGCGAGTATCAAATGCTCAAGGAGTTCAGTTCACACATGGTTGATGGCCTCATCTACAGCCCAATGTCACTCACCAAAGAGGACCTCCATGCTAACCCTCCGTTGGTCCCCACCGTGCTCATTGGCGAGCAGATTTCCAGCCCCAATCACTTTAATATCGCAATCGACAACTCACGCGCGATTGAAGAGATAACAACAAATTTAATCAACGCGGGGCGGACCAAAATCGCAATTCTCGGCGCTTACCATTCCAGCCAATACCGAAGTTCCCGCCTTCGCCTCGAGGGCTACCACCGGGCCCTTGACCAAGCTGGCATTCCGCGTGACGAGCAACTGATCCTATATACCGATCAATTTGGCCGCAGCGCCGGCAGGTCAGGGGTGCATGACGCGGTCACGGCAGGAATTACATTCGATGCCATCGTATGCCTCAACGACGTCTTGGCTCTGGGGGCAATCAGGGCACTTGCTGATCTTGGCATCTCCGTTCCCAGCGAGGTCGCAATTACCGGGTTCGATGATATTGAAGACTCTGCATTTTGTGTCCCCTCGCTGACCACTATCTCCCCCGACAAACAAGAAATAGCCGATACCGCAATCTCAACACTGTTGGCTCTGATCGAAAAAACTGCAGGCGAGCCAGCAGATATTGAAGTGGCCTACACTCACCAAGTACGGGAAAGTACCGCCAGCTAGTTGTTCTGCACCAACTTTTCTCCCCTGTTCAGAGGCCATACTTTCTGTGGCTTCTCACGCTCTACGGGCCTCAAAGGTTGTTGCCACAGCAGCCCAGATGACCTACCTCAGCGTAACGTTGTCTTGGTAACCGGAGTGGGACTGAACTACATCAGACACATCAACATTGATGAGTTTGGTTGACTCAGGTTCAAACCCCGAGTAGCCGGCAGCTTTCTGACCACCTTGTGCAGTGGCATAAACAAACTTCAGCACGTTGTCATTCTTCGAGTGGTATCCATAGACGGATCCGTCCACACCAGCTACAAGCCCATCCCAGTTACTTTTGGCCCCGATTGCAGCACCCAATAGATGAAGATCCTTGACTCGAGGGCCACCCGGTTTGCTACCGAGAGCCTCGGCAGCAATTGCCATCACGCGGGCGCCTAAACTATGTCCCACAAGAACATACGATTCAGCATCAGTTCGAGCCAATAAGTCACCTAGAATTACACCGGTCTTGTCTGCGCGGTTCTTAGCTACATGCCAGGGATTCTTTGCTAGGTCAGTGGCTAGAAGCGCCGGTACTACCGTGCGCCCTAACAGGCTTGCACCGGCTTTGCTGGCCAACGCGGCTGCTCCTTTCACAGCACCGACACCTGCGGGTTTACTTAAGAGACCAGCACCCATGACCCCAAAGTCCTTGAGCTCCTTAGAGCCCCAACGCACGCGGTATACGGGCGAATCGGAGTACTTAGTATCAATTATGGATTTCCACCCTCCCCACCGTTCATCGTCTCCCTCAGTAAGAAAACCGTTGGCCACAACTACAGGGGTTCCGGTGCCGGAACGCAAAAGTTCGATTCGGAACGACTTGTCCTCGCCAATGTAAGCGTTTGCCACTGATGCTCCTAGTGTTCCGCCCACAGCAGCGCCGACTACAGTTACTACGGTGGTGCCACCTGCCATTCCAAGGCCGCCCACGGCCAAGGACCCTCCTCCAAGTAGGGCAAGTCCGTGCGAAGTTGCGGCCGCTCCTGAAAGCCCACCAAACATCCCAAGGGAACCAAGTGCCCCACCAATTGCTGGGGCCGCGAGCAAGGCGAGCGGAGCCCCGGCGGCCACTCCAACTACACCTATTGCAATAAGCTTCGTCCCCTTGCTGAGATCTTTCTTTTCGTAACTTAGAAAATCCTCGTATTCCTCGAGCATTCCAAAGTTATGGCTAGCCTTTTCAAATCCTGGAATTTCGTGGCGATGCTCCGCACAATATTGCGGTATTTGAACAGCTCCTCGCTCGCGTACCGCTAGATTCTCACACTTGGGTGCAAAGCAAGGCAGTGTCGGAGAGCCACAACCTTGACATACCAACACAGGCATTTGCCCCACTGGCCTATTTGATTTGAAATGATCCGTCTTGGTGAAGCAAGACGAGCACCAGCCATTCTTGACTTGAGTTGGAGAAACATCATCAGCGACATCTGCAATCCACTGTGCAACTTTGGCATATGCTTCGGCACGATTATGAGCAGCACTCTTGGCCTTTGCTAATTCTTTGAAAGCCTTCTTCTGTTCTTCTCTATTGGAGATACTCAGTGCCGCATCTTGGGAAATTGAGTGCGCTTCGTACCATGTCTTGGCGTAGGACCACATGTTGCTGACCAGCGCGGGGTTGCGTTCGAGAACGCCACCACTCTCCACCGTCGGCTCTGCATCCGTGAACTCTCCAACGAGTGTAAGGGTCTCACCTTGATCCGATTCCACGTGGACCTTTAGGAGCGTTCCTTCGACAATGAAAGCAGTAATTGAACCGGTCATGTGCCTATCATCACATAGGATTCCATGTTCATGCCCGTCGCTTTCTCATTGCGGACCTAATGCTCAAAGGTGAGCGTGCACTTCCTGAGCCAGTTTTCACCCAAATCAGCAACTTATACATGTACATATCCTCACATTGTCCAGCATTCATGCAGACCACGGCATTTTGGTGGATAAGCCCTTGGCTAATTTCGCAAATTTCACGATGATTATCCAAAGCCAGCACCAAAGCGTTAGTTCCTCAGACTGATACCTGAAAACAATCCCGGCTGAGGCGTCGGTAAAGTGTTCTTGCCAAGACCAAACTAAGCACTTGGTACGCACCAACGCAGAAGATAAGGTATTGAAGGTGAATTCCTGCCCTAGGCAATCTTCACGTGGGCTATCCCGCTCATATTTCCTAGATGGCCTTACAGAAGGAGAAACTCCATGAGAAGTTGGCGTATCTGGAGCACATTGCCGTTCTTTGTTATCGCAGCATTAGCTGGAATCACGGCGCTCATTGCAAAGCTATCCGGCACCAACATGGACGGCATCACGTGGCAGGGCCTCCCTGCTTTCTTGCTTGTTGGCGCGGGCCTGTACTTTTGGGGACGCCAACTCAACGTCACCGGGCCCACTCAGAAGCTCGCGGCCCAAATCGCTCAGCGCAACACTGAAGTTGAGGGCGCTGCAGTGACGGCAGTGCATCTAGATCCGGAGCAGCCAGTCTTCACTCAAGAAGAACAGGCTGTGCTGAAGCGCATGCAGAACCGGTACACAATGCTCTTCCTCCCCATCCAGTGGTGGGGTTACATACTGCCCGTTGTTGGGATCGTCGTCACCGTCGGCAGTATGATCAGCGCAAACTGACGCCCTGTTGTTGTCACTTCAATGACAGATCCCGATCTGAGCCTTGGACAGAGATAGACACTGTGGGATACATACTCAGGAATTCTCAACTCCTTGAGGGGTCCAGCACGAGTATTGACCCAAAGCGATTATCGGGCATAGGAGCAGAGAGAAAGCACCTGAGGCATCGGGAGAATTTATTTCTTTCAAGGAGCCGAAGATAACTCAAGGCACTGACTCAACGTCAATAAAGAAAATAGGATGAAACTTTCTCGCCAACGTGGCACAGTGGTTTATCCGGCAGTCACCACTTGCGAATCAAGGAAGATCAGCGAGATGACGGTGGCTCAGCTCCAGAAACATAGCGGCTGGGTCAAGCATGGCAAATGTAGGCTAGGAGACGGTGGATCAAGGCGATGGATGAGCAACTGATTACGGACAGCAAGACAACATTGCAAGAGCTCATCTTGCGGACTCAATGGGCAGATGTTCAAGCAAAGATGCTGGAACTTTACCCGGACACCAAAGATCTGGTCGAAGGCTATCAGAGTGTTTTCAAGAAGTTACGAGAGACAAAATTATCCGCAAGTGCCGACGGAATGATCCTTTGTATTGAGAAGGAAGACGAGCTTACGGATGGAGAAGTGGATTATGACGTCTTTGGCTTCAGCCCCGAGGACTCAACAAATTACGCACTAGATTTTTCTCCCTGGAGTGAGTGGTTGGGCTACTACTGCAATGCCGCGACCCTCCAAAGCATTGGGGACCCAGAGTTTGTGGCTCATTGTTTAAGGGAAAATACATTCTATGGCTTCGAAGACGATGAAATTCAGGCCCGTAAAGCCACACTTGAAAACCCGGAATCAGATTCATAGTGCCTAGGGCAAACTCGCCATTTGGGCTTGAGTCAGAGGCCTTGCTGGGGCCGCCTACGAGGCTAACAACTTTCTGCCTCTCGCACGTGACTGATCTTGTTCTTAACACCTTCGCCTCATTCGCCAGTCTGGTTAGACGTTTGCTTGAGATTGAGTGCCAAGAGGTTGCCAACCTAGTTGCTAGGTTTACTTAGCTTCCCAGCGCACCACAGTGAGGTTGGGGATTTCGCGCTCGTATGCGTCCCGGGTTTTTGCATTGGGATTGACCAGGGTGGTGTGTGCTGTCAGGCGGGCAACCGGTAGGTCCGCGCGGGAGTCGGTGTAAAAGGGCAGGGACTCAAAAGGGATAGCCAGTTCTTTGAGCCTTTTGACCTTGGCCGGGCCAATGAGGTGTGCAGTGAGCTTTGCTCCCGAGTCAGAAAAGGTCAGTTCGGAGGACTCAATATCCACATCCGTCAGGCCCAGATTGGTCAGGTAAGCGCGGGCCATCTGGCGCTCGGAGCCCGTAATAATAAGGACTTTGCCGTTGGCCTGGTGCTTCTTGACCTCAGCGACTGCATCGGGTTGCACAAATTTGTTACTAGCGGCTAACCGCCGTGCGGTGGACTCGACCAGGGCCGTGTACTGAGACTGCGTCAAGTCGGCAACCGCAATTTCCATCAGGCGACCATTCGCCTTGGTCTTGGTTGGACGGTCACCAAACGCCGACTTCAAGAGGAAGGGAAGCGCGCGCACAATCTTGAGTGGACTGCGTAGCAACTGCGATCGCAATAGCTCGAACATGGTGTCCCCATGCGTAAAAACGCCATCCATATCAAAGAGTGCCACCGGTTTAGTGCTCAATTTTCAGCCGCCAAATTCTCAAGTTTTTTCATGACCACGCTCAGGATACGGGATGGGGCTGGTCCGGGGCACAATGCGCGAGTCCGCTTGGGATTCTTGCCACGTTTGGTGGGAGTAGTTTGTTGGCGCCACAGGCTATCCCCGGTAGATCCACTCGTTGCACAGTCATTGGCCGGTGGATTCCTCCGTCCAGCCCGGGCAAGCCGCGTAGTCTGGAAGTATGAGTCTCGAGAATCTAGATGATGAGTTCCGCTTTCTTGCTTCCGATTCCGCGCTGGTAGGCCACACCGGTCCGGTACCCGCAGTCCGCCGGGTCAGTATTGCACTGCCGGACCAGCGGATCCTCAGCGCACTGCGGTTCGGAGCAGTTGGGCAACCCGAGTCCCCTACGGCTGAGCCCGGTTCGGAAGCGATCGAGTTTGTCCTGATCCACGGTATGGGCTTGAACGCACACTCCTTTGATCCCACCGTCATTGCGTTGGGACGCCCCGCACTCTCGGTTGACCTCGCCGGACATGGGCGTTCAGACTGGCGTGCCGATGCCGCATATCTTCCCCAGAATTTGGCCGCAGACCTTGTTGTTGCGTTCGATAACCTCGTGACCAAGCCCGTGGTGCTCGTAGGGCACTCACTCGGAGCACTCACCGCAATCTTGGTCGCTGCCCAGCGCCCGCAACTGATTAGCGCGCTTGTGCTGGTGGATATGACACCTGGGGTCAGCCCCGAGGCTGATTCCGCCTCGGTCACCGAGTTCATTGCCGGGCAGCGCACCTTCGATTCGATCGAGGAAATGGTGGACCGCGCCATCGAATTTGGCATTGGCCACGATCGCGCCGCACTGACCCGCGGAGTCGCCCTCAACACCCGGGTCCGGCCCGACTCCAAAATTGAGTGGGCCCACCACTTCGCTCATCTCTTGCCAGACCCAAATGCTCCCCAATCCGAGTCCTCACCTGAGACCACGCCCGATCTCATGGCGGGACTGACTGATCCCAAGCCCTTTGCTGCGCTGTGGGCTGTTCTTGAGCAGCTCCCGATGCCTATTTCCCTGGTGCGCGGAGCCTCCGCAATGGTTTCGCAGGAGCTCGTCACCGAGTGGCACGAACACCTGCCTGCGGCCGCCGTTGTCACACTCGAGACGGGCCACAACGTCCACGAGCAAGATCCCGTGGGCCTGGCGCGCGAACTCGCGGCCGTTGCCGGCAAGCTCAATCTGCGCCCTTAGATTCGCTTTGAGCCTGCGCCGTGGATGAAGTGCGCCCAGGCGCTGCGTACTAGGCGCTTCCATGTGGATGAGCACCAAACAGCGCACTGTCTGGTTGAATAATATTCAGGTGAGGTGAACTCTCGGTACTGACTGAAAGTGTGCCAGCTATATCGTGCAACTGGTCGGCCATGGCCGTGATCATCGCTGATTGATCAAGGTGACCAATCCAATCGCTGGGGATTCCGGTTTCCCCGTAATGCGCGCCCGCCAACTGCCCGTAGACCGCACCGACCGTATCGGCATCGTCAGCGAGATTGACAGCCAAGAGCGCACCCTCCTTGAAGTCATCCGTGCATGCAGAAGCCCAGAGCGCAGCTTCGAGAGTGTGGACGACATAGCCTGAAGATGAAATCTGGTCCCGGGTCTTGTCCAGGTAGTAACCGGACAGCACCGCAGAGACTTCTGCGGAGTTGACCCTGCTCGAAAGCTCCTGCCCAAAGCTGATAGTCGCCTCTTTTGTCCAGCCCTGCAGTGCCCCTGTAATGAGCGTGCCGTGAGCAGCGCAAGCCTCGATACACCCCAGATTTGGATGGGTGGTGATTGAGCTTGCCGCCGACATTTTGTATGTCAGTTCCAAGTCCAAGTACGTCGCAATGGGTACGGGGGCGAGCCTCATCAGCGACCCTGTTGGCCCAGACAACAACGCCTTCCTGCGCGCCGCCGGTGCGAGCGGTGATCTCCTAGTGGCCGCGTGGGGTGGAAACGCCAAAAGCAGGCGAGTCCAGGAGGTCTTGAGACTGCCAGGTTTTGAGCGCATCAACTACTTGCGGCTGACTCAAGCTGGGCAACCAAGTCACCCACTGTATCTGCCTAAGGATCTAACGCCAACGCCCTGGCCCCGCTAAACACCCGGACCGGGCCACGGATCTAGGGTAGGCATCGAAAAGCAGTAAACCCTCGTCAATGGCCAGGAAGAGTTTTAGGCGCTGGAAGTGACAGCAACAGATCTACATACTATCACTTTCACATGAAAGTGATAGTATGTAGATCTCTTACTAACACTTAACCATACTTTCTCTCTAAGGTCTGTGATGGCGCATGGATTCTCATTCACTGCAAGTACCGGCGGTTACCTATGAAGAGCTGCAGTGGACTCCAAAACACAACTTGGATGTTTCCAACCGCGCACGGATCCGTCAGACTGGCCCCTACCGCTCGGCAATTACCGCTCCAATTGCGGACTGGAAATTCCAAGTTTCTTCCGAACTCATGACCGAGCTAGAAGATGCTCTCGTTGCGCTGCGCGAATTTGATCAGCACGCGAACCACTCCCTGCCCCAGGGCAGCCTTAATCTTGGACCACTAGCCAGTATTTTGCTGCGGACCGAAAGCGTCTCCAGCAGTCAGATCGAGCAGCTCACCACTTCCGCCAAGCAACTGGCTCTTGCTGAGATTGATCAAGGCAAATCCAATGCGACCACAGTTTTGGCCAACGTGCATGCCATGCAGGCAGCGATCGATCTTGCCGAATCGCTCTCAATCTCCTCGATCCTCCAAATGCACGGACACCTACTCATAGACTCACCATCGCTGGCAGCCCACGCAGGGAAACTACGTGGGGAACCGGTTTGGATTGGTGGACGGGACAGTGCAGGACCTCGAAACGCCGAGTTTGTGCCCCCTCGATCAGACCTAGTCCCCCAAGCCATCGCGGACCTTGAAGGTTTCATGTCGCGGGTTGACCTGCCGGTGTTGCTCCAGGTAGCGGTCGCGCACGCGCAGTTCGAAACAATCCACCCGTTTGTTGATGGAAACGGTCGCACAGGCCGGGCTCTGGTGCACGCCATGTTGCACAACTTTGGCATGAGCAGAAGTTTCGTCCTGCCCATCTCATCCGGGATCCTCACCGACCTTAAGTCCTATTTTTCGGCACTCACCCAGTACCGCGAAGGCGATGCGGCACCGATTGTCCGCCTGTTTGCGCAGGCCACCAGGTACGCCGCTCATCACGGCATGCGATTGATTGACTCCCTCCAAGAACAGGTCAACCTTGCAAACACCAAACTTGTCGGGCTACGGCCCCAGGCAGCAGCTTGGAAACTAGTCCCACTGCTTGTGGGCCAGCCGGTGGTCAATGCAAAGTTTGTCAAAGAGCATCTTCAGGTCAACGATGCCGCCGCTCATCGCGCACTAAACGCACTCACACAGCGCGGTTTCCTGGTAGAAACCTCAGGCAATAGCCGCAACCGAATCTGGCAACACAACGGAATACTAGACGTTCTCAATGAGTATGCGGAGCAAATCCGCAGAGATTCACGCTGACCAGATAGGTAACAATTAACCAACTTGGACCTGACCGGCACTGCCGCGAAACTGCAGGCTCTCTTGCCAATTCTCGTGATAAGGCACTTGTGATGGGACCATCAATGTCCTTGGACAGTCTCTTTTGTAGGAGCGCTTGGAGAACACGGCAGCAGGATCAAAGAAGCGGCTTAGTCCGTTGCTCAAGGCTAAGGCAGTACACCTTGAGGTCATGGGTGATCAGATGATCACTTAAGCAGGCCTGGCCCCAATACTCCACACATACGTCTACTTTGTGGCGCATAGTCTATTTTTGTAGAGTGCCGTCTACTTTTGTGAAAAACTTTCTCTATCCTGAAACACAAAGATGAGCAAGAATGCGCCTGCAAAATCCGTTTGCCGCTGTAAGTACAACGGGCCTCGATTCCCAAGTTCTTACGGTGCTTGCAAGAACCGAACAGTACCTTTTGGTTCGACAGATCCACCAGTTGTTACCCGAGGAAGGGTCCCATCAAGGTGTTCGTAAGGCAGTGACTCGACTGGTGGAACAAGGCGTCGTCTTCGAACGTGCCACTGGGCGCAATTATGCCTACGCACTGAATTTAAGCCACTTGTTAGTTGAAGAGATCTTGAAAATTGCCAATGCCAAGAGTGAACTCAATGACAGGATCCGGGAGGTTATTTCCACGTGGCAGGTCCAACCCCTCACCGTAATAATGTTTGGCTCAGCTGCGCGTAACGAGATGCGCACAGACAGCGACATTGATCTCCTCGTTGTCATGCCAGATTCTGCAGCAGAAGATACGGCAGAAGTTCTGGTATTTGGACTTGCTACCCAAGTAACGAAGTGGACCGGCAACGACCTGCGTCCGCTTGTTTACCGGAGTTCAGAGGTACAGCCAGCAAGTATTTTTGATTCCATCCTCAAAGATGGCATTGAGATCGCAGGCGAAACGACTTGGCTTCGCAAGCAATTACGAAGAAACAAGGTCCACACAGGACACCGAGAGGCACAAAATCCAGAACTGTCCCGGCAGACAAGGCCGTCCAGCAAGGCCGGTTTACTAAGGCCAAGCAGTTCCAGCAGGTGGCAGACGATGCCCGCGAGCTATCAGAAGAGCAAGACGTTGCGGACGCTTGCGTGACCCTGTACGTTCATGGCGGAATCGCGGCAGCAGATGCGATCTGTGCTGGCGCGTGGGGAAACATATGAGCTCTCCGCTGACGCTTCCAGGCTGCTGTGCCCTCTTCAGATTGGGTTTGAGTTACAAAGTCGGTTCCCTTTTCCTTACTCGGTTCCACAGCTTCCTCCAGCGCGTAGTATCTTTCCAAATCTACTGAGGGGACCAAGATTTCAAGCGAGGATCGGCAATCCTTCTCTGCGCTGGTTGCTCCGTGAATCGCTGATCCAAAACCGGTGTTTGCGGATGGTGAGGTCCCCCAGGAGTACCAAGAAGCACTCGACGCAGCCCACCAATACGCGGAGCAGTTCATGCTCAGCGAATCGGCACTCTTTAACCAGTTGACCAATGAAACCGTAGGGTTTTCCGATGATGCCGCCAGGTATGCGGTGGCTCATTGCCACGGCGACTGGTACCGCTACGCGCTGACTAACGCCGTAGTTCTAGCCGAGTCCAATGATCGCACCGTGGAACAACTATCCGCAACGCTTACCGGCACGCAAGGTTTCACGCGGCCACAGGCTGCCTACGCCACCGGGCTGATCGCTGCGTTCCGCGTTGCGGCGATCTTCGCCTAAGGACCGCGTCCCAAAGTGGACCTTTCTGCATCCACTTCGCAGCAGTAGCGCTCAGCGTCCTCATCGAAGCGGGCACGCAAGGCAATCCTGGCTGTGCTCGAGCCAATGCACTGGCAGAGATAGTAAGTCACCCCATGGGAACAAGTGGGATTGCCGGTGTCTTCTGCGGTCTGGGGCGTCTCGCGGTTAAGGTCAGCGTTGCCTGCTACCGCACTGGAAAGGGAGGCGATTGGCACTACGTATGGGATTGGGACTCAGAAACTTGTGAATACTGGATGGCGCCTGAGGTTGCAAGACTCTTCATAACAGCACGAGACTCCTAACACCTACGCCGCTCGCTATGTATCCAGTGGTGGAAGACGATCCAGCCATCCCTCATTCGGCTGGCACTCCAATGTCGTGGTGATGACGTGGCCCGTTGTGTCATTGACAGCGAACGATTGAACTCACCCAGTTTCAATCCCAGACGTCCGTGCGTAAACCGATCTACCCAAACTCACTTTGGCCGGGGTTACGCAAATATAGAGTTAGGGATCCGTAACCCGTTACTTTATTGACAGGTCCTTTCTCTAGGTGGAGATTGGATTTGTTGGCCGGCTGGTCTTGGAATGGTGTTTTACCCCTGTCGCAGTTCACGATCCGGGGGCCACCAAGACCGGCCGCGCTATTGATGAGGCGCTGGGTGAGGTAGTTGCAGGTAGTTCTCTTCTCCTTGGCAAGGGACGCACCCCTGAGACAGAAGCAATCGCTGCGACCTTCTTTCACCGGATCTCCATGTTTACAGCACCTAGGGACCTACACCTCGGAACAAGGATCCCTTGGTATTCCCATCTCGTAAAAAGCTGGACAATGCCAATGACACTGTCATCACCTCACAAAATGATGTTCCCAATTTCATCAGTAGTGGCTGGCTGCGGCTTGATGTCCTTGAGCGCTTGTTCGGTGCTAAACAGGTGATGCATAGCAGCAGTTTGAGCGCTGAACATGTCCCGGTCCGCAATGGAGTTATAGATCTCGCGGTGACCCCGATCCGACAGTTCACGGTGAAACTTGCCGCTCTCGCCCTCGAAAAGGCGGTAAAACGCTCTGTTGCGAGCGCGGAACACCTGGAGCAAGACCCGCAGTGTTTCATTACGGCTCAAGAGTGCAATCTGATCATGGAACGTGGAATCAAGTTTGGAAAACTCCATGAGGTCTTCCTCCTGTTCCATTTCTTCGAGCAGACCCCTCAGAGCCGCAACTTCTTCGGCAGTGGCATGCACAGCGGCCAGGGAAGCAGCATGCCCCTCCAACACACGGCGCACGTCATACAGGCCCAAGACAGTATCGATTGGTGCCAGGCCAATGGTAAGCATGAGCGGCCCAATGAGCTCCTTGGGACCCAGCGCGGACACATATGTGCCAGAGCCATGCCGGGACTCGGTAATGCCAAGTGAACTGAGCATGCGTACGGCTTCTCGTAATGAACCTCGAGACACCCCTAAACGCTCACAAAGCTCGGGTTCTGGTGGAAATTTTTGGCCCGGCCTGAACTCACCGGAAGCAATCAAATTTCGCAGTCCATAAACGGCCTTATCTAAGACGCTGGTTTTTATCTTATCGTTCATTTACCTCAACTCATCATACGATCACTTCATGTTTAACAGAGAAAAGATGGTAAGGCTAGACACATCCGCCATAGTCGTCTAATGTCTTTCCTGACAGAGCAGTCAAAGATAAGGACAAACCCGTGCTAGCTTCACCACCACAACCATTACGATTGCGGGATGGATCTGCCGCTGCTGCTGCATGGAATCTATCACCCGGGGTACTTCACCTTAACCATGGCTCATTTGGGGCGGTACCCCGTGTAACTCTTGACTACCAGGCGGAACTCAAGAATGCGATGGAGTCCGATCCTGTTGCATGGTTTGTGGAACTTCCAGAACGCATAAAACAGCAACGAGAACTTCTTGCTACAACCTTTGGATCCCCCATCGAGGCAACCTCACTTATTCCTAATGCCTCTGCTGGTGCGACCATTATTTACAACTCCATACCGGTTCAGCACGGACTAGAAATAGTAGTGACCAATCACGGTTACGGAGCAGTAACCATGGGAGCTGAACGCTTGGTGCGGCGTTGGGGCGGAAAAGTTGTCACAGCGGACATACCTCTAGCAGCAAATGCTGATGAGGCTCTTGCAGCTATTGAAGCTGTTCTAAGCGAACGCACCCGGCTGATTGTAGTTGACCAAGTTACTTCCTCCACTGCCCGGCTATTGCCAGTCCAGCAAATAGTCGAGCTAGCCCGGGCCAAGGAAATCTTGACGCTGATTGACGGCGCTCATGTATTTGGGTTGTACCAGAATGTATTTGATGATTTTGCCCCAGATTTTTGGATTGGCAACCTTCACAAATTTGCTTGCGGGCCTCGTGGGGCAGCACTCCTGGTGGCTCAGTCGGAACTCAACCAAGAGATCTACCCTCTGATTGATTCTTGGGGCTATCCCAGTTCATACCCGGAGCGGTTTGATATTCAAGGCACCCTTGATCAAACCAGCTATCTTGCTGCTCACAGGAGCTGGGAGTTTGTTGCGAATCAGTGGGGCTGGGACAAGTCCATTTCTTATATGACTGAGTTGGCAGAGTATGGCCAGGACGTGATTTCCCAAGCTTTTGCGGATCATACGGGGCAAGACCATACCGCTACGGTTGGAATGCCAGCCAATGCTTTAAAACTCATCAAGCTTCCAGAGGGCCTAATCCGCAACCACGCGGAGGCGGACGCTGTAAGAGACCGGTTTGTCCGCGAAGGTGCTGCCGAGGCAGCTTTCACAGAGTTTGGTGGGAAAGGCTACCTCCGGATTTCAGCCCACGTCTACAACACACACTCAGAATACGAAGAGTTTGCGGAAAGATTTGTGCCGCAAATCGTCAGTTGGGCACGAGAGCTCAACTGACTCATGACCTGAATTTTATCTATCAGTAACCGCCCACGCACAGTGGGCCCACACAGAAAGAAGTAATCATGAAGAGCAAAGTCGCTCTAGGTTTTGGTTTAGCAGTTGTTATGACCGCCAGTTTGGCGGCCTGTTCCAGTGGTCCCTCCGGCAATGCTGACGACACGGTGACGCTTCAAATGGTTGAGTCCTTGACCAGTCCTGAACGCACAAAGGTGCTGCAAGAGTTGATCGATGACTTCGAGGCAGCGAACGAGGGAATCAAGGTCGATCTGATCTCACCCCCAACCGAGCAGGCAGACCAAAAGATTCAACAAATGCTTCAGGCTGGCAAAGGAGTTGACGTAGTTGAGGTACGTGACCTGACCGTTGGTTCCTACTCAACCAATGGTTGGCTCTATGACATGAAGTCGGACTTTGCTGACTGGGATGGCCGGGCCGCGCTGTCACAAACCACGATTGACCTCATTGATTCCGAAGACAATATGTACTTCATGCCATATGGATACTTTGGGCTCTCAATTTTCTACCGCACAGACCTGATTGAACAGGCTGGCTTCGATGGACCTCCGGACACGTGGGAAGACCTGTATAGCCAAGCAAAGACCATTCAAGATACCTTGCCAAACCAGTACGGTTTTGCTCTGCGGGGTGGTCGTAGCGGATTCATGCATGCCATTCAAGTCATCGAGTCTTACCTGGCTGACAAGGTTGACCTGCAGAACGCTTACTTCCTAGCAGATGGCAGCACCATTTTTGCACAGCCCGAAGCGCAGGAAGCACTGGACCTGTACCTCGAGATCTTCCAGGACGCTGCCCCTGAATCCGCTATTTCCTGGGGTTTCCCAGAGATGGTTGAAGGATTCTCAAACGGCTCCACAGCATTCCTCATGCAAGATCCGGAAGTCATCACCGCTCTCAAGGGCTCAGGCTCGATCACAACTGACCAGTGGAACACCACCGCAGTACTCAAGGGCGCGGGTGGTAAAGCCTTCCAAGCGCAGGCATTCTCAGGTTGGGGAGTAGCAGAAAGTTCTGAATACCAAGATGAGGCTGTTAAGTTGGTCCAGTTCCTCACTTCAGGCGAGGCATCACTAACTTTTTCTCAGAACAACAACCAGATTCCAATCTTGGCTGCCGGCGCTGAGTCTGACTACTACAAGGAAGGCCCATGGGAGTCCTACTTCAATATGAGCGCTGACCCGGCCACCTACATTGTGGGTAACCAGCCACGCACTTCAGAGCACTGGGCGGACTGGTCTGAGCTCGCAGACGCAGACCTCCAGCAACTGTTGCTTGGCCAAACAACTTCAGAAGAAGTCCTCACCAAGTGGGACGAATTCTGGGCTGACAAGCGCTAACAACGAGGAGAATCAGAATGACCGTGTCTCGCAAAGAGAACGCGGACGCTGTCACTACTTTGAATCCAAAGCCGAAGGGGCCCCAGCGTTTCGTTGGAGCCCCTTCGGGGCAGCGCCGCCGTATCTTCACAGGTAAAGATGGCTTCACCATCTTCTTATTTCTGCTACCTGCGCTCATATTTGTAGGCATCTTCACCTACTACCCCATGATCAACGGAAGCCAGATGGCTTTTAGGCAGTGGAAGCTGACTAACCTCACGGAAACACCGTGGATCTGGTTCGAGAACTTCAAAACAGTTCTTGCCGATGCCAACTTTGCCACGATCGCGTGGAACACTGTCGTTTGGGTTGTCGTATCGCTGATATTTCAGTTCCTAATTGGCTTTGCAGTAGCACTATGGCTCCGAAACAAGTTCCGGTTCAGAGGGCTCTATCAAGCGCTTATTTTCTTCCCCTGGGCGATCTCCGGGTTTCTTATTGGGATCATGTTCCGGTGGATGTTTAATGGCGAGTTCGGTGTAGTCAATGACCTACTCATAAGACTCGGTCTAATCGAGAAGAATATCGCGTGGCTATCAAGTCCCGACACAGCAATGTTCGCAATTATCGTTGCAAACATTTGGTATGGGGTAACCTTCTTCGCGATCATGCTCCTGGCCGCCCTTCAATCCGTTCCAGAAGAACTCTATGAGGCTGCCGCACTTGATGGAGCAGGAAAAGCACAAACCCTATTCTCTGTGACCATTCCGTATATCAGCGCCACGATCGCGTTGACGGTCCTATTGCGAGTCATCTGGATTTTTAACTTCCCAGATCTGATTTGGGCAATGACAAATGGGGGCCCAGCAAACCAGACCCATATCTTCACCACCTGGATGATTCAGACTACTCAAAAGGGAGACTATGGAACGGCTTCTGCAATGGGCCTAATCGTAGTTGCTTTCCTACTGGTGTTTGCCATTTTCTATCTCATGGCAACAACCGAGAAAACGCCTAAGTCAGAGCGGAAGGAAGCATCTAAATGAACAAGACAAACTACTGGGGAGTGAGCTCTAAGGTTGCCTTTCTTGGCTTCTGGCTCCTTGTAACGTTATTCCCGCTGTATTGGATCCTAGTTACGTCTTTGAAACCAGCCAAAGACATCTATAGCTATCCGTTACAGTACTGGCCTGAGGTGTTCAGCCTCGAAAACTATAAGAGCCTCTTAGTCCAAGCAGATTTTGGCAAATATATTGGCAACTCTCTTCTAGTTGCACTGATTGCAGGTGGCGCTGGGACAGCAATCGCCATTTTATCGGCTTATGTCCTCTCCCGCTTTGAGTTCCGCTCCAAAGGTGCCGTACTCATTGCATTCCTCATTACCCAAATGATCCCCACGTTTATTGCCTTGGGGCCGCTCTACCAAATGATGGTCAAGCTAAACCTTGTAGACCAAAAATTTGGGCTCATGCTGGTGTATGTGGCCATGTGTATTCCATTTTCAACGGTCATGCTGCGAGGGTTCTTCAGCAACATCCCAGCGTCCCTGGATGAAGCGGCCATGATCGATGGCTGCTCAAGGTTGGGCTCCTTGTGGCGGATTATCTTACCGGTGATGAAGCCTGGAATTATTGCTGCGTTTATCTTCAACTTTGTGAACTGTTGGAATGAATTATTTTTATCCGTCACTTTGATGAATTCGGATGCGAACAAGACTGTTCCTACGGCGCTCAATGGTTTCATCACCAGTTACAACATTGACTGGAGCTCTATGTCCGCAGCCGCCGTACTAACGGTCATCCCATCAATGATTCTCTTCGCTTTTGCTTCGAAGCACATTGTTATGGGCCTTACCGCGGGTGCAGTCAAAGAGTAAGTTCATGAGTGAAAACCGGCTGGCTCCTCTGCCTCGAAGGGCTATGAGCCGGCCGGTTCTTTCGCCGGCACCTTCGGTAGCGTGTGTGGGTCGAACCGGAGCGGCTGCGGGTGTATCTAGAAGCCCTATGTTCCTGCCAATTAGCTTCAAAGAGATCATGACTGGGAAGTTTGGTTGAGAAAAATCATCCTGCCTGCTGCTCCGACACCGCAAGGTGGTGCGTTCACCAAGTACCTGTTAATTGGTAAAAGGAGCACAGTTTTACTGGCCCACCAACGCTCCCCGTAAACAACAGTGGTGACTATTACTTATGGGGGGTTCTACCTCAGCGGCCGGACGCCCCTGAGGTAAATTTGCGGCAGAATTCTTCTAGCCGTACTTACTCGTGGGATTGCTGGCAGCGCAAACGTGGCTTTTCTTGATAAATATCCGGACCGAGTCTGCCAGGACTCTACCTGCACAGCGGTTCCCTATCAGGATCAGGGTCGCACCAATTCTGCCGCGCAATTGGCCTACGGTAAGGTGATTGTTTATGGTTTTTGCGGCCAGGCCTAGGTCGGTCACCGGGGCGTTACTGATTGCAAACCCCAGCACTCTAATGTCACGGGTGTGTAGCCCGCCAACCGGTAGTGAAGCCATGAAGGTCAGGCTGGCCGGCAGCCGGTACAGTCGGTCCGCACTAATCGCAGCGTACTGCGTTAAGGCCCCATGGCAGCCTGCATCCTGGCCGGAACTTCGACGGAAATTTGCTGCATCATGCGTCTTTCCGGTTATGAGTTTGGGCTGGTACCGCGTCCGGTAGTCGGTCAAACTTTGTGGGCTCTGATCACCATAGTCCTGGGTCGCAACCAGTTTTTCTGCTGGCAGATAACGGAACTAGGAAATTTCCCTGGTAATCCAGCATCGCCGAAGACCAAATGCCTACTTGTACTTACAGCCTCCCGTAAACTTGAGTTATGGAACTTGCCTTGCTCCCACTTGCAGACGCGGTGTTGCCGCTGATCCGCAGCAATAACCCCAACCTGTGGCGCTATTCGGCGTCCAATGAGCAAGGCATGTCCATGCATAAGGGTGCCGCCATCCTTGAGGCCGCAATCGGAGCCCCGGATGCGCTACCTCAGCTGGGCGTGCGGGTGGCAACCCCAAAAGAAACGTATTCCGTGGCACACAAGGCGCTGGCGAGCGCCATTAAGGTGATTGGTCGCGCGGATGATTCTGCTGGGATTATTGGCGATGCCTGCCGCGAGTTGATCCGGTTGCATCCGCTTGCAGCCAAAGCGGCCGGTGTTGCCCAGCTTGAGCTGGCCAAGTGGTTTTGGAGGTTCCACTTTAATGAGGAAGTGGATTACTTCAACTTGGACCCGGTTGCGTACGCACCGGCGCTGGGTGAAAAAGGCATTGCCCGCCTACGGTCTTTGGTGATTGCCTTCCGGGAACAGATTGCCGCTACCCCACTGAGCGACGGTCCGTATTCATACGATCACCGGGAGTTCCTGGCCGAGTATCTTGAGCAGCGCTTGGCCGTGCTGGACAAAGACTTTGACGCCATTGTCACCACTCACCTGCGCGAAGGTAAGGTGGCCGCCCACGTTGAGGACGTTGCTGAGGCTTTTGAAGAGATCGGTGAACTTGAGTTAGCCATTACTTGGGCACACCGCGCCCTGCTCTTTGACCGGGGCCACCAGGCAGCACAGGCCGCAAATAGGTGGTGGCGGTTGCTTGGACAGCAGCGACCTGAAGAACTTCCTGGTGCCGCCCGCCTGTTGTTTGACCGGTGGCCAAATTCCACTTCTGCGGCCCGGTTAGTGGAGAACGCTGGCGTTGAACCGGTGAGCCACATTATGGATGTTTTACAGCAGTTCCCCGATGCCCTAGTCCGGTTCCAACTGGACACCCTGGCTGATCCAAAACTTGCTTGGGAAACCGCGCACCAGCTGGAACTGGTGAGCGCGTGGGTGTGGAAGGATCTCGCTAAAGCATATTTCCCCACTGACCCGGTAGCGTCTATCGAAGTCCAACTGCAAATCATTAGCGCCAATCTCACGGAAGCTAAAACCTCTAAGTACCGGCCGGCAGCGCTGGAACTGAAAGAGTTACGCAAGGCCGCAAATCAGGCATCGGCACAAGCTTTGACCGCAGTAGATCAAGGCATAGCCGAGTTAAGGGAGAAATATAACCGGCGGCCCAGTTTTCTGGCCGCGCTCACCCGAGCCCGGCTACCTTAAATCCCCAAGTCCGGCACCGAGAACCTGGTAGATTCCGGCCCCGCCCACGCACACGTGGACCAACTCTTCGCTAGAACTGCCGTGGCAGTGCCGCATACGCGTTCGCCGCAATCTGGGCAAAAAGCTGCTCATGCCCTACTCAAAGTGCACGGTGGTCTGGTCCAGCAGGAGCATACCGCATGAACTCCAGAGGGTGGGATACTTCCCACTAACTTCCCCACACATCAGGCAGCAGGTAGTCGGCACCATTCTTTGGGCAAAGTTCACCTAGACCGCCATCCCGTGTTGCGTCCGCTTGCCAACTTCGTAGTATCCCGGGTCGAGCACAAATATGTCCCCGGGGTGTGCCCTTTGCTGTGCAGTTCCAAGCGGTGCTTGACAGTGCTTGACAGTGCTTGACTCACCTGCCGCTGCCGGCTATTCACAGCTCGATCGTGAGTTTTCCTACCGCTGCAATCGGTGCCACGCGGCCCTCAGCCAACTGGTATTGGCAACCCACAATACCCAATGCGCCGGCGGCAACCGCGTCACTAATGATCTTGGAATCCCGCATCAAAGCGTTAATGGTGTTGCGTAGGTGGCGGCGGCCCACGGCATCGGCATCCATAAGTTCAGGGTCAACATACGGGGTCTCGCGGTGCTCACTCAACCACTCCTGCTGCACGGCCGGGCGAATCTCATTGAGTTCCCGTTTAATAGCGTCGCTAACCTGGCTGGGTTGTGCGTTGGACTGATCAATCGCGGCAGCAACCGCGCCGCACGAGCAGTGCGCCAGCACCACAATGACTGCAACGCCTAACTCCGCCACTGCAAACTCCATGGTTGCAATGGTGTTTGCGTTAGAGATCTGGCCAATGTTGCGCACCACAAACAGGTCACCCAGTCCGCAGTCAAACAGGATCTCAGCGGCAACCCGAGAGTCAGAACAACCCAGAAAAGCCGCATTGGGGGCCTGACTCGTTGATAGTTCACTGCGGCGTGCAGCACCCTGTTGCGGATGTTCCAGGGTGTCATCCATAAAACGCAAATTACCGTTTGCAAGCGTTTCCCATGCCTCTTGCGGGGTGACTCGTGGGGTAGTAAACATGAAATCCCAATCCGTTCGGCTCGGCACCAACACGTCTGGCAGTGCCTCAATCAGATGCGTTAACAGTTTTCACAGGTGCGTGACTCCTACGGTGTACCGCCCCCTGACCCTGTTGCGCTCTGTTCACACTACTCCTGGCAGCAACACCACCTCCGCCGTAGTTATGATTTGGACAGTGCCATCCGCCACTTCTGAGTAGTAGGCAACCTTGGATGGGAGCTGGTAGCTACCGCAGAATTTGGTGCAGTAAAGCGGCACAAGATAATGTCCACAACAGAATTGTTACCCATGGCACTTTTCACGTTGGCAATGCTGCCAAAGGTTTGTGACACTTTTAGAGAACAGGACCCGCATGAATGGTGTTACCTGGCAGGGCATCCCCGCTTTCTTCATTGTTGGCACAGGCATTTACTACCTAGGCCGGCACCTCAACGTCACCGGTCCCACCAAGAAACTGGCCGCCATGATTGCTCAATACAATGAGCAAGCTGGTGTTTTGGCATCACCCAGTATCAACCATGCCCCAACCGCCCCTTTGCATGTCTAAACATCACGGTGCTGCGCACGTATCTGTTTATCAAGGTATTGCCTGAGTATTGGGATAACCAGATACCGCCACACGGAACAAACCTTTTGGCCCCTCACAGGTTTGTGGGGATAGATCTGGCAGGATGAAACCGTGTCAATTATTGCAAGTGCCCTCAAATACGAGCGGATTGCGGAGTCCAACGCAACGCTGCGGCTCCTGCGGGCCACCAATCTTGCTGTGGTCGCCGCGATTTTGGAAACCCACTTGGGCACTCCGGGGGCAAAGCTAGTCGCAGAGGACCTCTTTGAGCTCATTGAAGCTGACCTTTTTGACCTGCGCGAGCACTTTGAACTACCTAAAACCGCTAAGGCATACTGCGATGACTGGCGGGTGGCTGGGTTTTTGATTCGCCGCCCAGCAACCACCGCGCGGGGGGAAACCTATGAGCTTTCCGCTGATGCCCTCAGCGCCATCCGCACCCTGGGCCAGCTCAGCGCGCCGCAGTCCACCATTACCGAGTCCCGGCTGGTGAATCTGGCCGCAGCAATCCGTCAGATTGCAATCGATACAGACCCGGATGTCACCCGGCGCAAGGCCGCGCTGCTGGCCGAGCGGGACGCAATAGACGAGGAGATCGCTCGGATTAAAACCGGGCACTTAAGCATTTTGGAGAATCGGCGCGCGCTAGAACGGGTCGCTGATGTGCTCAGTCAGGCCCAAGACTTACCCGCAGATTTTGCGCGGGTGCGCGCTAAGTTTGAAGACCTCAACACTAACCTGCGGCACAGTATTGTCACCTCTGATCAAAGCCAAAGTACCGTCCTTGATGAAGTGTTCCGGGGCGTGAACCTCATTGAAGATTCCGATGAGGGCCGCACATTCACCGCTTTTTTGGCGCTGCTCCGGGACCCAGAGCGCTCGGCCGCACTCGATGGAGACATTGCCGAGGTCTTGGCACGCGAGTTCGCTACAGAACTATCTGCCGATGCCCGCCACAACCTACGCTCTTTGCTCCCAGCTTTGAAGTCCGGCAGCCGCGATGTTAACAGTGCGCTGACCGAGTTTGCCCGGGGTTTACGCCGCTATGTTTACTCCCAGGAGTATCAGCGTGACCGGACGCTGCGCGCACTGATACAACAAAGCCTTGCCGCAGCTTTACCAGCCAGTCAGGTGGTGCGTCCCACCACCGAGGTTAATGTTGCTCTCGAACTTTCTGCCATGAAATTATTCAGTGCCGGAACCATAAGCCCCCATGACCCCAGCGACTTTGACACCGGCGGTTTGCTGGAACAGCAGCGGGAACTGGTAACCGAGTTTGCAGATCTAGCAGCGATTGTGCGGGAATCAGAAATTGATTTTTCTGAGCTCACCGCAAACGTTAATACGTTGCTGCAGCAAATCCAACGGCCCACCATTGGGCAGGTGCTACGGGAGTTTCCGGCCACCCAAGGCATTGCGAGCGTGGTGGGGCTCATGTCTTTGGCCCGCCAGCAGGGCGCCGTGAAACCCGGTGCAACCGAACAGTTGCAGTGGTTAGGGCTGGACGGGGTAACCCGCACCGCACTGGTGGAACACCACATCTTTACCAAGGAGGTAGTTGCGTGACCGAGCAAAACACCCCGGCCCAAGACCACGCGCAGGTTGGCGAGCCTACTGATCCGCTGTGGCCTAATGACACCGGGACCTTGCGGGACCAATCCCGGCGCGCGTTGTTGGAGTTACTCAAGGGACCCTACCTGTCCGGCCAGCGCCGCCCCCAACTATGGGCCGCGCTTATGGCTGATCAACCAGCCATTACCAGTGCCTTGCATAACCTGTTTTTAGACCTCGTGATTGACCCGGTTGATGAGTTTGCGTTTGTGCGTAAAGCCCAAACCGCGGATTTCGATGCCCCCAGTGCGCTCCGCCGCGAGCCGTTAACTCTGTTGGATACCGCCGTAGTCTTAGTGCTGCGCCAACTACTGCTGGCAACCGGCGGAACCGAACGAGTGATCGTGGGTAAAGAAGAAATTTATGAACGAGTCGCCGTCTACCGCACCGGCGACGAGGTAGCGTTCCAACGTAATTTCAATGGCTCTTGGTCACGCATGGTGGATCGGTTTAGGTTTTTGGCCCGGGCCGGTGAGGACCGGGTAGAGATCTCCCCCGTGGTCAAATTCATTGTCGATGAAGACCGGGTACGGGCCCTGCTCAAGGTGTATCAGGAACTTGCCAACCCAACGCCGCCGGTGGATACCGGATCCCAGTCTGCGCCCGTGCCACAAACTCCTGCCCTGCCCCAGGCTGAGGGTATGTTTGATTTATTTAGCCCCACCGAAAGTAATGAGGCACCGCAGTGACCCAGCAAGCCCAGCCCCAGCAAACTGCCGTACCGCACCGCAAAAAGCCGCAGCTCACGGGACAAGTCGCTGCGGCATCGGAAAGCAGTGCCGTATTTGCACCGGGCCAATGGCGGCTGGCCCAGGTCGAGGTAGCTAACTGGGGCACGTTCGACCAAGGCATCACCACCATTACAGTGTCCCGTAAGGGGCACCTACTGACCGGCCCATCCGGGTCTGGCAAGTCTTCGTTGCTAGACGCAATCGCCGCGGTCATGACCCCAGATAAATGGTTGCGGTTTAACCAGGCCGCCCAAGTAGGCGGCGGACGGGCAGACCAGCGCAGCCTCATTTCCTACGTGCGCGGGGCGTGGTCCCGCACCACCGATGACACCCTGGACAAGGTGGTCTCCCAATTTTTGCGCCCCACAGCAACCTGGAGCGGGGTGCTACTGCGCTATGAAAATGGGGTAGACTCCCCCATCACCCTGGCCCGGTTGTTCTTCCTTAAAGGGACCTCAACCGCGAGCGCAGACCTAGAAAACTTGTGCCTCATTGAACGCTCGGCCATTGGGTTGGCGGACCTGCAAGGGTTTGTTCACCGCGGGCCTAAAACCCGGGAACTGCAAAAGAGGTTCCCCGGCGCTTTGGTGACGTCCACCGGAAAGCACGCTCGGTATTTTGCGCGGGTTAAGTCGCTATTTGGCATGCGTGATGAAATTTCGCTTCAGCTGCTGCACAAAACCCAATCGGCTAAGAGCCTTAATACCCTGGATCAGCTGTTCCGAGATTATATGTTGGAGCGGCCAGATACCTTTGATTTAGCTGATAACGCAGTCACACAGTTTGCGGAATTGCAGCGCGCCCATGCCCATGTGGTGCGGTTGCGGGAGCAGCGGGATTTACTGGCCCAACTGGCGCAGCAAGCCACCAAGTTTGATGCCGCCAAGCAAGACGCTACCCGGGCCCGGGTGCTGGGGGACGCGGTGGGTCCGTACCAAAAACTGCGCCATCTTGGGTTGTGTCAAACGGACTTGGACCGGGTGACTCAGGAACTTATTATTTTGGGTGCAGCCCAACAGCGGGCCAAAGAAGCTACCAACCTGGCGCAGGAGGACTTTGACCAGGCACGGGACCGTATCAGGGGGCTGGGCGGTTACCAGATTGAGGCCTTGCAAGGCCGGATTGCTCAGGCACACGGTGAGATTACGCGGGTGGACAACCGGTGGCAACTGTTTGCTGATGACCTAGGCCGGGCCAGTATTACAACCGTACCCACCACCTCAGGGGAGTTTGCCGAGCTCAAAGTGGCTATGGAGCGCCAGTTGAGTGTGCCGTCCGCGGCGGGGCCCAGCCATCAGATCCAGGAGCGGTTCTTTTCTCAGCAAAAAGTGGTGCGCCAGATTGCCGCCCAAATCAAAAGTATGGAGATGACTAACTCCTCGGTTCCGCGCCCCTTATTGGCGGTGCGCCAGGAGTTGTCTGAGCATTCTGGGATCCCGGTAAGTGCGTTGCCATTTGCGGCTGAGTTATTGACTGTCAAGCCGGAATTTGCACCGTGGACCGGTGCGATTGAGCGGGTATTACGCGGGTTTGCGCTGACCCTTTTGGTGCGTCAGGAGCATGTGGACCAGGTACGGCGTTGGGTTGACAGGCACCGGATCCGGGCCCGTTTGGTGTATGAGGTGGTGCCGACTGTGGTTGACTCCCCAGGTGCGGCGCGCAGTCCTGATTCATTAGTACACCGCGTTGCGGTGACCTCGGGCCCGTTTGCACAGTGGGTCGCTGGGCAACTATCTGCACGGTTTGATTATTCGTGTGTGGACTCAGCCGATTCACTGGGTGATTTTGCTAGGGCGGTGACCATCCGGGGGCAGATGAAAACGTCCGCAACTCGGTATCTTAAGGATGACCGCACCGCAATTGATAACCGGTCGCAGTGGCTGTTGGGGGACCAGGAGGCCACGCTAGATGCGCTTGAAGAGCAACGCCGGGTGGCTCAAACCGACTTGGATCAGGCCCAAAACGAGCTGACCGCCGCCCAGGCGGTCTATGACAGTGCCAATAGGCAGCGCGCCCTGCTGGATTCCCTGCGGCAGCGCCCCTGGGCAGACATTGACCGGGACGCGGCGCGCCTTGTACTTGCTGACTTGGAGCAAAAACTGGGCCGTCTGACTCAAGACAGTGCCCCGTTGGATCAGGCTACTCGAGAGATGGAAAGTGCCCGCAGTTACCTTGATCGGGCAACGCGTTTGTATGATCAGGCCCGTGATGATTTAGCGGCAGCAAAACGTGAGCAAAACGGGTTAATAAAGGACATTGCGGTGTTGCGGGCGGAAACCGAATTAGCCAGTTTTGCTAAGGTCCCGCAAGAAGTCACAGCTGATTTAGACCGTAAGTTCCGCAAAACCCAGCGCAGTATTACCCGGGCTAACCTGTATGAGATTGGGCTGGAGGTCAGCCAGCACTTAGGCAAAGAACGTGATCAGGCGTTGGATCAGGTGCGGGTGTGCGGGGCAAAAATATCCGGGGTCGCCGCGACCTTTAAGGAACGGTGGCCGGCCAGTGCCGCGGACTTATCCACTGAAGTTGCTGATAGGCAGCGGTATGTGGAAATTTTAACCGCTATTACTAAAAATGATCTCCCTAAGCATGAGAAAAACTTTTTGAACCTGCTACAGGAGCGTTCCCGGGACATGGTTGGGGAACTTGTGGACGCTATTTTAGACGGTCCTCGCACCATTACTACCCGGGTCACAGAGATCAATAAGTCCTTAGGGCGTTCTGAGTTTGACCGGGACCGGTTTTTGCAGTTGCGCCCTAGAGTGCAGCGCACCGCAACCGTTACCCAGTTCCTAAATGACTTACGGTCCATTTCTGAGGGCAGTTGGGGCACTATGGATCAGGACGATGCCGAGCGCCGGTTCTTAGTTTTAGCTGGCTTAATGCAACGGCTAAGTTCAAGTGATTATGTGGACCGAACCTGGCGCAATCAGTGTTTGGATTCCCGCCTGCACGTCACGTTTTTGGCTGACGAGGTGGATAAACACGGCCAAGTGCAGGCCACCTATGACTCTGGTGCTGCGATGTCCGGTGGGCAGCAGCAAAAATTGGTGATCTTTTGTTTAGCGGCGGCGCTACGCTATCAACTCGCTAGCCCAGATCAGGTACTACCACTGTTTGGCACCATCATTTTGGATGAGGCGTTCGATAAAGCGGACTCCTCATACACCCGTATGGCGCTCAATGTCTTTTTGGACTTTGGTTTTCACCTGGTGCTGGCAACCCCGCAAAAACTATTACAAACCATTGAGCCCTATGTGGGAGCGGCCACCGCCATTGAGAACCCAACCCGCAAGCGTACGTTAGTTTCCCAGGTGCAATGGCAGGAGCAGTTGTGAACGGACACAAACACTCATGATTACGGTACCCCAAGCCCGCACACAAGCCCAGAAACGCTTACGCACCAATCTGAATAAATGGCTTGAACAGACGGTTATCCAAACAGACATTCCAGCTCCGCTGCTAAGCATCACGTTGCATCCACCGACCGAGAAGCAAATGCTCAGCAATCAGCAAGCCGCTCAGGACTGGGCACAATCGTGGTCAAGCGTTACCACCGGCAACGGGATTGAGGTGGAATGGGAGAGTAGGTTGTGGCGTTCAATTGGTAGGCAACGGATTCCAGTACGCGCTCATTTTGCTCATGCTCATGCCGTAGCGGCCTTCAGCGGTGGGGAGCCGGCCGCCGCCTGGCACCTCTTGTATGACCGAACTACGGCGGTCTTAGCTACACTTTTAGGTGATCGATCAGATCCTACTGTTTTCCTCGCCACTATCCGAAGACACAGCGTGACGCTCCGGAACTACGCTCCTGAGGAGTTTGATCTGGTGCTTGCGACCACGCAGTGGCTCATTGACAATCCAATCACTGGATTACGTCCACGGCAGGTGGGCATCCGAGGGGTTGACTCCAAGTGGTTCACCTCCCACCGGGCCTTGCTAAAAGATTTAGTCCAAGCCAGCACCGGCTCAGAGGATCTGGGTATTGTGGATAGCGACTTGCTGCTCCGCATCCGTATCCTTGACCCGGGCCTCTTACCGGGTGGGCCTCATGACTTTGCCGCCTCTCCCGGTCACCTTGCAGCGCTCAATCTGCGGCCAACCAACATTTTTATCTTTGAAAATTTGGAGTCGGTGCTGACCATGCCCCCGCTTCCGGGAGCGGTTGTGTTGCATGGCGGTGGATACGCAGTTGACCTCCTCCAGCGCATCGCGTGGCTTCAACATGCACCCGTTTGGTATTGGGGGGATTTGGACTCTCATGGCTTTGCTATCTTGAACCGGCTACGCGGTTACCTCCCACATGCCCGCTCGGTTCTGATGGACACCGTGACCTTGCAGTTACACGCAGATCTTTGTGTTCCCGAGCCAAAGCCCAACACCGGACAGTTCCCAAACTTGAATGCGGCGGAAGCTCAGACACTCATGAAGTTACGAGAATACGGAAACATACGTTTAGAACAGGAACGGATACCGTGGAATCATGCGCTTAGCGCCTTAGAACTTTGTTAGAACGCCATCAGGTTCAAAAATACGCATGGTCCTTGATGCCAGGTAAGATGAACCAGAACTACGAAGCGAGCACCCCCGGCACCGTACGGTAGTTTTCAGATGGAGTGCGTGCCTCAGTAGAGCACACTCCTAACCCCCAGTTCTCACTGGCGCTCCGTGTCCCTTTCCCCATGTAAGGGAATTTCTTCGTTGTAATAACCCAGTAAAGCTGGCCCAAGACCCGCACTCTTTGCGGTCCGTGATACCCCCGTTGCCGGTGCCGCAAATTTAAGTATGTGCACTCATTTTGGGCCCAACCCCAGAACAAGCAGAAACGTGGGCAACCGAACACTATATGTTCATACCAAAGATAACGCAGTGTAGATTCTAGTTTTTGTGCAGGTGGAAGGCCAAAACTCCTTCCACCGGACCTCAAATACCTGTGTCATTGCGGCCCATGGCCACCTGGCAGACTAGCAGCGGCTAGATGTGCGTTGTGCCTGCATATGCTATTTTTAAACCGATAATACTTAGAACGGCACAAGCTACTTGGAATAATTCTGCGTCCAGCAGTCTGAACTTCGCACAGTTAGCGCAGTGGTAACTGCACCTTCAAGAAAACACGCAGGCAACCGCACAGCAGGCCGTTTCGCACGAGGGGATTTATGAAACTCAACATTAAGAAACTTTTGGTTTTCGCAGCAGCCAGCGCACTTGCAGGATCCGGTTTGCTGGTCGCAGGCCCAGCAGTTGCTGCCGGTCCTGCTGCTCCTGTGACAGCATTCAGCGCGGACTTGTGTGCCACTGACGGTCTTGCAGACCACACCACAGAAGACCCCAAGGCATACGTAGGGTCTAGTATGCCGGACCTCACTTTGGTTTCCGGACAGCGCCTCGATCACTACAATGCCGGCGGCACCGTACTGTTATACAACACCTCTGGTGGCGCTGGAGGCGGAACACCAAACTGCGCCCTGTATTACGACAATGAAACAGAAAGCCCCGTCGTTGAATGGCTTTACTGCACCGACCAGACTTCAAAGACCTGCAGTAACATCGACACAAATGGTCAGTTGCAACAGGACGGTGAACTTGTAGGTAACCTCGAAGACAAAGCCGGCAACGCTCGGTTAACCGCCGACCAAGAAAAGCTCATTTCCTATATCATTCGGCACGATCTATCAGTGCCGATTGATAATTTCATGTCAACCGTTGACGTGATCACAAATGAAACCTCCGCTGGCCGTTCTGCCCGGCAAAATCTTGTCTGGTGTGTTAGCGACCCGGAGGACTTTGGAATTCCCCTCGAGTACTGGTGCGGAGAAGCCATGGGCCCTGAAAAGCAGGCGCTCATTCTTGCTTCCATGCCTGATGAACCTACGCTAAGCCTTAGCCCAGCAGAGTCCGAAATTTCTGTTGACAACACTGCTGAGCTGACACTATCTACTAATCTAGTTAACCAACCTATTTCCGTGAGTTCAGACTCAGGCGCCTTGGCCCTGTGCTCACCACAAAGTGACGTCACGTTTGAGGATGGTGCATTAGTCATCTCATCATCAACAAGCGTCACCAAAGACATCCAGTTGTGCGCCCTTGGCGAGGCACCTGGCAACATACACGTGCAGGCCACAGCAACAGCAATCCATAGCGACGAGGTTTCTTGGGTCCAATCCCCCGGCACGCAAGAAATTGCCTGCCAAGTGTATGCCCACACAAGCGCAGGGGCCTCCAGTCAGCTAAACACAGCAGTTGAAATTGTAGTATCTGAAGACACCAACGGCAACGACGGCAACGACGGCAACGACGGCAACGACGGCAACGACGGAGAAAACACCGACGGCAACGACGGAGAAAACACCGACGGCAACGACGGAGAAAACACCGACGGCAACGACGGCGAAAACACCGACGGCAACGACGGCGAAAACACCGACGGCAACGACGGCGAAAACACCGACGGCAACGACGGCGAAAACACCGACGGCAGCAACGGCACCGAAGATTCCGAGGAGTTGGCCAAGACAGGTGCCAATGGCTACACCGCATTCATTACCAGCGGCTTCATGTTTCTCGGAGTAGGGGCCGCTGCTGTATTGTTCACCCGGAAGAAAACCGCACAGCGGGCGTAAATCGCACTGGTGAAAGTAGGCTTCCCTACCTCTGACGGTGGTCGTAGTTTCCTGAGTCACAGGAAACTACGGCCACCGTTTTTGGTATCTTCGAATGTAATAACTCTTCCGTGTGCTCTCCTGTAAATCCTCCAAGTTGAACAATCCAATACTCCAAACGTCCTATGTGTGGGACGGCATTCTTCTGGCACCGGATCCCAATGTTGAATGGGGATCTAGAACTTTTCACCCTTTATTGATGCGAGATCTACCGGGTGAATCCCTAAAATCATTGGCGTCCTGCATACTCTAGGACACGCTATATTTGTGTGCACGCACATGGCTTTCAATCTCAGTGAAACTGGGACCTACAACATGAGAGAGAACACAGCAACTACCCAGCCTTAACCACTTCGAGCGCCAGTGGCTCTCAAAGGCAATAACCCTGGCTCCCTAAGGCAATACTCGGTGGCTCTCACGGACGCTAATATTCACTGCACGCAGATCCCCTATTTTGCGGAGACGGCTTGCTGATTCCCCTGATATTACGGCTCCTGATTCCATGTACTGCAAGCGCTCGTCCGCAAAACGACTTGGATCAGTGCTGAGCCAAGTGGCCATGCTCGTTGCGACGTGCCAGTATGAGCCTGAAAACACCTACACGCTCCGCCTGAGCAGTAGTCACCATCCCCCACTGACTTGCGGTAACCTCCGGAAGGAGAATCTCAACATTCCTGATATTCATACTTGCAATGTGTCATTCAGGTTGAAACAAAGTAAGCAAAAGGGCTTGTGCCGGGCGCAGGGGAAAGTTCCCGTTGCGGTGCAGGTCAATTGTGCGGCCGAGCTCTTCGGTGTTCAGGAGAGTGTGGTCAAAGGAGATGACGTTGCCGTCACGTGAGGTGATGCGGTAATGGTTTGCATACGGAGACTTGACCAAACCGTGTTTCACCACGTCAGCGTATCGAATACGGACCTCTTTGCGCATGAGCGTACGCATGCGGGTCTCGTCGCTTCCCACCATCAAGTACCAGCGGTGGTAGCGCACAGCAACGTAGATCCCCAAGCTCAGGCAAATGGGCCCACCGATGAGTAGCGGATATTTGTAGTCCTGCCCTGCAAAAGGAATTGCGACCAAGAAGGCCCCACCACACGCAACAGTCCACCACCCAATAATCAGACTGAAAAATGGTGGCCTTATGGCACCTTGCAGCAAGTTGGCTTTCTTCATGGGCAGGCTCCTTGAGCTCTCAAAGTGGCAAACAACGCGGCACTGTTTGCTGCACTTCTATGATCCAGTGCCAAAGCCCAATGCGACCAAAACGCACAGTACTTGGGAAGGCGTGAGCAAGCGGTTTGGCGTGACCCGGTATTCTTTACTCCATGGCCATTTACATTGATCCTCCCCTGTGGCCGGCCCACGGCACGGTGTGGAGCCACCTGGTCTCTGACACCAGTTATGCAGAACTCCATGTCTTTGCGGCCCGGGCAGGTTTCCCACGCAGGAGCTTTGACCTCGACCATTATGATGTCCCACAGTCCCAATATGAGTTGGCCATCAGCCACGGAGCCCTGCCCGTAAGCACACGCATTGTAGTCCACCAGCTGCGTGGCTCCGGGCTACGAATCAAACAAGCGAACCGTGAAGCCATGCGTCCGGTAGTGCAGATGCAGTACTTACATGAACAGTGGGCGCGGTTGCATTCACTGCTTGCTGGTGGGCCCCGCAATCAAGATCTCGCTGATCCTGCCACCTGGCAGGGGCTAGGTGATCGGTTACTGGAATGCTGGAGTGAGCCGCACCGCAAGTATCACACCGTGGGTCACCTCGAAGATGTTCTGCTCGCATTAAACCTCTTGGAAATCCGCGGCGAAACCATTGCTCCAGTGACACTACTGGCCGCATGGTTCCATGACGTCATTTACAACGGCGACGCAGGCACGGATGAGACCGCTTCCGCAGACCTTGCGATCAATTCTTTGCTCGCGATGGGTGTCTCCCCCGGTCTTTGCCAACAGGTAGGCGACTTCATTGTGGCGACCACACCGGGCAGTACCGGTGCACTGGTTCCCACTCCACTTGCACACTTGTTAGATAGCGATCTCGCTATCTTTGGCGCTTCTCCACAGCGGTATGACAGATATACCTTGGCCGTACGCACCGAATATGCTCATGTACCCGACGCTGATTTTCGCAGCGGCCGCGCAAAAATCCTACGCTCCTACCTAGACCGTCCGGTCATTTACCGGACCCAGTGCGCACAGGACTTGTGGGAACAGCGGGCCCGGATGAATTTAGCGACGGAAATCCAGGCGCTGGAAGCAATCTCTGATACCTCGGTGCTCTCGTTGCCCTAGTGATTTCAGAACCCCAAAAACGAAAAGTAAACCATTAAAAACCTGCCCTACCTAAGAAAGACCGAAGTAGAGTTTCTGACAATAAGTTGGGAAGGAATAGTGAGTTGTACCTTGGAGGTATCTTCACCCTCAAGTTTTCTCGCCAGAATATCAACAGCCGCTTTTCCTAGACGCTGACGATCCATAGCTACAGAGGTGAGAGTGGGCGTCAACATCTGACTGAAAGGTATGTTGTCGCATCCAACCACGGAAATGTCTTCCGGTACGCGTAAACCTCTTTGAACTAAGCGGGAAATCAAACCAAACGCGATCAGATCATTGTGCGCAACCACTGCGGTAACGCCGGAGGCAATCACCAAATCAGCGGCCGCAAACCCACCCGTGTGGTTAGCCTGGACGTGGGCAATTTCCCGCACTTCACTATCAAACTCCTTAGCCGCATCGTGCAGACTAGAAGCAATAGCGCGCCCGGCTCGAGATTGTTCAGGACCGCCAACATACCCGATGGAGCTGTGTCCCATTGCAGCAAGATGTGCAATTGATTGACGCATTCCGACTCCGACATCAACTGCCACACTTGCAATGCCGTCGATACGACGGTTAATTAGAACAACGTTTGGCAATCCCAGAAGCACTTGGGAAAGCTCTTCATCACTCGCACGTGGTGCCGCGATAATCAAGCCGTCGACGTGGTCTTTCATGCGACCAATAGTCTCAAGTTCCTTGCTAGGGTCCTCATCTGTATCTGCGGTAAGCAAAAAATAACTCAGTTCCCGGGAACGGCGCTCAACAACTTGTGCAATCTCAGCGAAAAAGGGGTTCGCCAGATCAGGCACCGCAAACCCAAAAATCTCTGTTCCACTAGGTCGACTTCCTTTAGCGCCTGCAGCCGATTCCGAGGTTGTTCTAGAAGACGTCAACGGAACTTTATTCACCACATGCGTGCCAACGCCTTGAGTCCTGGTGACAAGCCCTTTCTCTGCCAAATCTTGGATACCTTGGCGGACGGTGGGACGTGAAAGTCCAAGACGGGATACAAGACTGTTTTCGCTTTCTAAACGCGATCCAGGGGTAAGCACACCCGACAAAATCGCCTCTTCAAACGCTGCCGCAACTTGCAAGTAAATCGGGATGGTTGAAGTTCGGTCGATCTCAATCGACGGCAAGGCATTACCTAGGCTGCCCATGAACACGTTTCCTATCGTCTAATTCACCAAATCCGGACAAATCCACAATGAAGAACCCGTCGGTATCCTAACATCAAACAGTGCAGGCACTCGACCTTACATCAACCTTACAACACCGCCATGTAGGCACTCTTGAAAAGGCTACACTTCCATCCACATACTGACAACCCGCACCGAACCCTCGCCCGTTCACCAGTACTGCCATCAACTATTTGACACTGGTTAGCCTCTTGTAACCCACTTGTCTTGACAGGCACTGTCAACTACTCCTATTCTGAGTTTACCCACGATGACGTGGTGGGTGAAACTGCTATCGACAACGAGGAAGTTGTAATGAAGAAATCAACATTTATCGCTACTGTGGGCGGTACCGTAGCTTTGGCCCTCGGGCTAGCCGCTTGTAGTAATGGAGCAGGCGACAAAGACACTGGGACTCTCAAGGTCATGATGTCCCCACACTCAATCACCGACCTCATCTCCGAGAACATTGGTGAGTTCGAGGAACAGGCGGGGGTCAAAGTTGAAATCACTAGCCTGAATGAGGACCAAGTCTCTCAACAACTACGTGTGGAGTTTGGTTCTGGAAGCAGCTCCACCGACGTATTCCTATACCGCCCTCCACAGGATTCTGCCCAGTTTGTAAACAATGGCTGGATCACAGACCTAACCGACAGGGTCTCCAGTGATGAGGCTTTCGATTGGGAGGATTTTGGCGAGGCAGCTAAGTCTGCGGTTACCTCGACCGATGGCAAGATCATTGCAGTACCGGTGGCGACAGCCCGGCAAATGATGTTTTACCGTAAAGACTTGTTCGAAGCTGCTGGGATTGACAAAGTGCCAGCGACACTTGAGGAACTAGAAGCCGCAGCAGCTCAACTTAACGACGAAAACGTCTCCGGTATTTGCTTACGTGGACAGCAAGCACAAGCAGTGACAACCTTCGCTCAGTTCCTGTACGCGTATGACGGGGATTGGAATGTAGGCGGTGAGCCATACGGCGATGCGGCAGTGAACTCCGCTGAGGCAGTTGCTGCTTTGGAGTACTACGGAAACATTCTCAAAAACTATGGCCCAGCAGGAGTCTTGAACATGTCCTGGGCGGAGTGCAGCGCTCTATTCTCTCAAGGAAAGATCGGGATCTACATTGAGGGAGATGATCGATGGCCCGAATTCACTGACCCAGAGAAGTCCACGCTAACTGAAGATCAGGTTGGCTACGCAGTCTCGCCGGCCCACACCAGTTTGGTAACTCCTCAAGCGTTTGGAATCGCCGCGGGTTCCAAGAATCAAGATGTTGCTTGGGAATTTGTTCAGTGGGCCACGAGCAAAGAAATGGCCGCGCAGATGCAAGGTGTTGGAGTAATGGGCGCCCGCGATTCAGCTTGGGAGTCTAACCAGACTAAAGAAAAATTCCCTGACGAAGTTGTAACTGCCGTTCAGGAAGGGAACAAGAACGGTGTGCCATACGACCGCCCTCGAATTGTTGCAGTTGGAGAAGCGCGCGATGCAATCGGCGGCGCCATTGTCACCGCAATCGAGGGTGGCGATGTCACCAAGGCAGCTGAAACCGCTAACAAAGCCTTCCAGCAACTCATTGACAAAGAAAAGTCTGAGTTCAACATCGACTAAGTGCACTTGAAGTTCGCGCCCAGACTAGTTGTGGAGGCGCCGTGTTCTAGCAAACATGGCGCCTCCAGATTGAGGAATCATGGCCGAGTGGCTAGACAAACGTATTAAGCACGTGTTTATTTTTCCGGCGATAATAGTGACCGTACTCTTGCTGGTATTCCCCCTGATTTATACGGTCTACATGAGTCTTACCTCCTGGAGCGGAAGCGCCATTCAAGGCCCCCGTTTCATTGGGTTAGACAACTTCACTCAACTGCTTGGAGCCGACGACCGGTTTGGAGCAGCGGCCGGGAGGACCCTTCTTTTCACAGGCGTGACCGTCGCCTTCGAGTTAGTTCTTGGGTATGTCATTGCCCTTCTGCTACGTAAGTCATTTCGCGGCGAACGCTTGACCCGAACGTTGATCTTGCTTCCTGTGGTTGCAACACCAGTTGCCATCTCTATGGCTTGGATGGTCATCTACGATCCCAACATCGGGGTTGCAAATCAGTTCCTGCAAGCAATCGGACTGCAAGCACAGCAGTTCCTAGCTGACCCAAGTGCTGCACTTTGGTGGCTCATGGTCGTAGACGTTTGGCAATGGACCCCAATGATTGCGCTCATTCTCCTAGCCGGGTTAACTTCGTTGCCCGAAGAACCATTTGAAGCAGCACTTGTTGATGGTGCTTCAGCACCGCAGAGATTTCGCTTCATCACTTTCCCTCTCATGATTCCAGTAATGTTTGCGGCGCTGGTTTTGCGTTTGGTCGACTCGCTAAAGACCTTCGACATCATTTATGCAACAACTAAAGGCGGTCCCGGCACCGCCACCGAAACTCTAAACACTTACGGGTTCATGCAGGCATTTGAATACACAAACTTTGGTCTAGCTTCAGCAGTGATCATCTTGTTCATCCTGATCGTCCTCGTGATCACGCTCATCACCTCAAAGGGCAATGAGCGAGCAGGAAGGGTACTCCAATGACTAGCACTAAAATTAGTGGCATCGAGCCGGCACTCGAGGCTCAATCATTACCACCAAAGGTAAAGAAAACGGGTGCTCGTGCTTCTGGTCGGAGGGCCGAGTTACTTCGGAAGATCGCGATCGCCGTTGTAGTCGTGATCTGTGTTTTCCCGATAGTCTGGATGATTCTCACTTCTGTAAAGTCAACCGTCGACATCTATAATCCTGACAAGTTGTTCTCGTTTACTCCCACGTTGAAAAACTACGCTGGAATACTCACGGATAGCAACATTCCCGAATCAGCCAAGCACTCGCTTATTGTCGCTATCGGAGCTACCGTCATCTCTCTATTGATCGGGCTCCCAGCAGCCTACGCAATTGCGAGATTCAGCATGAATCTCACCGGGATGGTCTTGCTACTCGTCCGCATGCTCCCTGGAATTACGTATCTCGTACCGTGGTATATCATCCTCACAAAGCTAGGGCTCGTCGGGAGCTATTTCTCTCTGATCGTCAGCCATTTAGTCATCACCATGCCCATGGTTATTTGGATCATGATTAGTTTCTTCCAGAACGTGTCCACGGAACTTGAAGAATCAGGCCGAGTCGATGGCCTATCGCGGACCGGCGCATTCATCCGCATTGTCTTGCCAATTTCTAAACCCGGTATTGCCACAGCAGCACTGCTGTCGTTCATCTTCTCTTGGAACCAGTTCTTGTTCTCAATGGTCCTAGGCGCTTCACAGAAGAAGACGCTGCCAGTTGCACTGTTCGACTTTATTGGTTACGCCAGCATCGACTGGGGTGGCCTCATGGCCGCTGCGGTCCTGATGACATTACCTGTATTCATTTTCTCGCTCTTCGCGCAAAAACATATTGTAGCGGGCTTGTCCGCCGGCGCTACGAAAGGATAATCACTTATGTCTACCCAAGTAGCCACCGCTCCCTCTACACCTCTCAATTGCTCTACAGTTGAGAACCAGTCAATCAATACTTCTCGGATGCTCGCAGTTGATCAAGTCTTCAGAGCAGGATCAGGACATTACGGATTCCCTCTAGGCGCCGGATCAATCGTCCACACGCTCTTTGCCAAACACCTCATGTTCAATCCAGGGGATCCTACTTGGATCAACCGCGATAGGTTCATTCTTTCTGCAGGCCACGGCAGCGCCATGCTTTACTCAATGCTGCATCTTGCTGGATACGACCTATCAATCTCTGATCTTAAAGATTTCAGGCAATGGGGTTCAAAGACTCCTGGTCATCCAGAACGTGACGATACCCCCGGAGTTGAAGTCACCACTGGGCCGCTGGGTCAGGGGTTTGCCAACGCTGTTGGCATCGCAATCGCGGAGGAGTACCTGCGGTCACTAGCTGGGTCAGACACGATTAACCACCGAACCTGGGTCTTAGTTTCAGATGGTGACCTCATGGAAGGAATCGCGTATGAAGCGGCAGCAATTGCAGGAAAGCTCGAACTTGGAAAACTGTGTGTCATTTACGACGATAACGATGTAGTGATCGACTCCCGCGCTTCCGAAACCATGGACAGCGAAGGAATAGTCGGAATGTTCAGAGCACTGGATTGGGAAGTTCTGGAAGTCACTGACGGAATGGACATCCAAGCACTTGATTTAGCTATGGTGCAGGCCTCTCAACAGGTGAACCGTCCTACAATGATCCGCGTAAAGACCGTGATCGGCGCAGGATCGCCATTGAGCGATAACAAGTCAAGCCACTCTGGCGCCCCCTCCCAACAGGATCTTGAAGCCACCCGTGCAGCTCTCGAATTGCAAGAATTCAAGCCATTTGAGGTCCCTGAACCTGTAGCAGATTATTGGATTCAGGTCAGGGCACGGTTGCAGCAAAATTACGATCGATGGCAGAGAAAGGCAAAGACTAGTCCGGGCAAACAAGTCCTAGATTCACTTGCCCAGGCGGGAACGACTGCCCTTGCAGCTCTTGCACAACTCCCCCTGCCGTCAAGCAACGAGGCAACGCGGACATCTTCCGGAACCATTTTGGATGCCATCTATAAAGACGTGCCTTTCTTGATCGGAGGAGCGGCGGACTTAGCCGGTGCCACTTTTGCACGTTTCACAGATTCTGCTGTGTTCGGATCAGAAACTCGAAGCGGTCAGAACATCCGTTTTGGAGTCCGCGAACATGCGATGACTGCAATTGCCAATGGGATTACACTTCATTCAGAACTACGTGGCTTTGGTAGCACGTTCTTGATGTTCGCTACCTATGCCGCAAACTCACTGCGCATGGCAGCTTTGCAGTCCTGCGGTTCAATCCATGTTTTCAGTCATGACAGTGTCTTGCTCGGTGAAGACGGCCCAACGCACCAGCCCGTTGAGGTTCTTTCCTTCCTGAGATCAATCCCCAAGATGCAAGTACTACGTCCCGCAGATTTTTATGAAACTAAAGAAGCCTGGGCCTTAGCAATAACGGAGGCGCAACGCCCCACCTGTATTGTCCTGTCTCGGTCAGTATTACCGCAGTTGGATCGCACCAGCCAGATAGGTAGCGCAAGTCAAGGAGCGTTCTTACTCAAGGTTGTGGATAATCCAGAGGTTGTATTGATCGCTTCCGGTAGTGAAACGCATTTGGCTCTGGAAGCCGCTGAGAGGATGTCCGATCACCGGATTGCAGTGGTCTCGGTTCTCGATACCGAACGGTTTGCTAGTTTACCTTCTTCAGAGTTTCAGAAGTTTGCCCCAGAAGGAACTCCTCGAGTAATCATCGAAGCTAGCCACCCAATGTCTTGGTACCGAATTCTTCGTCCCAGTGACCGATTTGTGGGCGTCTCCGAGTTTGGGGCGTCAGCTCCTGAACAAGTAATCGCCCAAGAGTTCGGTTTGACATCCGAGAATATCTGCAAAGTCGCGACTGAAGTTATTACTTCGTTCGCAACCTCGATGGTTGAGTAAACAAACGAATACTCACACCTGTTCAAACTGAACTCAAGCCGGTGCCCCACCCCACTGGACTACAAGCTCCCTTGAGGCATCGGTGAAAACCGAAGCCTCAAGGCAGCAGTTGTTCCTGACAACGTGCCACTTAAGTGACGTACCTCGTTTATCTAACTGGTCTGAGTTCAGGGTTGGGCCTTCTGTAAGACAACTGTGGCGACGATGTTGAGCGGAGGTACTCAGGGAACCACGCTGTGCAGTCTGGTAACCAAGGCATTCCAATCCTGACGGGCGACGGACGAACACCAGAGTTCACAAGAGCGCAATCACCGGGAAGTTTGTTTCCACACCAAGAAAATCTGGATCTATTGTTGTGAGCGAACAAGCCAAGAAGCCAAAATAATACGCTTCTTGAAATAGCTTGATCTTCGCTTTTGACGCTTCCCCTCTATTAGTATGTTGGTTGGAGTACAGGTTAGTTCTGCCAACAACCGCACATATTAGGCAAGCACCAGCAGTTCCTCTAAGACCTCTTGGTAATGAACTCCCGGACCACCGGTAGCGCTTCGGGATGGATCAGCGTGTTGCCGTGCCCGGCACCCTCCAGTATCCGGAGCTCCGCATTTGGAATCACTCGCGATGCGGTTTGTGCGCTGTCCAGGCGTTCGTTGTCACGTTCGCCAACGACCAGCAGAGTTGGGACTTCGATGGCGCTTAGCGCTTCGGTTGCAACGCCAGGGTTCTGGTCTGCCGAGCGAGCATAGGCCGCGAGCGCTCCGGAATCATTTGCTAGGAAGGCGGCGCGGGTGGCGGGATCGAGGGGCTGACCAATGTGCGCTTCCCACTTTTCGACAAAGCCCTGCATGCCGTCATTTTCGAGGGCGTCTATGCAGTTGGGGAAGAAGAGCCGGTCAAATGCGCCCGGTAGGTTGCGCGGTGCTCCGCCCATGCTGACAAAACTCTTGAGGCGGTCTTGGTGCGTAGTTGCGAGTGAGAATCCAACTCTGCCGCCTAGCGAATACCCTACGTAGTGGGCGCTGGATATGCCCAGGTCATCGAGGACGGCAATGACGTCGCCGGCCATGAGCCGGGTGCTGTAGGAAGCTTGGTCCTGTGGTTTTCCGCTGCGGCCATGGCCGCGCAGGTCCAAGGTAATGACGGTGTGGTCTGCTGATAGGTCTTTGACGTATCCAAAGCCGCGCCAGATCACCCGCGAGAGCGCAGTTCCGTGCACCAAGACCACTGCGGGCCCGGCTCCCTTGGTTCGGTAGGCGATCTTGGTTCCATCAACGGGATTAATAGCGTATTTCACAAGCCCACAGCCTACCGCGTGCCAAGAGGGAAACTACCCTGAGGCATCGAGGAATTTCCCGATGCCTCAGGGCAGCACCTACTTCAACGTTGCTTATTCGCCGAACGCGGCTTTCATACAGCGCATGGCGGCTAGCACTTTGGGAATACCGATGTAGGGCATGAGGTGAACGAAGCACTCGGCCACTTCTTCCTTGGTCATGCCGGCAACATCGACCGCGGTTTTGATATGCCCGGTCAGCTGCGGCTCGGTGCCGCCCATTGCGGCAAGGGCCGCCATGTTGAGTATTTGGCGGTCACGTAATTCCAGGCCCTCGCGCTGGTAGGTGCCGCCAAAGACGGCGCCAACTACCCAGTCGGAGGCGCCGGGAGCGAACTCATCAAGCTGACGCTTCCAGGCTGCTGCGCCCTCTTCAGATTGGGTTTGAGCTACAAACTCGTTTCCCTTTTCCATACTCAGTTCCACAGCTTCCTCCAGCGCGTAGTGTCTTTTCAAATCTGTTAAGGGTACCAAGCATTCAACCGAGGATCGGCAATCTTGTCTGCCCCGGTTGCCCCGTGAATCGCTGATCCAACACTTAGGCAGGTAAACTGACTCGCGTGACAAAGACCCAGCGTCCCTCAAGTAAGCCATGGCTAAAGTTCTTGCCGATTGGCCTCACACTCGCAATCTTGCTGACCGTTGGGGGCTTAGGAATAGCCAATGAGCAACGAGGCCGGAGCGCGGAAGCCCCGTCTTTAGATTCACAAAGTGCAGGCTCCCACGCAGGGAGCTTGGTCTGGACCGCTGATCCAATTCCGGTTTTTGCGGATGGACAGGTCCCGCAGGAGTACCAAGAAGCACTCGACGCAGCCCACCAATACGCGGAGCAGTTCATGCTCAGCGAATCGGCGCTTTTTAGCCAGTTGACCAATGAAACCGTAGGGTTTTCAGATGATGCCGCCAGGTATGCGGTGGCTCATTGCCACGGCGACTGGTACCGCTACGCGCTGACCAGTGCCGCAGTGCTAGCCGAGTCCAATAATCGGACCGTGGAACAACTTTCCGCAACGCTTACCGGCACGCAAGGTTTCACTCGGCCGCAGGCTGCTTACGCCACTGGGCTCATTGCTGCGTTCCGAGTTGCGGCGATCTTTGCCTAATTAACGTCACGGGCCACAGCCAGTTGTAATATGCACCGCCACCCAACACCGTTGCTGAGCGGGCACATTGGCGGCTGGTTCCGAGCGGTAGTTGGCTTTCTTGGCTGTCTCCGCCCTAGGTTGTGCGCGCCCAGTCCGTAATGTCTGACATCTCGAATACCATCTTGACTATGCGCGGACAGGTGACAGAAGTTCTCAAGATTTATGACTCGAGCGACAAACAATTGGTCATTCCGGTGTACCAGCGAAACTACGACTGGAAGGTCAAGCACTGCGAGCAGTTGCTGACGGATCTGGTAGACCTGATCCGGTTTGATCGACCAAAACACTTTTTCGGTGCCGTGGTTGGTAAACCTGAAGACTCTTGGACTTGGGTGGTCATTGACGGACAGCAACGGCTTACAACGGTCAGCCTACTCATGCTGGCGCTTGCCAACCTAGCCGAGTCCGGCGCGCTCCCCTGTTCCATGGAGGATCTGAGTGCCAAGATTCGACGCTCATATCTGCTCAATGATGTTGAAAACCAGAAGACGCGGTTTAGACTCAAACCCATCAAGGATGATTCCAACGCCTACCGCAAACTCTTTGGCCCAGAAACCGAGTTCATCGAATCTTCGAATGTCACTGCCAACTACCGGTACTTTCTAGACGCACTTCCCAAGTCCGGAGTGACCGCCGACCAAATCTGGAGTGCGATCAGCCGCCTCGAGGTCATGCACTTGGATCTGGAAGAACACGACGATCCGCAGCGCATTTTTGAGAGCCTGAACTCCACCGGCCTGGAACTTTCTGAGGCAGACAAGATTCGAAATCTTGTGCTCATGGGCTTGGGAGCCGTTGAGCAGGAACGCGTCTACGAGGATTTTTGGAACCGCATTGAGATTAACGTTGAGTTCCAAACGGATGAGTTCTTGCGTTGGTACTTGGTTACCAAAACCTCAAATACACCGAGAAAAGACCAAGTATTCGATGCATTCAAGGCGTTTAAGCAGAACACGGATATTGCGGGGGCGGACCTCTTATTAGAGGTGCGCAGCTATTCGGACTACTACCGGCAAATTCGCACTGAGAGTACGGGGTCGTTCAAGATTGACGCTCGCTTGCGGCGAATGAACATGCTTGGGCAAGATGTCATCTTGCCACTCCTCATGCCCCTGCTTGCCGAATTCCGTGATGGCAGCATAACCGAGACCGACTTTGAAATCTCGCTTCAAATTATTGAGAGTTTCTTGTTCCGACGCTTTGTCAGCAATATTGCAACAAACTCGTTGAACAAGATCTTTGCGAACCTCTACAAAGACGTCCGGAAGCTGCGGCGCGACTCAAACTCATTTGCAGAAGTGCTTGCCTATTCACTTACCCGGCGCACTGGTGGCGCAAGGTATCCAGACAACGAAGAGTTCGCTGCAACCTTTGCAATGCGGGACATGTACAACGTCAAGAGTGATAGACGCAGGTACCTGTTTGATTGCCTGGAAAACCTCAATTCCAATGACACCCGCGAGATTGCTAATGCGCTTGAGGCGGGCAGCTTGTCGATCGAGCACATCATGCCGCAAACGTTAACCAAGGAGTGGCTTATTGAACTAGGTGATGAAGCCGAGGAAGTTCACAATGCTTGGTTGCACCGGATCGCAAATTTGACCGTGACCGGGTACAACTCCCTATATTCAAATTCTTCTTTCCAAGAGAAGAAGTCCATTGAAAACGGCTTCAATGACTCTCCGTATCGGATCAACAAGGAAATCAAAAATCTAGAACGTTGGAACGAAAAGTCACTTCAAGAACGGTCCAAAGAGCTCACCAAACGGGCTCTGGAATACTGGGGGTACCCAAAGACTTCCTTTGAACCGGTGACCCCTCAACTTCCAGTTGAAGGCCTCGGTGTTGATACCGTATTTACCAACCGGGACATCGTCGCCTATGAGTTCATGGAAACCAAAGCATCAGTGAGTAGCTGGCGTGAATTTTTTGTCCAGGTACTCAAACTCGTCGCCCAACAGGATCATGAGGCTCTCTTTGCCTTCGCTAAATCAAGTTCATATTTTGTAGTCAACAATGATTCCGAGGAACTTGGTCCTGAGTTCCAAAAGGTAGTCCCTGGCCTGCGTGTTAGCACTCAATCTTCAACCCAAGACAAAGTAGTTGTGCTACGTAAGCTTCTAGACGCCCTCGGAGTCGATCCCGACGATCTTCTAGTGACGCTACGCTCTGGCTTAGCTGACGGCAGTCACTCCAACCCAACTGTCGACTCGGCTACGGAACGAGAGGGCCTTGCGCGTTTGCTAGACCTACTTGAAGGTTTCCAAGGCACAGCTGCCCTGCCTGATGACACCGTTTTCCTCAGGGAAGAACTTCTGTCCGAGTTGCAACTGGCACAAGCACGAGAAGTCACGCCTCCGCAAAAACGATATCTCGACATGGTCGCGGGGTGGTTCGACGAAGAAGAACTACTTGGGACGCAGGTTATTCACCGGACAATCCTTGACGGTTCGTTTCTCAAGATCATCACTGCCCTGACCGAAAATGAATAGGGCCCGCTATCTAGCCCAAACTTCACACGCCCGTGTCTATGTCCAGGAATAACTGAGTGCTGTTCCACGCCCTAGGGCACGGAATCGGTTGGTCACGCATTGATGCTACCGTGCGTGAGGATTCGCACACGGTGGCAAACCATCTGGCGGTTTAGAGGCCTAAGACCGCATTGGCAATGAGGAAGTAAATGATCAGCCCGGCAGCATCCACAAACGTTGAAATAAACGGGTTGGAGAATACGGCAGGATCAGCTTTCACTGCTTTTCCTAACAGTGGCATGAGCCCGCCAACGGAGGCCGCCATGGTGCAAACGCCCAACAGCGTAAGCCCAATGACCAGTCCAATATCTACCGTGAACACTGCTGCGGCAATGACAAAGCCCAACGTTCCCAGTAGGAGCCCCAACACCACTCCGACTCGAACTTCACGGGCAAACACTTTGAACACATCCCGGGGTCGCACATCCCCCAGTGCCAATGCTCGGGTGATCGTAGTCGCCGCCTGGTTCCCGGTGTTACCACCGGTTCCAATGAGCAGCGGGATAAAGAGCGATAGGGCAACTTGCTGTTCCAAGGTTGCTTCGAAGACGCCCATCACCTGGACAGTGAGCGTGGCCCCAATGGCAAGAATCAAAAGCCACACCACTCGTGCGCGCACAATCGAACTGACCGGCGTTGCCAGGTATGGGCGGCGCAGCGGCTCGGTTCCACCCGAGCGCGCGGAGTCTTCGGTTTCTGCGTCTTCGAGAATCTGCAAGGCGTCATCAACCGTCAAGATGCCAACGAGGCGGTCCTCGGCATCGACAATTGGCAACACCAAAACCTTGGCATCGGCGCAGTAACGTGAAGCTTCCTCGGCGCCTCCGGTTGCGGGGAAACTCAACGGTGATTTCATGATGTCGCTAATGAGGGTTTCGCTTTCCTCACGCAAGACATCACGCAGTGAGACCACACCTACCAGGTGGCGGCTGGAGTCCGTCACCGGGATGGTGTAAATACTCTCGGCGCTATCGAGGTGGGAGCGGACTCGCTCAAGAGTTTGGGCGACGGTCAGGTGCGGGTGAGCCGTAACAAACTCTGGGCTCATGACCCGGCCTACCGCGCCTTGCGGGTAGCCCAGAACAATGCCGGTCAGGGCCCGTTCTTTTTCATCCAGCCCGAGGATCAGCCTATTTGCTACCGATGCCGGCAACTCGTCAACCAGCGCAACCCGGTCATCCGGGCTCAGTTCAGCAAACGCTTCAACAACTTCAGCGTCTTTCAACGCGGCAACAAGGTCCGCCTGAATAGCGGCATCGAGACGTTCAAAGACGTCGATTGCTCGGTCTTTGGAAAGCGTGCGGTAAGCAACCGCACGCTGAATCTTGTTCAGGCGCTCAAGTTGTTCAAGCGTTTCGGTAATGTCCAATGGCTGCAGCGCGGCGCTCACGCCAGCAAGGTCGTGTGCCGCAAGCGCTTTGGCCAACAGTTCAGCGCTGTCTTCAAACGACTGCACAGGGTAGTTATTCATGGTCCGGGTCCCTCCGGTGGCTGCACTCAAAGCCGGCGCAGTGCACGGCCAAGTACAGAAAAAATGGGTGTGTGGCAAAACTGTCGTATGTGCAACCGCATCATGCTCAAGATGATTAGCCCCTAGGGCTCTTTCTCCCCACCCACGGCAACGGTCCGGGTTTTAGGCAGCCTGAAAGCATTGTTACGGGCGCCAACCACTAGTAAACCGTTTAACTCTCGCGACAACTTGGGATTCCCTAAGTGTCACAACGAGCAGAAGGTCAGTTCGAAAAGAACTTCAGGAGCGACATATGCGGTAAGGAAGATCGACTTGGTCCGTCATCCATTACTACGGTCACCTCCTAAAGTTGGCCGCCCAAGCGGGCGCACTCCGTGCCCGCAAAGGATCCTCGGCGGATCAGGGCAACTCAACTACAGTAACTCAATTTGTGGTCAAGAGACGAATTAGTGTTGCGCCACACCGAATCGCTCGCAAGTTTCAAGCGCTGAGAACACGGTTACTCCGACGGCGCATCACCGATCGTGGGAGCGTCACTTCGATTGTTGATAGTGACTTTTTTGACTACAGGTTGTCCATCGCCTCACAGGCGTTGGCATTGGGATTGGCGCGGTGAACCGAACCCGCCAAGTTCTTGATGAGATCTCCAAAAAGTTTGGCATCCTGTTCTCCTAGGCCCGCCAACAGTTCTGCCTCGGCGGCAGCCACTCCGCCGCCCAAATACGTTCCATCTTGGCGCGGAGTTGACTCCCGCCAACGCCTGAGGCCCAGCTCTCAACGCTGCCTTCGATTCTCGCACGCCCATCCCACATCTTTGACGTTCAGGAGAACACCATGACCGAGAAAACCACCATGGAGATTGGCGCCTATAGCTTTGGCGACACTCCCCGCAATGCGAACAACACCTTGCGCCCCTCACATGAGGCAATCCGCAACCTGCACGAGGCTATTATTTTGGCTGACCAGGTAGGCCTGGATTACTTTGGCGTGGGCGAGCACCACACCCTTGATATGCCCGTGTGGTGTATCAATGTTCTTGGACAGCTTCTCTATGGAAGAGGTTGAAGAGGTTGAAGAGCTTGGCAGCAGGATTAAAGATGCGGTTTAGTCCGTAGTTCAAAGCAGAAGCAGTGCAGCCTGTGATAATGGGTGATCGGATAATCACAGAAATCACCGGGGATCATTGGGGGGAACTGGGCGTCCCAATTATTCATCTATAGATATCGAGCAGCGAATCACCGCAATTGTTGGCTGTTGAGTGTGCAGTAGATCTTGCGTGCGAGGTAGCCCTTGATGATCCGGCGGATCTCCTTCACCGTGAGCCCCTCGGCCTTTCGTTTTCCGACGCATGCCTTGGTTTCGGGGTCGTGAGCCATTCGTCTAAGTGCGACCATATGAAGGGCCTCGTTCAGGGTTCGGTCACCGCCTCGGTTAAGCCGGTAACACACTGTGGTAGCGGAAGACGCGGGGAAGAGGCTGACTCCTGCGAGGGCTGCGAAGGCTGCTTAGGCGCGCACCCGTCGGCGGTGAGACGAGATCAGGTCATGGCGTGCAGGTGCGGGCCATGCCGCGTCTGCTATTGGGGGCCGTCTCTCCGTGGCTTCTCGCCAGGGTGGTCAGTGCGTCACAGGCCACTGCGATTATTGGGTCCCCGTCAGGTTGCGGGTCACCTTCGTGTGGCTTGCCCCAGTTGGTAACGAGGTTCTGCATGATTCGGGCTAGTAGGTGCTGGCCCGTTTCTGCAGTGAAGGGTGCTCCGAGCGCCATTCCAAGGGCTTGCAGCACAGGCGTGGGGCTGAGGTCGTACCGTTCCGGTTTGGTTCCCTTTTGACCTCCTGTTGATGAGGTTTGGCGAACTTCACCGGTGGGTGCCAGTGCGGTAATGGTCATGTACCCTCCATGGGTTGGTGAGAGGCACCTTCAGGTTTGGGTGCTGTCTCATTGCCCTATGTGCGGCAGTGCATCTCATGGTGCTAGGTCCATTGGATTCGCAGGTCACGGTCCCAGGGCTCTTTGGTTGTGAGGTAGTCCAAGCCAATGGCTGGGTGTGGGCCAGCAAGCGAGTTGTATTTGTGTTGACCGGATAGCAGGTAAAGTTTGCCGCCGATGTCAACAAGGGTCCAAAGAAACGTTGATTTCATGTCCACGTCTGAGCTCTTAGTGGTGCGCTCAGGGTTTGGCGGTACGACAGTGAAGTGTTGCTCAAACTCAGCCTTGGTCATGGTTTTCATGACTCTTCTATGTGCGGCACTGTCAGCTCGGTACGTTGACCGCTGTCTCGACTGCGGCCCGGTACGCTTCGATTGCTTCTAGGTATACCGGGGATATGCACTCCACGCGGGTCGTTCCTTGGTGTCTGGCGACGTGCGCTGGGGGGCTCGGGGCAAGGAAACCGTCACTTGTAACTAGGTGTAGGTCCCAGTTGTCCAGTGGCGGTGTTAGGTCTGGTGCACCGCTAGCAGGGCCGGCTGGGCACCATGACGCGACGGTATTGTGGACCGCTACGATTTGGTTGGCTATGTCGTGGTTGAAGGTGCGAGCTACTTCGCCGCCGGTTTCTCCGTCCCACGCAAGGATGGTGGTTGCACCGTTTTGGCCTAGCACTGCCGCCCATTTTTCAGAATACGCATGCCATTCAATGGGGTGACTTTCCGTGGGTTCGAACCATTTATGGTTTGAGCTGCTGGATGGGGCGGCTTTGCGAAATGTGGTCATGAGCGTGCGAAGCCAGGACGGCTTGGAGCGAGTGTCTTGAGTCATACTGACGGTATGTGCGGCATAGCCCAAGCTGTGCAAATAGGCTGCATTTTGGAGCACTTCACGTATAGCTGCTGCTGATGGGATCTAATCCTGCGTTAGCTCTGAAATAATGAGCCGTCAGAACACGCGGGCTCAGGGTCCCATTTCTTTTGCCTGCTGGCAATCTTCGTTAGAATGAAGGTTCGCGCACGCAAGAGGCTGCCCCTCCCGAGTCTTCGTATACGCAACAGTTGCAAAGCACCATGGTCACGACCGGTATCTAGTAGTACTATTGAGTGGTACATAGCACTACTCAGTACCAAGATTGGGATCCATGAGTAAACAGATGACCGAGATACTCAAGGGCACCCTAGAGGGCATAGTCCTTGCAATCCTGAGCACACGGCCGGCCTATGGGTACCAGATCACCGCGCAATTGCGTGAGCAGGGCTTCACGGATATTGCCGAGGGCACCGTGTACGCGCTGCTCGCTCGAGTAGAACGCCGCGGCTTTGTAGACGTTGAAAAGGTCCCCTCCGAGAAGGGCCCACCCCGCAAGGTGTACTCACTGAACGCGCTGGGCAACGAGTACCTACGGGAGTTTTGGGTCAGTTGGAACTTCCTCAAAGAACACATTGAACAGTTACACACCCTCGTGGCACAGTCAGCACCTGAACGCATGGAAACAGAGAGCACAGCTGGCCGCTAAATGGATTGAGACCCTGACCGGTTCACTCGAGCAGAAGAAGCAATACAAGCAGGCTAAGGCCCGGATCGATTCCCTCACGGAAGCCCAGAACACCCAGGCTTGACGTGTGCCCGCAGGAGCATGGGCGCACAGTATGTGACATACCTACTCCGGCGGGTACCAAACCTTCAACCCGGCAACGTGGGCAAATTTGGTCAACGTATGCGGCCTTGTCGCAGCTGGGCCCATGATGTCAGTAACCGTAAAGCCGCGCACCAGGAGGGCATCGGAAATCAGTGACCGGTGACAGCGCCACGGGACGGCCTCCGCGCACATGATTGCCACCACTTCCTGAGCTGCCACACCAATGAGTTCTTGAAGACCAGCCACAAACCGAGGCGTCTGCATATAGTCGGCGTACGCACGAAAACTCGGGTTGCGCCAGGCGCCGTTGATCGAAGTAGCCGCCTTTGGGGTATACCTCAAACCTCCAAGCGCCGTGATCCGCTGGTAACTGATCCCCACCTCCGCCAGGCTCTGGCTCAGCTCGGCTTGGCCAAATTGCGGGTTATGGCGCGACCCCGCAACCGTGCGCACGTCCACCAACACGGTGACTCCGTTAGCACTGAGCATGCCCAAGAATTCCTCGATCGCATGGGTCGAGTGACCAATGGTGAAAATCTTGCCCGCGTCCATATACCCATTGAACCGTGTTAGAGCGTCTCGCGCGACATTGAAGCCCGCCCTTAGGAGCGCCCCATTCATCCCATCAATCACCAAAAACTGACCCACTTGAATCATTCTTGACCCAAATCACACCCTACGTATCCCAAATCTGTTAGAATGCTTTGGTCGAGTAAAATTGGCTAAAGATTTATTCCACTGATCCCCAGAGCAACAGAGCCGGGTGAATCATGGAACCAGAGGGGTCTGAACAGGTCGGTGTGCGCAGGTTTTGCGGCACCCAACTTGCGGTTAGGCCAACGGAACACCAGGCGTAACGGCCGGAGAGGACTGTGTGAAGACACGCGTAGCGATTATTGGAGCAGGCCCTAGTGGGATGGCGCAGCTGCGGGCATTTGATTCCGCACAACAGGCAGGTCACGAGATCCCTGAGATCGTTTGCTATGAAAAGCAAGATGACTGGGGCGGTCAATGGAATTACACATGGCGCACCGGAACCGACCACTACGGCGAGCCAGTGCACTCGAGTATGTACCGCAACCTGTGGTCGAACGGACCAAAGGAAGCCCTCGAGTTCACCGATTACTCATTCGATGACCACTTTGGCAAGCCAATCTCTTCGTTCCCGCCGCGCGCAGTGCTGTGGGACTACATCAACGGCCGGGTCAAAGACTCCTCACTGAAGGACTTTGTTCAGTTTGCAACCGCCGTGCGTTGGGTCAACTACAACGAGGACACCGAGCTGTTTACGGTGACGGTGGAGAACCTCAAGACCGGAGAAACCAGCTCAAGTCAGTTCACCCACGTCGTTGTGGGTTCCGGACACTTTAGCTTCCCCAACGTGCCAGATTTCAAAGGCGTTGAGACGTTCCCCGGTGCGCTCACCCACGCTCACAACTTCCGTGGCGCTGAGAATCTAGCTGATAAGGATCTGCTCATTATTGGCTCCAGCTACTCCGCTGAGGACATTGGCGTGCAAGCCTACAAGATGGGTGCTCGCTCGGTTACGTTGAGTTACCGCTCGGCTGCGATGGGCTTTGACTGGCCCAAGGGAATCGAAGAGCTCCCGTTGCTGGACCGCTTTGAGGGGTCCGTTGCACACTTCTCCAACGGCGAATCACGCAAGGTAGACGCCGTTGTGCTCGCCACCGGATACCTGCACCACTACCCGTTCTTGCCTTCGAGCTTGGCACTCAAGTCCCCCAACGTGTTGTACCCAGACCACCTATATCAGGGCGTTGCGTTTGCAGACAACAACAAGCTGTTCTACTTGGGCGCCCAGGACCAGTGGTTCACGTTTAACATGTTCGATGCCCAAGCTTGGTACGTTCGTGACCTCATCATGGGCCGTGCCCAGCTTCCAGATGCCGCCGCACAGCGCGTGCACATGGATCAGTGGCTGGCGCGACAAGACGCACTTGCCACCGCTGAGGATGAAATCAGCTTCCAGGCTGACTACATCCGGGACCTCATCAACATGACCGATTACCCCATGTTCGATCTCGACGAGGTGTCCGAGGCATTCAAGCACTGGACCCAGGCCAAGCAAGAAAACATCTTGACCTACCGCGATCGGGTATACCGTTCGGTGGTAACCGGCACCATGGCCGCTACGCACCACACCCCGTGGCTGCGCGAGCTTGATGACAGCCTTGAGCGTTACCTGTCCAGCCCAGAGCCAGACGAGCTGGAAAAGATTGTGCAGGGTAAGGCGACCTTGAACAAGGGCCGCCGGTAGACCCTGACCATTTTTCATTTTTGACGTAGTTTTGCAACACCCGTTGGTCTGATAACGTGCGGTACCGCCCCAAATAGTGGCGGTACCGCACGTTTTTCATTATCTGTTTGCTACTTTTAGTCGCGATGGAACTACAGCTACAAATCGGGGCATCGCACTAGGCTCGATCCCCAGTAGTGGCCGGCTCCCCAATTCAAGCCGGACCATAAAGGCTTGACAGGACGTCCTGGCGCCGCACTAGGGGGGGTGGCCAGCGCCAGGACTAGATTTAGGTGATTCGTTGCCACGTAAGAACGGGCCGATCAGCGTAGGTGCGGTCCCGGGCAAGTGCGCGCCTGCCCGGAAGTCTTTCGCAGTAAACATCGCTCGCCTCGGTACATTCCCGAACCGCGACGTAAGCGATATTCTTGTCACTGAAATTTCAGTAGCAAGTTTTAGTGTTCCACACTTGGTTTTTCAGCACAAGTGCTTTTTCAATTCACGCACATCTCAGTTTTTACAGCCCCCAGTTCTTACTTCCTAGGGATGATTGCGCCTTGAGGCACTTCAGGGACCGGCCCGGGCCATTGACCTAGCCTGAGCAGGTTCTTTTGACCCTGAGTGTCCTGACCAATGTTTCGCAACCACACGTTTGCCCTCGAAAAGCCAAAATTCCACTCCGAGCGCTCGGTCGGCTGGAGTTCATCATCCCAGCCGGCCTCGTAGGCATAAACGTTGGCATCCACGTCGAAGTCCCCATCCGTGGAAAAGGAAACGGAGATTGAAGTGTTAGGCATGTACCCCTCACGTACCGACCAGGCCGATTCGATGAGGAACGTCAACAGCGCCGGCCCGTCAACTATCTGGTAGCCCGGGTCGAGTTCAAGGTCGATTCCCACCCCGGTATTGCCTTGGAGGTTGAGTTGCTCGTATCCGCTAATCTCAGCGGTCACAATTCCAGGTAGCATCGCGATCGACTCTTCCATTTGTGCGAATGTCTGCCCGCCCGCGGGCGCATCATGTGGGAAGTTTGGGTTCTTTCCGGTCGGGCTTGGGGTGGCCAAACAGCCGGAGATCAGCAAGATTGCGAGCGCAACAATCGGAACAAGCGCGAAGCGTGGGGGCAGTCTCATGCGTCCGTTACCGCCGGCGCCATTGCATTCCTGGCCTGCCAAGTTTCCACATCTTCAAGCGTTGCCATTTGCAGGTCACCTCCATGATCCGTCTGCCGTGAGCGCGCCTTCCTAAGCGCCACTTCTACGGTAGACCGGGTATGGCCGTACCGCTGGGAATTGAGCAGTGAGTTCCGCCGGTAACACGGGCTTTGGTTCCGGTTACAAAGGCCCGTCATCGATTGTCAGCCGAGCACGTGGTGACGGGGCTTTTCGATGCCGCAATTGCGCATCGGTGCAATAGGCTGGCTGTGTGACCCCTTCCGCCAGTTTGACTCAGCGCCGCAGGATTGCGACCCAACTTGGGATCGCCCGTGCGGCCGCTACGCTGTTTACCGAGCACGGCGTTGATGGGGTTACCGCAGATGCGATCGCCTCCCAAGCCGGTATTTCGCTGCGCACGTTCTACCGGTACTTTCGCACCAAGGAAGATGCCGTCGCTCCCCTGCTCGCATTCGGTGCGAGTCAGTGGCGGGCAGCAATCGCAAGCTCAGGCACCGGGGACCCTCGAGCGCAGATCTCCTCAATCATGCGTCAAGTACTCACCCCCGTTGATGAAGAATCCCGCGAGGGGCTGCGCTGGACCCACGGCCTGCTCCGAGCAGCAAAAGCAGACCCGGCCCTGCGCTCCGTGTGGCAGCGAGTCAACCAGGACTCCGAGGTTGCTTTGACCCGCATCATCGGCAATCTAGTGGGACCAAGAACCGACCCATTTACCGTTCGCATCCTCGCCGCAACCACAACCGCTGCCATGCGCATTGCCGTTGAACACTGGAGCACGCTAGATGAGGACCCGGACGGTTCGCTGGGGATCCCTGCCCGACTAGCCCAAGAGAGCTTTGACCAAATGGCAGCCGGGATTCACCTCTAAACCCTCTCAAACCGCACTTGCCACCCGGCTGCACAGATCCACCGCTGCCCGGTGTTTTCCACTCAGCCCGTCAATGATTTTCCTTGTAAGTCCGGCCGTAGCCGGCGCGCCGCTACGCTCACTGCCAAAAGTAATGACAGTTACTGCCACTAACGCTATTATTGAGACATGGCCCGTCCTGCACTGTCGCAAACCAAACTCCTCGAGATCGCTTTGCGTTGCGCGGAAGTTCTAGCGCAAACGGGAACCGGGGCAACAACCGCCCAACTTGTTGCGGCATCGGGAATGTCTGAACGCACGTTCTTTCGTTACTTCCCTACCAAAGCCGAGTGTGTACGCCCTGTTCTTGAACACGGTCTCAACGAGTTTGTGGCAAACGTGGCCGGCATTGTGCCAACCCCGGGAACCCACCAATCGTTGCGCGCTCTTATCCAAAGCGCCTTTGTCCGTGCCTACCAAACCGAGGCGCTCGCCCATGGCACCCAATTCCTAGCCACGTTGCTTGACGCATCCGCCTACCGCAGGCTCTGGCTAGAAATCAATGACAACACCATCACCAAGTTAGAAGCACCGTTGGCCAAGTTATTAGGCGAAGCACCCAACAGCCTAACCGTCACGGTTGCCGCTCAAGAAGCCACAATGCTTGCTGTAGCCACGATCACCCATATGGTGCGCACCGGAGAAACAATTGAACGGGCTGCAGCACAGGTAGGCGAAATCCTCAGTAATTCACCACTCAACCGCATTGTCGCGGTCTGAGTAAACCGCTGTGCAGCTTCTGTAGCGCGGCCTCAACATAAGGAGAAGCAATGAACCTCAATGGAAAAACTGTCCTCGTCACCGGAGGAGCTCGCGGTCTAGGTGAGGCTTTCAGCCGTGGCATTGTTGCCGCCGGAGGCAAGGTTGTCATCAGCGACATCCTCGACACCGAGGGGGCCGCGCTGGCCACAGAATTGGGCGACTCCGCCCTGTACCTGCACCTCGATGTCACCAAACCGTCCGACTGGGAAGCGGCAATCGCCAAGACTGAAGAGCACTTTGGCAAGCTCGACGGTTTGGTCAACAATGCTGGTGTGACGGCGTCGGGTGTCAAGGTGGACGAGGAACCACTCGAGACCTTCAACAAGATTGTCCAGATCAACCTGGTGGCCGTGCACACCGGAATGCACTTTGCCATCCCGGCAATGCGCCGTGCCGGCGGCGGATCGATTGTGAACATTTCCTCCGCGGCGGGTCTCATGGGCCTCGCCTTGACCAGCGGATACGGCGCCGCCAAGTGGGGCGTACGCGGCCTGTCCAAGGTGGCCGCGGTGGAACTTGGCCGGGACAAAATCCGGGTCAACTCCGTGCACCCCGGAATGATCTTGACTCCCATGACCGCCCCAACCGGCATTGTTGCGGATGAAGGCGCGTTCCCAAACAACCCGTACCAGCGCGTAGGGACCCCGGATGAGCTATCCGGCGCCGTACTCTACCTGCTCTCGGATGCAGCTTCCTATACGACCGGTGCCGAGATCGCCGTGGACGGCGGCTGGACCGCGGGCCCATCGATTGAATACGTCATGGGCCAGTAACTCAGCCGTACGTTGAAGAGCATTAGCTAAAGCGAAATGGATCCGGTTGCGGTGGCCACAAGGGTGGTTACCGCAACCGGATCCATTGATATGTATCTGCGATCACGACCTAGCGCAGCATGATCGATCCGCCGTCAACCATGATGGTCTGACCGGTGATGTATTTGGCATCTTCCGAAGCTAAGAACACGGCAACGCGGCCAATGTCTTGCTCCGGGTCACCAATCTTGCCCATTGGAATACCGGCGAGCATCCCCTGGTACTGGTCTGGGCGGGCCTGCGACCAGGCAACCATTCCCTCGGTCATAGCGATCGGTGAAATGAGGTTGACGTTAATTCCGTCGCCGCCCCACTCGTTGGCCGCTACCCGGGAGATAGCCCGGATTGCTTCCTTTGCCGCCGCATATGAGGTTTGGTTCCGCTGCCCGCTGAGCCCTGAGCCGGAAGCAAAGTTGATGACCGTTCCCTTTGATTCCTTCAGGTGCGGGTAGGCCGCCTGCATGAAGTTGAACGTTGGGTAGAACCCGGTGTTGAAGGACAGATCCATGATCTCTGGGGTCTGCTCCATGAACGGCACCTGACGTGAGGCGTGCGCGTTGTTGACCACAACGTCGAGCCGACCAAACTTCTCAATCGCAGTGGCAACGATTTCCTTGACGTTGTCTACACTCGAGATGTCTTTGTCGAGGAAAACTGCCTCGGTAAATTCCGCAACGTCTGCCAGGATCTTAGCTCCGGCATCGGCATTGATATCTACAATGACCAGCTTGGCGCCTTCCTTGGCCATAGCCAAGGAGATCCCGCGGCCAATGCCACCCGCGCCACCGGTGATGATTACTACCTTATTTTGCAGTCTCATGGTGTTCCTTCTTCCTTACGCGTTTTCTTTGATCCATAGGCCCCGGCTAACCATCTTCTTCTGGTTAGCAAAGGCGATCAGGACGCAGACAATGTTCAGGGCGAGCATCGCGATGATTGCCCAGAGCACTGGGACGTAGCTCTTAGTGATGTCATAGATGAAGCCGTAGGCTGGGATTGCCACGATCGAGGAGATCGCAAGACCCATCGAGGCCGTTGAGTACACCTGGGCGTAGTCCCGCTTACCAAACAGAGCCGTAACGAGTGCCGGGGCAACGATTCCGATCGATGCGCTGATCAGACCGAACAGAGCAACCGCGAGGCTAATAACTAGGGTGTTCGAGGTGGTGTAGATGATCAGACCGATTGCGAGCATGCCAAGTGACATGGTCAGGATTGCGGTCCGTTTGGCGTTCAGGACGTCAACCAGGTAACCAAGTACAAGGGATCCAAATAGGACACCGAGCATGTACTTACTCATGACGCTTCCAGCAAATTCGATGTCATACCCAATGTTCTCCAAGTGTTTTGGAATGTGCATTGAGAAGCTAGAAATCGAGGTAACAAAGAAGAAGAACGTCACCAGCATGTAGAACGGTACTGATTTGCGTGCAACGGCAACTTCAATTCCGTCTTGTTTGGCACCTTGGGTTTGAGCGGGTTCCCCGGTGATAACTTCATCGGCACCGAATGGTTGAACGCCGTGCGCCTCGGGAGAACGCTTGAGGAGTACAAGCGCAACGGGAATAACGATCGCCATTGAAGCAACACCAACGGTGATGTAGGCGGTTTGCCAACCGGAGTTAGCAATGAGCTTAGCAACGACCGGCTGGGCGATAGCACCAAACAAACCACCGGCCGCACTGAGCACACCAAGGGCTAGTCCGTTCTTCTTCCGGAACCACTGGTTGATCAGTACGGGACCAACGATCACGCCGATCACGGTTCCACCGGTCGACAGCGGAACAGCCAGCAGGTACCAGCCCCATACGGAACTCATCAGCCCGAAGAGTGCAAAGGAACCTGCCTGAAGGATGATTGCGCCGACAATGATTTGGCGCGGGTCATACTTGGCCATGAGCTTGCCACCGATGGGCAAGAAGATCATGGTTGCTACCGCCGAGATACTGAAGTAGAGGCTCAGTGTGCCCATACCAATACCAAGGTCCTGTGAAACCGGGGATAGAAAGAGTCCTGCCGTGTTGTTCAGCACTCCCTTACCGATTCCAACAATGATGCTAATCGCTACGAGAATCCACCACGCGTAATGGATCTTCCCCTTTTGCCGCGTCGCTTCTAAAGTCACGTCTTATTCCCTCAACGTAGGATGGAGTATTCGTAACAAACAAAAGGCCTTGGAAATAGGCGTCACAATAATGACGACCTATGGTCCACGGCGTTGGGTTTGTTACAAAAATAAACCTGTAACTAGGTTTCACCCATACTCTATCCACCCTTTTAGGCCCTTACTTAGGACTAAAGGACGATGTGGTCAGACCAATATTTTTGCTGCCGATGCCTGACAATTTTTAGGTCTGTCACCTTGCGTTCGCCGCGCTGGCTACCACGCCAGCGGATCGTCCCATTGCCCTGGTGCCCGGTTTTTTCCAACACAATCACGTTAGGGCGCTTACAACCTTGGTAGCCGCCTATGGCGTCCCCTAGTGCGCATCCACGCGTGGCTGAACAACCCGGGCACGCCCCTGAAGTTGATCCTCGAGCATGGCCGGGCGGCAGGCTATGAAGCCGCTGGCTAGAAGCAGCACGAGGCTTCCAAACAGGACCCCGAACGCCCCGGTCCAAGTACCCGAGGACGCATAGAGCGCCCCCATGCCGATTGGTCCTAGACAAGCAATTGCATATCCAACTCCCTGCATAGCCCCGGAGAGTTGGGTGGCCCCGGCCGTTGTCCGCGTGCGGACGTTTACCAGGGTCAAACACAGCGGGAACGTACTGACACCAATGCCCAACAGCATGACCCAAACCACCGCCCCCGTTCCGGGCGAAAACAGCAACCCTAGGTAACCCAAGACCATGCACGCGGTGCACACCGCCACAATGATAAACGGATTGCGCATCTTGATCGCCAGCGGTGGAACAACGAATGCCGCAGGTAGACCTAGAACCGAAAAGAGTGCCACAAGCCTGCCACCCGCAGCTGGGTCTGCACCGGCATCGGCCAAAATGATGGGCAACCACGTGAAAATGGCATGGACATTCAGACTCGTAATCCCCATCATGAGCACCAGTGACCACAACAGCGGAGTGCGCCAAGCTCCCGTGAGCCGCACCTGGTCGGTTTGGGCTGGGGCCGGCTCAGCCGGCGTATCGGGCTTAGCGGGCTGTTCCCGGAGCCCAAGAACAACCCACATCGCCACCGCAACCGCGGTCATGACCGCCCACATACCGATTGCTACCTGCCACCCCCACGTCAGTGCGACGGGGATTGCGATCAGCGGGGCCACAAACTGCCCAACCTGCAAGAGTGCGATGTACATGGCACTGACCGTCTTGAGCGAATCAGAAAAGTACTTCTTCACCAGCGGAATCACAAGCACATTCGAGGCACCAATACCGGAGGCGGCCACGACGGTCGCAGCCACGAGCACGGCCGTTGTTGGAGCCAGGGCCCGCAGCACGATCCCGGCGCTGGTTAATGCCACCGCAATTGTCATGGCCCGTTCTAACCCAACCCGGCGCGCTATCATCGCCGAAAGTAACCCGAACACGGCAAAGCTCGCCGTGACAATTGTTCCGAGTACCCCGTAGAGCGACGGACCGAAGTCCAGATCGGCACCGATGATTTCAAAGAGTGGGGTAAATCCGGTCACTGCCGTGCGCAGATTTAGCGCGGTCAAAATGATTGCAAGCAGCGGAAGTGCACCTGCTTTGAAGCTCTTCTTCATAACGTCGGGCCCCAATGTAGGATGATAGGATGAGTAACGCAGATCATACCCCACCTACGGCCCCCATTCCCAGAGCACCGAGCATGACGGATGCGGTCACGGCACGTTTTCATGATGCAATTGCATCGGGTTCATGGGCCGTTGGCCAGAAAATTCCGATTGAAGCCGAGCTCATGGCCTGGGTTGGGGCGGGACGCAACACCGTGCGAGAGGCCGTCCAATCCTTAGTTCAAGCGGGCTTGGTCCGCCGTGAGCAAGGTCGCGGCACGTTCGTGATCGCTCGCTCACAACTCAGCAACACACTGGCCCGGCGGGCAAGCCAGACTAAGCGCCGTGACGGCCTAGAGATTCGCGCGGTGCTTGACGGGGCTGCTGCGGACATAGCTGCGCGCCGGCGCACTGAAGCGGACATTGTTGCGTTGCGCAGCGCCTTAGATGCGCGCACCGAGACTTGGCAAAGCGATGACCGGAGCCACCGCATCAACGCGGACCTTGCCCTTCACCGCGCGGTTGTTGCCGCCACCCATAACGAGCTTCTGCTGGAACTCTATGACGGCCTGACCAAGGTGTATGCACAAGTACTAGCCCACGACGTTGATTGCGACGAGGACCCACACTCGTCCGAGCACGCACAGCTAGTGCACGCAATCATTGAGCAGAACTCTGCCAGTGCCTCAGCGGCCGTTGCCGCGATTCTGGCCCCGCTCATCGCGGAAGACCCCGCATAACACCGCTTCCTATCCCCAGAGTTGCGCGTCCGCCTAACCAGCAAATCACACCATGACCGGGCTAACTGCACTACTAACCAGCAGCACGAATTACTAGCTCACGTAGACGCTCTTCCACCTGCGGGTTGACTTCAGTAACCGCATACGATGTAGGCCACATGACGCCGTCATCGAGGAACGCGTCTTCGCTGAACCCGACCACCCCGTACCGGACGTCAAACTTTGAGGCCGGTTGGTAGAACACCACGACCATGCCTTCACGAGCATAGGACGGAAACCCGTACCAGGTCTTTGAGAATAGGTGTGGGGCTTCTTCGGTTACTAGGTCATGCAGTAGCTGCGCAACAGCCTTGTCGGTCCCCTCGAGCGCCGCAATCGCGTCCAGGCAGGCTTGTGCCTCACGCTCCCGCTTTGCGGCTCCCTTTCCAGCTTTGCCTTCCGCCCGCAGTTCGGCGGCGCGCTGCTTCATTGCAGCCCTCTCGGCGGCGGAGAATCCTCCCGCCTTCGATTCACTAACGTCTTGTTCTGCTTGCTCTGTAGCCATGTCTATTGAGCCCCTCATCATCTGTCTAAGCAATTGCTTTACTCGGATCTCGCCTACAAGCCGCACACTCGCGGCGGACCTGTAGCCCTTATTTACAATAGTGCTACCACACCGGATTGCGGTCAATCTCTGTAGATCTATGGAGCTCCCACTAACGGAATTGGGGGTTGGTTGGCGCGAATTGGACGGACCCACGCAACATTCTCGGCGGTAAACCGAGCCTTACAGGAACTGCAAGACTCTCCCGTTTCGCTTGGGACATTGCACTGACGGCAAATGATCTGCAGCGATCTATCTGGGCCGTCACCGGGCGTATGCTTCTGAGCCCAAAGAGCAAAGGCATGCAACAGTGTTGGTCACGGTCTCATTATTGTGTGTCATGCGCTGCCGGGGCCCGCGGTAGACATTCAGGATAACCACGCCCACCACGGTGAGCACGCCACCGATAATTTCATATACAAGCGGCACTTCGTCCAGCCAGAGATACCCAATTCCTACCGCGACGACCGGCACAACGTATAAGAAGGACGTAGTCGTGGCCAGACTCAGGCGAGAGAGGCTAAATCCCCACAGTGCGTAGCCAAGAGCGGACGGGAACACTCCCAGATAGATTGCCGCAAACCACACTTCGGTAGACGCACTACTCAGTTGCGACCAGGCCAGCGGCAGGAACGGCAAAGTCAGCGCCCCGGCACTGACCGTCGCATAGGTCGCCACCTCTAGTCCCGAGCACTTCTTGAGCAAGGACTTTGTTAGGGGCTCACGCAGAAACAACGTCGCAATCGCGACACTGACGTTTGCGGAAGCAGAGACGATCATGCTCGCGGTTCCCGCCGGGACGTAGAGCTCGCCCAGTTCAAGAGCAGGAAGTACCCCGCCATGCTGCACACACCGTAGGCAATAATCAATGGCAGATCGACCAATTGTGGAAGCCACACCTTCTTGGTAACCATCCCAATAATGACGAGCGTCAAAGAGTCGATCAAGAGCCGCGAGGCTGTCAGTCCAAACACCCCAAGCGCAGGAGCCGCCGTGCGAGTAGCGGGGATGGCACACGTCCACAACACCACGACAACAATTCCGGCAAGCCACGCCAAGCTCGGACCGTTGAGGGGTTTTGCCTTCATGGGGATCCAAAGGATCGGCGGGGTTCCAACTAACTTAGACCCAACACAACCACCTGACTTTCCTTAAGCAAGTCAGAGTAGATGCGCTTGCTGATTGGGTTTCTCAGCAATCAAGAATGCACCGGCAGATGAAGTGCTTCTGACTAAGTTGCCATGCTCAAAAATACGACGAGCAACACATTTAGGGTGAGCAAGCAAGTGTGAAGAGTTTTGCAACCGTTCTGAGGTTCCGCGCGGTCCCAGGCACTCCTAGCGCACGCCTGATTGCCGCATCCTTGAGTTGTGGCCTGCCAGCGCCATCCCAGTAACGAATATGCAGATCACGTCCCACCGCATCCCAGAGGTCGCGTCCCGTTGGGTAGGACTTTGCTTTGGCAAGCGCCTGAGGAGCCGGGGCCTCAAGCAGAAAATTAATAAACGACCTCGATGGATCAAGCACTTCAAAGGGATGGCGTTCGAGCGCCTGCTCTAGTTCCTGCGGTGAGCGACTGATGACCTCACGGAAGTAGCCAAACTTTGCTTCGATTGCCCGTTCGAGCAATCGGTCAAATTCTTCAGGAGCCCCGGGCGGCACGCACAGCAGATTTCCCGATGCTATATATGTGGACACATTCGTCGCGCCAAGTTCCGTGGCAAGAACTCGCAACTCGGCCATGGGCAGCTTTGCTCCGCCAACATTGACGGCCCTGAGCAGATGAATACGAAGCATGTTTCATCTTATCCATGCGCCGCTGACCGCAAGCAGCAAAAGCAAAACACCCCGCGTCTGTGGACACGAGGTGTTGAAACGAACTGCAAACTTACTTCTTACAGGCCTGTGACCTGGTAAAACTGTGGTGGAGCTAAGGGGACTCGAACCCCTGACCCCCTGCATGCCATGCAGGTGCGCTACCAGCTGCGCCATAGCCCCAAACTCTGTTTCCCGCTGTGCGGTGAACAGTTACGATACTAGTCCCAAACAGCCGCTGAAATCCAATTGAGAACCGGCTTCCCACCGCGATCTGCGTCACAGCCTCCTAGAATCGTTGGCCCTGCGCCAAATCCGACCTGTCTAGTACCAAAAGATGACAGACTTGAGCCATGGTTGAAACTTCGTCATACTTTTCAGATTTCACTGATTTCATTACAGCTAGCCCTTCCTCCTACCACGCAGCATCTGAGGTGGGCCGCCGGCTGACGGCAGCTGGGTTCACCCAGTTACAGGAGACCGACGACTGGCAGGCCCCCGCCAAGGCATTCATCATCCGTGATGGAGCCATCGTTGCGTGGCTGACCCCGGATACGGTCCCGGCAACGGCTCCGGTGCGCGTGGTTGGCACCCACACCGACTCCCCCGGGTTCAAGCTCAAGCCCAAACCTTCCACGGGCTCCCACGGTTGGTTACAGGTGGGCGTAGAGATCTATGGTGGTCCGCTTCTCAACTCATGGTTGGACCGCGAGCTAGAGCTTGCCGGTCGCTTGGTCACGACCGATGGCACCTGCCACCTGGTCCGCACCGGCCCCATGTTCCGGATCCCTCAGCTGGCCATTCACCTTGACCGTGAGGCCAATAACGGTTTGAAGTTGGACAAGCAGCGCCAGACTGCGCCGGTTTACGGTGTGGGCGACTCCGCTAGCGGAGACGTTGTGGGCGATCTCGCCAAGATTGCCGGCGTTGAGTCATCCGACGTGGCCGGTTATGACATCATCACGGTTGATACCCAAGAGCCGCGTCGTTTTGGTCTTGATGGCCAATTCTTTGCATCGCCTCGTATGGATAATCTATCGTCCACCTACGCGGGTCTGGTTGCGCTGCTGCAAGCGGCCGCAGAGTTCGATGCCGGACTCACGTCTCCGGATCACATCCTCGTGCTTGCGGCTTTTGACCATGAAGAAATTGGCTCTGAGACCCGCTCTGGTGCTTGCGGTCCCATCCTTGAAGATGTGCTGAACCGGATCTATGACGGGCTTGGCGCAACGAGGGAAGAACAGGCACGAGCAATGGCCGCGTCCTGGTGTATTTCCTCTGACACCGGTCACTCAATCCACCCCAACTACGGGGAACGCCATGACCCCGCGGTTCAGCCATTAGCCGGCAGCGGTCCCCTCCTCAAGATCAACGCCAACCAGCGCTACGCTACGGATGCGACCGGGGCTGCGTTATGGGTGCGGGCATGCAAGGCAGCGGGGATTGCGACTCAGGACTTCGTGTCCAACAACAATTCCCCGTGTGGGTCCACTATTGGCCCGCTCACGGCAACCCGGTTGGGTATCCGCACGGTAGACGTGGGCATTCCACTCATGTCCATGCACTCGGCACGCGAGATGCTGCACGTTGATGACCAGGTTGGCCTGACCAAGGCGTTGGCCGCCTTCTACGCGGGAGCATAAACCGAATCCTTATACCAGAACGCCGACCTGGTGCATGTTGTGCCCCAGATCGGCGTTCTCGCGGAAATAAAAAACCTAGTTAGTAATACCGTCAGCCCAAGCTTGGTTACCGTGCTGCGCTGAGAGCCCAACGTTGTGTTCGATCAGGCGCCAACGTGGTGCGGCATCGGCGGCTGTGTTCTTGGAAATCCTGGACCAGTGCACGTTCTGCAGCCCACCAAGCCCACGCCAATCAGCTGGGTCTTGTCCCAGCAGGGCAATGAGCGTCGACGTAATGGCTGCACCGTGGCTGACTAGCACCAAGGTGTCCTTAGGACTCAAGTCAGCACTATGGTCCTCGATAGCCGCGATCATCCGCTGGGCCACCACGGCCTTGGTTTCCATACCCTGAAGGTTTGGTTCCAAACCGGACGTCCAGAGCGCAAATTCGTTTGGCCAGCGGACCTCGATCTCTGGGCGGGTTAAACCCTCCCAGGGGCCAAAGCTCCGCTCACGCAGCCGGGAGTCAATCCCAACTTCTTGCCCCGTGAGCTTCGCAATCTCAAGCGCCGTGGCGTGAGCACGGTCAAGGTCGGAGGCCACAATACGGGTAGGAGTAACGCCGAGCACAAAAGCCTGTGCGCCGCTCGTAGCCTGCCACTTACCAACCTCATCGAGTTCAATATCAACCTGGCCCTGCAACCGCATGGCAGCGTTGTACCGGGTTCGGCCGTGGCGTACAAAGACTACGGAGCCGGCGCTCATTCGATGTCGCTGTCTTCGAGGTAGTCAGCCTGGTTAAGCAGCGGGAAGCCGTACTCGTCAACCTCGTACTCGGGTGCTGCAGAGCCGTCGCCGCCGCGCGCATCCTCAGGGAGCTCAACAACCGGGCAGTCGCCCCACAGCTTCTCCAGAGCGTAGAACTCACGGTCCTCGGCGTGCTGGACGTGGACAACAACGTCGCCGAAGTCGATGAGGACCCAGCGTCCGGCAGTCTTGCCCTCACGGCGCAAGACCTTTGCACCGGCCTTGAACATGGCCTCTTCAACGGCGTCAACGATTGCGCCGACCTGGCGCTCGTTGTTACCGGAAGCAATGAGGAACACGTCCGTCAGAACAAGTTGTTCGCTTACATCTATAGCAATGATCTCTGCAGCTTTACGCTCAGAGGCTGCGCGGGCAGCGGTAATTGCAAGTTCAATCGCGTGGTCAGTAGCAGCCACGTCACTCCTTAGGTTGGGTCAAAAGTTTAGGGTTAAGTCCGGTCACACCGGCCTACAGCATTGTCTGAGACACGGAATACTGTAGGGATTGTGGTTCAGGTTCTTGCGGTTTTTCGTTCTTGGGGTCCAACCCAACCTTCCAAACCACCATGCCTAGGACCACAGCAATCGCAATCAAGATCAGGTAATGCAGCCAAGTGTAGGAGTGATCAAGCTCAACAATTGGCTCGGCGTCGTCCGTAATAGCGTCAACCGGTGCAAATTCACCGGTCATTTCGCCTGCAACCGGCACGAGCGCAGGGTCCAATACAACAGGGGCACCCGCCGGCAACGAGTCGGTTGGAAGTTCCGAATCAAGGGACGTAATATCCGACCAGTCTGGCAAGTCCTCGGCCGGCGTGACAGCAGGCTGTGCGGCCCAAACCGGGCCGGCAACAGGAGACAGCACCGTAGTTTCCGCCTCAGAGGAGTCAGCTACCGGTGCGAGGTCATCATCTTTAGGAGGAATCTCCGCGGCAATTGCCATCATCATGGCGGTATCTTGCTCTGCTACCTCTGCACGCTCGGCAACCGAGAGGTCCACAATCGCGGGAGGTTCAACCTCAAGAGCCGGCAAGACTGGAATGGCTACCGAATCTGTACCGGTTGCTCCGTCCTGCGCTTTCTCCTTGGAACGCTGCACCCAAATGGATTTACGCGTCACGGTTGCGGCAACTTCCGCTTCCGGGACCGCCATGCCCGTAGCCGTGATGGTGGACATTTCGCCCGTCTCATCAATTCGACGAATCGCACTGGTCTGAGACGGTGGCACAACGTCCGGAACGTTCGCGGTCTGACCGCTAGGTGCGCCTTGAGCACCTGGGGCAAAAGGTTGGCTCCCCTGCCGGGTCCGCAAGGGGGCGGCCGGAGTTTGGTGAATTGACCGGCGGGTAACGCTGGCATCAGCTTGGGTCGCGCCACTTTGAGCCGAGAAAACATCTGGAGCAAACTGGAGGTTTGCCGGAACTACGGCCGATGCCGGTGCACGCCGAGCTTGCTCAGACGTTGGTCCCGCGCCATTAGCAATTCGCGTTGCCGCTGACACTCGGGGTGGCCCCGCGCTGCGAGTAGGCGCTGGGTTCTGCTGCGCGGGTGCCTGCGATACGGCGGGTCGTGACTGAGGTGCTACGGCTCGTGGTTGAGGTGCAGCAGCTTGCGGTTGAGACGTTACGGATGGAGTATGCGGTCCGGTGGCCCGTGGCTGGGTAGAACGGACCGGTGGCGCAAATGGTGGTTGAGCTGCAGGTGCCGGTGGCGTAGGAACAGGAAGGCTCGGTGCAGTTGCAACCGTTGGTGGTGGTGTGTCCTGTTGGGACGCTTGGGCCGCCGCCAACTCACGCATTTGTTTGCGTGTCAGGGGTTGCTCGCTGCCACCGTTACTTGTTGTGCTCATGCCTAAACCTTCGTTGTTTCATCTTGGTACAGCTGGTACTTCGAAATGTATTGCACCACGCCGTCCGGCACTAGGTACCAAACGGGGTTCCCAGCCTGTGCCCGTGCGCGACAGTCCGTTGAGGAAATTGCCATTGCAGGGATCTCTAAAATAGATACCCGTCCCTCGGGAAGTGCCGCAACATCAAGTGCGTGCCCAGGACGGGTGACGGCCACAAAGTGGGCCATTTCAAAGAGCTTATCCGCGTCCTTCCAGGACAATATCTGCTCAACTGCATCGGCGCCAGTAATGAAGAAGAATTCATCATCGGGCCGCTGAACGGATAAGTCGCGCAGGGTATCAACGGTAAAAGTTAACCCTTCACGGTCAATATCAACCCTGCTCACCGTGAACCTCGGGTTTGATGCGGTGGCAATCACCGTCATCAAATACCGATGTTCAGCGGGAGTAACCTTCTGGTGTTGCTTAAATGTCGGTTGTCCCGTGGGAACAAACAACACTTCATCGAGTTCAAACCGCGCCGCTACTTCACTAGCGGCCACAAGGTGACCGTTGTGAATTGGGTCGAACGTGCCACCCATGACTCCAACGCGAAGACGCTTTACAGACATTGCAGCGCAGCCTGACTTTCGAGATGAGATCAGTGACGGGTTCCAACACTACGGAACGCGTACGTTACAAAGAAGGCAGCGGTCAGGATCGAAAACGTAACAACGCCAAATCCAATTGGGCTAATTGCGAGTTCGTTTACTACCTCGCTGGCCTCACCGATAATCTGTGCAGACACTTTGGTCCTTTCATCAAAAGTGGTGTCCGTCCGCGCACATCATGGAGCGCGGACGGGTGTTATCAAAAAAGTAATGAGTAAAGTCTCTCACGGCCCAGTCCATCTAAGAGACCTTTGAGTTCTCAAACACGTGTGATTCACACAAATCTCACGTGCTAGTGCGGGGGCTCTGCGGTGCCAAACAAGCCAGATATGTGCGCTTAACCGCGTACGTGACCGTCCCCGTGCACAATCCACTTGGTGGTGGTGAGCTCGGGCAGTCCCATTGGGCCGCGTGCGTGCAGCTTCTGAGTCGAGATACCGATCTCGGCACCCAACCCAAACTGGCCACCGTCGGTGAACCGGGTCGAGGCATTGACCATGATCGCGGCCGAGTCAATCTCAGCGGTAAACCGCTCGGACGCCGCATAGGACTTGGTCACGATTGACTCGGTGTGCCCGGAAGACCAGGTCTGAATGTGGTTAATGGCTGCATCGATCGAATCGACTACGTCAACCGCGAGGTCGAGGGAGAGGTATTCCGCTGCCCAGTCCTCATCCGTAGCGATCTGATATGCAACGCCCTCGGGCACAAACTCCGCCGCAGCTTGAGATACGTGCAGGGTCACGTTCTGCGCGGCAAGGGCAGCGTAGATCGCTGGCAGCACTGCTGGCGCAGCCGCGCGGTGAACCAAGAGAGTCTCCGCCGCGTTACACACACCAACGCGTTGGGTCTTGGAGTTCATAACAATGTCCAAGGCAGGGTCAAGCTCGGCTGACTCGTCAAGGTATACGTGGCAAATACCGGTTCCGGTTTCAATAACCGGAACGCTGGCCTCGCGCACAACCGTCTGAATCAGGTCTGCACCACCGCGTGGCACCAGCACGTCAACGAGGCCACGGGCCTGCATGAGCGCAACTCCACCCGGGCGCCCAAACGCATCGATCGATTGCACAAGATCGCGGGGCAGTCCTACCGAGTCCAACGACTTTGCTAGGACCTCAACGATAACCTCGTTGGAACTCGCAGCCGCGCTACCACCGCGCAGAATAACCGCATTACCGCTCTTAAGCGCCAACCCGGCAGCATCTACGGTCACGTTTGGACGTGCCTCATAGATCATCCCAACCACACCCATGGGTACGCGCACCTGGTGCAAACGCAACCCATTGGGAAGGCGAGATCCTCGAATGACCTCACCCACCGGGTCCGGCAGGGCAGCGACTTCACGTAAGGCATCGGCAATGTCGGCAATGCGTTCTTCATTAAGCCCAAGCCGGTCAAGGAGGCCCTCGGACGTGCCGTTGGCGCGTCCCCGCTCAACGTCTTTCGCGTTGGCTGCAATAATTTCCGGGGCCGCTGCAACCAAAGCGTCAGCCATATTCTCTAAGGCTGCGTCCTTGGTTGCACGCGTTGCGGTTGCTAAGGCACGCGAGGCAACTTTGGCGCGGCGAGCTCGATTTTGGACTTGATCCGTTACAGATTCGTTTGTGACAACTGAACTAGTCATCTTTCCACTCTATGTCACAGACAAGAATTAAGGGTTGGCGTTTCGATGGGTGAGCGCACCGCCCATAGCTGAAAACCGGGCCATCCGGCTGCTACTCGTTGCTTGAAACCGTCTGATTTGCCGCAGCCTCTTGCGCTGTGGCTTGTTTCAACCGAGCAGCTTTAGCCCGCGCCTTCTTGTTAGCCTTTGACTTGACCCCATTTTTGGGGGTAATGCTGGGGTCCTTACGCACTGGACGCGTGTGTAGAACCAGATCATCACGGTGGACCAAAGCCCGGTCATAACCATTACCGTGGGAATCTCGTAATTCCGCGGTGGAATGACCAATCAATTCTGGGATTTCACCGGCATTGAACCCGGCCAGGCCACGCCCAATGACTTTGCCATCTTGGCTCACAAGGTCGACGGGGTCACCCTTACTGAACTTACCGTCCACACCCGTAACCCCAGCAGGCAAAAGCGAGGCTTCTCCGGCCAAAACCGCACGCACGGCGCCGTCATCTAACACCACTCTGCCTGCGCTAGTAGCCGCATAGGCCAGCCACAACCGTTTGCGGCTCATCCGGTTACCCGTGGCCATAAAGAACGTCCCAACTTCACGTCCCAAAAGTGCGTCACGCACATTTGCGGCCAACGTCAAGATCACCGGGATCCCAGAAGCTGAAGCGATCCGCACGGACTCGAGTTTGGTCACCATTCCGCCGGTTCCCACCGAGCTCCCCTTGCTTGTCACCTCAACGTTTGCAATCTGGCCAAAGTTGCTAACCGCTCCAATACGTTTGGTTCCCGCACGCGTGGGCGGGCCGTCATACAGCCCATCGACATCGGTCAGCAAAATCATTGCGTCGGCCCGCACAATGTGCGCCACCAAAGCCGCTAGCCGGTCGTTATCACCAAACCGGATTTCTTCGGTTGCTACCGCATCATTCTCATTAATAATGGGGATGACCCCGAGGTCTAATAGCTGGTCCAATGACCGCTGGGCATTACGGTAGTGCCCGTTGCGCTTAGTGTCATCAGCGGTCAGCAAGATCTGGCCTACCTGCAGATCATGGACGGCAAAAGCCGCGGTGTACCGGGCTATCAGCAGGCCTTGCCCCACCGAGGCAGCCGCCTGAGCGGTTGCCAGGTCTTTGGGGCGTGTGGTCAGCCCAAGTGGTGCCAACCCGGCGGCAACCGCACCAGACGTTACTAACACCACCTGATGTCCTTGGGAGATGCGCTCGGCTACCACCTCAACCAAGGCGGTCAGGTTCTCAACAGAGAGCCTGCCATCTGGTCCGGTCAGTGAAGATGAGCCTATCTTGATGACAATCCGCTCTGCGGATGCCACTTCACCTCGCAGGGCTTGGATTTTTTGACTCGACAAAATCTCGGTGGTCATCATAACTCCGTAGCGTCCTTTGGGACTCAGTTTTGTTTAGTTATCCGTGCTGTTGTGCTGCTTTGGGTCGGTCCAAATTCCAGCTTCGCGTTCCATCCACAGCTCCTCACGGGCAGCTGTCTTGGCGTCCATCCGGTCCTTGTGTTCCTGGCGCTTCTGCGCACGGCTTGGACGGGTGCTCTCATACAGCCGCTGGTCTGTTCCGCGTGGACCACTGAGGAGCTCGGCTCCGGTGCTCAACGTTGGCTCCCAGTCGAACACAACCGCGTTCTCATCCGAGCCAATGCGTACCTCGTCGCCAGCAACCGCACCGACTCGGAACAGTTCTTCTTCAATACCAACCGCGGCAAAGCGGTCGGCCAAGTAACCAACGGCCTCATCGTTGTTGAAGTCCGTTTGCTTGACCCAGCGCTCAGGCTTACCACCAAGGACCGCGTAGTATTCACCGCTGTGATCAGAGATGTGCGTGACCGTGAAGTCCGGGCCCTCTACCTTGCGGGTAGGACGGATAACCACGCGTTGGCGGTCAGAATCAGGGTTCTTAGCGCGGACCACAGAAACGTACTTGGCTAGCGCAAATGAGAGTTCCTTGAGTCCCTCATGGGATACCGCGGATACTTCATAGGTACGCAAACCACGCTTCTCAATTGCGGGCTTCACAAAGTCAGCCAGCTCGCGTCCGTCTGGAATATCGATCTTGTTCAGGACCACAAGTTGTGGGCGCTCGTTGAGTGGAACCCGCGAGCCTTCCAGACCTAACTCGTCTGAGTAGGCGTTGAGCTCCTTCTCAATGAGGGTGAGGTCAGTTATTGGGTCGCGGTCCGGCTCAAGGGTTGCGCAATCAAGCACGTGCACGATTACCGCACAGCGCTCAATGTGGCGCAAGAACTCGAGACCAAGGCCCTTACCCTCGCTTGCACCGGGAATCAGACCCGGTACGTCCGCAATGGTGTACCGCTCATCCCCGGCCTGAACCACACCGAGGTTTGGGACCAGGGTAGTGAACGGGTAATCGGCGATCTTTGGGCGTGCGGCTGACATGGCCGCAATCAGCGAGGATTTACCCGCACTTGGGAAACCGACGAGGGCCACATCCGCAATGGACTTGACCTCAAGAACAATAGTTGCCTCGTCGCCGGGCTCACCCAGCAACGCAAAACCAGGGGCCTTGCGCTTCGGGGACGCCAACGCGGCGTTACCAAGGCCACCGCGACCACCTAGGGCAGCAACGTACTCGGCGCCATCGCCCACGAGGTCAGCGAGGATATTACCGGCCCGGTCTTTGACAACGGTGCCGTCTGGGACGGTCAAGATCATGTCCTGGCCGTTAGCACCCTCACGGTCGTCACCGGCACCGGGGGTGCCATTAGGAGCGCTGCGGTGCGGAGAGTGGTGGTATTCCAACAGTGTGGTGGCCTGGGAGTCAACTCGCAGGATCACCGATCCACCGTTACCGCCGTCGGCGCCGTCCGGGCCGCCTAGGGGCTTAAACTTTTCCCGCCGAATAGAGGCGCAACCATGCCCGCCGTTACCACCTTGGACGTGGAGCACCACCCGGTCAACGAACGAAGCCATGATCATTCCAATCGTAAAGCTAAAGAATTTTGCTCTACAGCCTAGTGTGCTGTAAAGCGAAAGAGAGGCACACCCTTAGGTGTGCCCCTCCTCAACAAATTAGAAGCCTGAAACTCAGACTGCCACGTCGACAATGTTAACAACCTTGCGGCCGCGGCGAGTGCCGAACTCAACTGCTCCGGCGGTTAGCGCGAAGAGGGTGTCATCCTTGCCAATTCCCACGTTCTCACCTGGGTGGAACTTGGTACCACGCTGGCGGATGATGATCTCCCCAGCTTTAACAACCTGACCACCAAAACGCTTCACACCAAGGCGCTGTGCGTTAGAGTCGCGGCCGTTGCGAGTGGAACTCGCACCTTTTTTCGTTGCCATGACAGAACCTGTCTTTCCTAAGTTTTAAAAGGTCAAGAATACTTCTTGGCAGAAGTATTACCAGATCAGTTAATGCCTGTAACCTTGATGCGGGTCAACTGCTGACGGTGACCAATACGCTTGCGGTATCCAGTCTTGTTTTTGTACTTAACAATTGTGATCTTTGGACCCTTCTCGTCGCGAAGGATCTCAGCGGTAACCTTAACCTTTGCAAGCGCTGCTGCATCGGTGGTCACCTTCTCTCCGTCAACGAGAAGAATCGCAGGAAGTTCAACGGACGCGCCAGCGTCGCCGGAAAGACGGTCGACGACGACGACGTCGCCAACGGAAACCTTCTCCTGGCGGCCACCAGCCTTGACGATCGCGTACACCACGTTGCTGCTCATCTCTCTTAGTTCTTGGGCGCGCACTCTACTGACGGTTGTCAGGAGAACACTGGGCGGCACATAAATGTGCCGACGATCAAGATTACGGAATCTTAATCGCAGGGTCAAATGGAAACCGGTCTAGAAGCGGATTCACACTCGATCAATCCTGCGATCTAGATCATGGTCGATAGTTTTTGCCTTGAAATGCTGGCATAACTCACGGTTAAAACTGATCTGTTACGACAGGGTCTCGTGCAAAATGACCATTCTCAATCCTAATGGTAAAACACTTGCAAGGCGAATGAGATCCATGTGATTAGCGTCCCGTTTTTTGACCCCTGATTCGGGACGCTTCTAAGTAACCTCGTTCAGTCTAATGCAACTCCCAGGTGCTGCGAGCCACCCCCATGACAACAGCATCATAAAACCGTGCGCCCACCACCCGTGCGTTGGCGTATCTTGCCACCTCCGTGAACCCCAGTTTCCTGCCCAGCGCGAGCATGGCCTGGTTGCCTGACCACGTTGTATAGTCCACATGAGGCCAGGTGGTAGCGCCAAATAGATAGTCGGTCCACAGCCTCAGGGCAGCTTGGCCTCGCCCCTTACCACGCAGGCTTGGGTCGAAAATTTGTATTCCAGTTCTCCCCCACTGCGCAAAATCGGATTCCAAATACCAGGAAACGGTTCCTATGAGTTGATCCGAATCACTATCGGCGATGACCGCCCGGGTAACCGGCAGGTCCTTACGGACTCCAGAACCGGTTAAGGGCCAGTCCCAACCATCATGGTCTTGAACCGCCCGCGCCACCCGGGTAACAGCGGCGTCGATCTGGTGTTGTTCCAGATCCGGCAGATAGGGGGCATCCCAGCGATGCCAGTCCTGATTGGGCCCCAGCCAGAACCGGTAGGGAGCCAAGTCCTCTTGGCGCCATAACCGAATCCGGACCCCTGCTTGTGCCAGTGGCAGAAGCAGGGGTCCGGATGATGTTTCAGGCTGTGTCATGCACGCAATCCTAATACGGCCGCGGCACGGTTGGCTGAGGTTAGCCTATTGCGTTGCCCTCAGTACCGCCCTTGGCACCAGATTCTGGACTGATCCCGGCCGTCGGAGCCGCAGCTGCGGTAGCAGCGGCGTCAGCCACGACATCAGAAAGTACAGATTCCTTTGGCGCCTTGGTCTTAGCGGCAGACTTTGCCCGAGTGGTCTTGGCCTTTGGCTCAGCCTTGGCCTTAACTGCGGCATCAGCCTTCGCTGCTGCTTTGGCCTTCGGTTCAGACTTGGTGCTCGCTTTGGCCTTCGGTTCCGTCTTGGCCTTTGGCTCAGCCTTGGTACCGGACTGCGCTTTAGTACCGGTTGCTGCTTTAGCACCTGACTTGGCCTTGGCAGCCTGCTTGGTCTTTGGCTCAGCCTTGGTTGCAGCACCCGTTTGCGCTTCATCCGCGGATTCGGTTACGGCCACCACGGGCGTGGTGACTGCAGCCTCTGCCGTGGCCGCCGGAATAACCATGATGCCTACGGGAGCCTTGCCCTCGGAGCCATCAACCTTGGCGCTCGTCTTGCCACCACCGGTGGCCCGGCGAGAACGTCCCTTACGGGCCGGCTTTGCTGGGGCCGAGTCGGCTGACTCGCTCGCTTCTGGGGCATCGAAAAGCGTTTCAGCGTGAACGGACTCGCTCGCTGCCTCTGCGCTGGTGTCCCTGCGTTGCACAACGCCGGTTTTTACAACACCGGCAACGACCTCTTCCGGTACCGAGCCGTTTCCGGCAGGCTCGGAAGCGGCTTGACCAAACGCGGCCTGAGCCGGTTCAGGAACCACCGGTGACTTCTGAGCGGAATCAGTCTTTGCACTCTTGCCGTTGTCAGCTTCGCCCGAATCCTGCTTGCTCGAGCCCTCTTCATGTGAACTCACAGCAGCCGCAGCAATCGTTGCCAGTGTGGCCTTTACCGACTCACGGGACTGGGTGTCACCGTCAAGCTGGGCTACAGCATCCGAATCGGTTGCTGAGGAGGCTGATTCCTTCTGGTTCCGCTTGCGCTTGGAACGCTTGGACTCGTTGTGGTCCTGAGCCGGCGCGTTCTGGGCACCCTGAGCTCCCTGACGCTCGTTTGGCTCTTCATGCACAATGAAGCCCCGCCCGTTGCAGTGCTCACAGGTAGTTGAGAACGCCTCAACCAAGCCCTGACCAACCCGCTTACGGGTCATCTGGACCAGGCCAAGGGAGGTTACCTCGGCAACCTGGTGCTTGGTCCGGTCGCGACCCAAGCACTCCACCAGCCGGCGCAGCACAAGGTCACGGTTGGATTCAAGGACCATGTCAATAAAGTCAATGACAATGATGCCGCCGATGTCGCGCAGTCGCAGCTGGCGCACAATCTCCTCAGCGGACTCAAGGTTATTGCGGGTCACGGTTTCTTCAAGGGTTCCGCCAGCACCGGTGAACTTACCGGTGTTGACGTCAATAACCGTCATGGCCTCGGTGCGGTCAATGACTAGGGAGCCACCCGAGGGCAACCAAACCTTACGGTCCATCCCCTTGGCTAATTGCTCGTCCACGCGGGCCTGAGCAAAGATGTCCTTCTCAGAAACCCAGTGGGTGACGCGGTCAGCCAGGTCAGGGGCAAGCTCTTGAACGTAGCTGGAAATCTCCGTCCACGCATTGTTGCCCTGTACCTGAAGCGAGGTGAAGTCATCATTGAAGATGTCACGGACCACGCGAATAGCCAGGTCTGGCTCACCCTGCAAAAGCGAAGGAGCCGAAGCCGTCTTGGCCTTCTTCTCGATGTTCTGCCACTGCGTTTGCAGGCGCGCAACATCGGACTTCAACTCTTCTTCCGAGGCCCCCTCAGCCGCGGTACGCACAATGACGCCCGCACCTTCTGGAACAATCTCCTTCAGGATTCGCTTGAGGCGGGCACGCTCGGTGTCCGGGAGCTTCCGAGAAATTCCGGTCATGCCGCCGCCCGGCACGTAGACCAAGTAGCGTCCGGCCAGCGTGACCTGCGAAGTCAAACGAGCACCCTTGTGTCCGATTGGATCCTTGGTGACCTGCACCAGAACCTGATCACCGGACTTCAAAGCCTCTTCAATTCGGCGCGGCTGACCATCAAGACCTGCCGCGTCCCAGTTGACCTCACCTGCGTAGAGGACCGCGTTACGGCCCTTACCTACGTCAATGAATGCCGCTTCCATGGATGGCAGCACGTTTTGTACGCGGCCTAGGTACACGTTGCCGGCCATTGATGCCTGCTGCTGCTGGGAGACATAGTGCTCAACCAGAACGCCATCTTCAAGCACGGCAATCTGGGTGCGGCCATCACGCTCACGCACAATCATGGACCGCTCAACGCTTTCGCGGCGAGCTAGGAACTCGGCCTCGGTGATGATGGTACGGCGACGGCCAGCATCGCGTCCTTCACGGCGGCGCTGACGCTTAGCTTCAAGACGCGTGGAGCCCTTCAGTGGCGTTACTTCGTCACTTGACGTGCTGCGGGAGCGCGTACGGGTTGATCCGGTCTGCTCGTCTTCACCGGTGCGGGTGCCACGGCGGCGACGACGACGGCGACGGCTTGAGGAGTATTCCTCGTCGCTGTCCCCGTTGTCTTGGTCATCGGAGTCGTCCGAGTCATTTGGCTCCTCGGCATCCGCAGACGCGGTCACCTCAGAGTCGGCTGCCTGAGTGGTGTCACCGGAATCATCTGATTCCTCGTTGTCACCGTTGTCGGTTGAGTGGCGGTTACCGCGGCCACGTCCGCCACGGCGGCGGCGACGGCGCGGGGTCGCGTCCGAGTCATTATCTGAGTCGTTGTCTGAGGAGTCAGTTGACTCGTCTTCTGAGGTTTCCTGCGCGCTCGATTCGTCCTGCGCGGAAACGCCCGAGTCAGTCTGGTCTGGGGCGGCTACTGCCGCGTCCACGGACTCTTCTTGCTCGACGCTGTCCTGCGGTGTGTCTTCCTCGGTTACTGCCTCATCCTTGACCCGGGAGTGACGGTTGTTGTCACGTCCGCGGCCGCGCTGGTTGGAACGTTCAGTGCGCTCGGTACGCTGTGTGCGTGGGGCCTCGGTTACGGTTTCTTCCTCGGCAACGATCGGGGCAGCAACCGGGGCTGCTGGCACAACCGCCGCGCTGAGGTCCGGGGCCTGGAACAGCAGTGCAGTTGTGGCCAACCGCGGCTTTTGCGGAGTTTGCGCTGGCGAACGGTCGTTCGCTGAGGCACGCGGATCCAAGAACACTTGGTTGGCGCGCCCCCGTCCCCGACGGCGTGGTTCAGTGGTTTTTTCAGGCGCAACAGTCTTTTCTTGCGCCGAGTCGCTTTCCGATGCCGCACTTGCGGTCTCTTGGGCGGGTACGTCAGCGGTTTGGGTCGCTGCCTTCTTGTCAGTGCCTCGCGACGACTTAGCGTTACGCTGCGGGCTGCGGCTACGGCCGGCCTTGGCTACCTGCGCCTCGTGCTCCTGCGCGACCTCGTCAAGGTTAATGACAAGATCTACCGCTGATGGTGCGGCGGGAGCCTCGGGGGCCTTCGCACTGGTTTGCGGAGCGGCAACCTTCTTGCCGGTCAGCGCCGCAACTTCTGCAAAGACGTCAAGGTCTGCAAGTGGCTGTTTGACACCGCGGCCTGCGCGGGTGTTCTTCTTTGGTGCGTTCTTTGGCTCGGGTAGATCTAGAACCGGAAGCTTCTTTTCAACCGGCGCTTGGTCCTTGGCCACACTGCTTTCCTGCGGTGCAGTTGAAGTCTCTACTGCCCCGGTTGTTTTTGGGGCACCTGCCGCGGTGGTCGCTCGCCGGGACCGGCGTGGTGCGGGTTGTCCGGCTGGCGCTGCCTGTTCGGCAGTCTCTACGGCTTGCAGCGTAGCGGCTGTGGTAGTTACCGGCTCGGCGGTTAGGAAGGTTACGGGCTTAATGGTTGGCGCTGCGGCCACCCGGGTCACTCGGCGCCGCGGGGTTTTTCCCGCCGGCGCTGATGACGAAGCTGCGGTGGAATCAGTTGTTGCTGAATCCTGCTGCGATTCGTTACTAGGCGTCACTTTGATACTCCAGTGTGCCCGCTTGTCACCGTTCCACACGGTCGGTGCCAAGCCGGCAGCTAAGTCGTCCGTTCCGCAGTAGCCAGATGCTACGCGGCCGGACGGAAGTCCAGGGGTGCACTTGGGTGGTAAGGGCGAGCGATTATGTGCGCCGTCAAAATCATTGTCACTGTCGGCTGCGCACTACAATCCGCGTTCGCGGTTACTCCCTGCACAATCTCGGCTTTTGGGTGTGTGGATTCCCAAGCCGAGTCAAGTATCTCATAGGATCGGGCGGCGTTTAGGCTCTGGCCCTTAAAATTTCGCCGTAAGCAGTCCCTCCCCGAGCCCATATTGCCGCAACCTTTGGGCCCCTAGGTCACATTTAGCCGCCGGGATCCTTTCAACCTTTTCTGCAAGTGCCGCGCAATACCCGCAACGTAATCGGGAACGCACTCGGGCGCGCCCTTCTTGCTATTGCACGGATGGGGCAAAAGGTCCTAGGTTTAAAGGACGCTTCCATTCTTTGTGTCAGATAGGGAGAATCTGGCGGGGTGAAATTGCCCACGCCTACGTCGAGTTGCCTGCGAAATTGGACCGCCGGGGACCTTGGTCCCAGCACCGAACCGCACGGGGCAATACCGTCAAGAATGAAGTATTTACAAATCAAATACAGGTAATTCGCAGGTAACTTACAGGTACGGGAGAGTCATGGACGTCTTGGACATTGCGAGGTGGCAGTTTGGAATCACCACCGTCTACCACTTCTTTTACGTTCCGCTCACAATCGGGTTGGCACCGCTCGTAGCGATCATGCAAACCATGTGGGTACGGACCAAAGATGAGCGGTGGCTGAAGCTCACCAAGTTCTTTGGAAAGCTCTTACTGATCAACTTTGCCATCGGTGTAGTCACCGGCATTGTGCAGGAGTTCCAGTTTGGCATGAACTGGAGTGAATACTCACGGTTTGTTGGTGACGTCTTTGGTGCACCACTTGCAATGGAGGCACTGGCTGCCTTCTTTGTTGAGTCCACGTTCCTGGGGCTTTGGATCTTTGGCTGGGACCGGATCAATAAGAAGCTACACCTGATGTGTATCTGGTTCGTTGCAATCGCAACCACGCTGTCGGCTTACTTCATTCTGGCAGCGAACTCGTTCATGCAGCACCCGGTCGGGGCGATCTACAACCCCGAGACCGGCCGTGCAGAAATGACTGACATCTGGGCAGTCCTGACAAACTCGACGGTGCTTGCCGCGTTCCCACACACCATCACCGGCGCGTGGTTGACCGCGGGCACCTTCGTTGCCGCAATTGCTGCCTGGTGGTTTGTCAAGGAAAACCGTAAGGGCCGCACCGACGTTGCCAACGGCATCTACCGCCCCGCACTCAAGCTGGGCCTAACCACGATCATCATTGCCGGCGTCGGGCTTGGTATCTCCGGTGACTTCCAAGCCAAGCTCATGTTTGAGCAACAACCCATGAAGATGGCTGCCGCCGAGGGCATGGTTGAAAGCACAAAGGGCGGCGCCCCCTTCTCCATCTTGACTATTGGCGACCTCGACAACAACCCCGAGTCGGTACGCCACCTGCTCGAGGTGCCAGGGCTCACCAGCTTCTTAGCAACCGGAGACTTTAACGCACCGCTTAAGGGCATCACCGAACTGCAGGAAATATACACCGAAAAATACGGTGACTTGGATCCCGATGGTAACCCCATCAACTACGTGCCTAACCTAGCCATTACCTACTGGTCATTTAGGCTCATGATTGGCTTTGCGTTCTTCTCCGCAGCTTTTGCCGCCGTTGCCCTGTGGCAAACGCGCAAGGGCCGCAACTCGACTTCGAAGGTCATGTCCTTCCTGGCCCTGCTGGCCATCCCCATGCCGTTCCTTGCCAACTCGTTTGGGTGGATCTTTACGGAGATGGGCCGCCAACCTTGGGTCGTGGCACCTAACCCGTCTGGAATTGACTCGATCAGGTTGCTCACCTTCCAAGGTGTTTCAACCGCTCAAGGTCCGGGCGTAGTGCTCTTCTCGCTCATTGGTTTCACCCTGGTTTACACCTTCTTAACGGTTATTTGGGCCCGACTTATCTGGCGTTACATGTCTGAGGGTGCTCCTGAAACCGTGGTCGATGAATCGCCCGAGGCCAATCCCGACGCTGACAGCCGCCCGCTGTCCTTTGCGTACTAACCACCCGATCTAACGGAAGGAAAAGACTATGGACTTAAATATCTTGTGGTTCATCCTCATCGCCATCCTTTGGACGGGCTACCTCGTCCTTGAGGGATTCGACTTTGGCGTGGGCATGTTGCTACCCGTTCTTGGCAAGAAAGAAAAAGAACGCCGCCTCATGATCAATACAATCGGCCCCCTGTGGGACGGCAACGAGGTCTGGTTGCTGACCGCTGGTGGAGCAACGTTTGCGGCCTTCCCGGAATGGTACGCAACCATGTTCTCCGGATTCTACATTCCGCTGTTCTTTATTCTCATTGCACTAATCATTCGAGGCATTGCCTTTGAATATCGATCCAAGATTCACACCGATAACTGGCGCCGCTGGTGCGACTTTGGCATCATCGTTGGATCCTGGGCCTCTGCCATCCTTTGGGGCGTCGCGTTTGCCAACCTTGTCCGTGGCGTGGAACTCGACGCAAGCCACCAGTTCACCGGTGGACTCGTCAGCTTGCTGAACCCGTTTGCTCTCCTTGGCGGAGCGGTAACCGCTCTACTGTTCCTGCTGCACGGAGCCGTGTTCTTGGCACTGAAGACCGACGGTGAAATGCGCGTGCGGGCAAACAAGTTGGCCCGTAACTTTGGGTTTGGCGCAATCTTAGTTGCCGGTAGCTGGGCCGTTTGGGCACAGGTTGCCTACTCGGTCCCATGGACCTGGGGTGCGGTAGTCATTGCAGCGCTCGGGCTCATTGCCGCCGTTGCTGCAAATGCAAAGGGCCGTGAAGGTTGGGCCTTTGTGTTCTCTGCAATTGCCATTGTTGCGGCTGTCGTACTGATCTTTGGATCCATGTTTCCGGACGTCATGCCTGCGCTCAACCCGGATAACTCACTCACCATCTACAACGCCTCATCCACGGCTTACACACTCAAGGTCATGACCTGGGTAGCGGTTCTGCTGGTTCCCGTGGTGCTGCTGTATCAGGGATGGACATTCTGGGTGTTCCGCAAGCGCTTGTCAGTCGACCACATTCCTGACCCAATTGGGTTGACCTCACTTGCCGTGCCAAAGGCCGGCAACACGTTGCAAGACTCCGCTGCACAGAATTCCACTTCACAGAATAACGACGCGTGAAACCTCTAGATCCACAGCTCCTCAAGGTGGCGGCCCCGGCACGCGGTTACGTAGTTCTTACCGCCGTGTTTGGGGTTGCCACCGCGCTCTTGATCGTTACCCAGGCTATTGCCATTGCCCGGGCTCTGGCCCCCGTTATCCGCGATGGTCAGGGCTTGGGCGCTGTGCGCACTCCCCTGTTGGTCTTGGCGGGGGTAGTTTTGGGCCGCGCAATCGTTGCCGGTCTGTCGGAGCGGTTTGCCCACCGCGCAGCCGCCAAAGTTATTGCTGATCTACGCCGTCAGGTGCTGGACCGGGCCGTAGCGCTGGGCCCGCGTTGGCTCAGTGCTCCTACCGAGTCCGGCTCCAACGGCTCGGACGTTGTCACGCTCAGTACCCGTGGTCTCAACGACCTTGGGCCGTACTTTGTGCGGTACCTGCCGCAACTGCTGCTGACCGTGACGGTTACCCCGCTGACCTTGCTTGTGGTGTTGGGCCAGGATCTTATTTCAGCAATCATCATTACCGTGACCATCCCCTTGGTTCCCATATTCATGATCCTGGTTGGTCAGCTCACTCAGAAAACCTCTGAAAAGCGTCTGACCGTCATGTCGCGTTTGGGGTCACAGGTGCTCGACCTCATTGCCGGGTTACCTACCCTGCGCGCATTTGGCCGCGAGATTGGCCCGGCAACGCGGGTCAAGCAGCTCGGTCAGGCGTACACCCAGTCCACCATGAAGACGCTGCAGATCGCATTCCTCTCCGGCATGGTCTTGGAACTACTAACCACCCTGTCGGTGGCACTCGTTGCCGTTGGTGTTGGACTGCGTTTGGTCTACGGCTACGTGGACTTAGAAACCGCCCTGATCATTCTTATCTTGGCCCCCGAGGTATACCTACCCATCCGTAACGTGGGCACACATTTCCATGCCTCAGCAAACGGTATGGCCGCATTTACCAAGGCCCTAGCTATTTTGGAAACCCCCGTTGCTTTGGCTGGAACCACGATGGCCCCGGATCTACGCGGGTCCACGCTTAAGGTGACAAACCTCAGTGTCAGGGCCCCCGGGCGCGATCTTCTAGCCCCAGCAAATCTCTCCTTCACGGTGTCCCCCGGAACCATTACCGCCCTTGTTGGCGCAAGCGGAGCCGGAAAAACCACCGCAATCCTCAGCCTGCTCGGGCTCGTGACGCCGCACAGCGGAACCGTTACTTGGCGTCCTGATCAGCCGGGCTCTGGACCGAAAGCGTTGGACATTGCAGACCTAGACCCAAGCAGCTATTGGGACCAGGTTGCTTGGCTTTCGCAACGGTCCACCCTTGCCCCAGGCACCCTGCGCGCGGCCCTGCTGGATTCCACCACGCCCTCTGACGCTGAGTTCGATCACGCGGTTGAGCAAGCAGGATTGACCGAGGTCATAGCCCAATTACCCAACGGCTTGGATACGGTCATTGGTCTGGGTGGTTTGGGTTTAAGCGTTGGGCAGCGCCAGCGAGTGGCGCTGGCGAAGTCCCTCCTATCCCCGCGACCGCTGATTATCTTGGATGAGCCCACCGCGCACCTCGATGCGCTCACGGAGACACACATTTTGGCTTCAATTACGGAACTCAAGGAACGCGGCGCAACCGTGATCGTTGTTGCCCACCGTCCCAGTGTGGTTAGCCTTGCCGACCAAGTTGTTGAAGTGGATTCGCAAACCACTATGGTCCCAGCAAGCGCGGCACCGATCCCGGCTGCGAGCGCTCCTGCAACCGAGAGTGGTGTCCTATGACCAGCGCCGTGAAAACCAGAACCGGTCAGGCCGCGCAGCCGGGTTCCGCACCAAGTCAATCAAAGCAGGACCGTCCCCTTCGCCGGGCGGTTGCGTTGCTCGAGGTTAACCGGCTTGATGCGGCCAAGGCCGTTGCCGCCGGTGTACTGGCACTCGGCAGTTCAATCGCTTTGGCCGCAGTTTCCGCTTGGCTGATTGCCCGCGCATCGCAAATGCCTCCGGTTATGTACCTGACGGTTGCCACGGTTGCCGTGCGCACATTTGGGGTTTCCCGCGGTGTCTTTCGCTACCTTGAGCGGCTTGCGTCGCACAAGGTAGCGCTCAGTGGCATGGCTCAATTACGCACCTCAATTTACGCCCGGTTGGCGACCGGCAAGATTGCATCCACGGCTTCCCTCAAGCGTGGTGACCTGTTGGCTCGGGTGAGCGCGGACGTCGACGACGTCGGCGATCTGGTGGTCAAGGGCCTTTTGCCCGGAGCCGTGGCCGCAGTCTTGTCTGCGGCAACCGTGATTTTTATCGGTCTATTCCACATTCCTGCAGCATTAACGCTCGCGGTAGGAATACTCTTGGCGGGGGCCTTGGCCCCGTGGCTGACCCAGCGCGCGGCTAGGCTTAGCGAGGCTCGCAGTGCGACCGCACGCAGCGATTTGTCGACCCTGAGCCACGAGTTGATTCTCGATGCCGCAGAGCTGCGGGTGCGCGGCGACCTCCCAGCAAAGTTTGGTCAACTACAAACCACCGAAGATGAGCTCTTCAATACCGCAGATCAGCGCGCAAAAATGGAGGGCTGGGCAGAAGCGGTTTCTAACTTTGCGTTAGTATTTTCTGCCCTAGCGGCCGCCGTTGTTGCTATTCCTTCGGTCGTTGCTGGCTCGCTTGACCCCGTCATACTCGCCGTGATCGTACTGACTCCGCTTGCCGTATTTGAGGTGCTGCAGGGACTCCCAGCAGCCGCCATTCAGGTTCACACTTCACGGCAGGCGGCTATCCGGATCATGGACCTGCTTGACCAGGCAGCTCCCGCCGGGGATCCATCCCAGCAAACCGCAGCCCAAGAGACCCGGCCAAGTGAGGCATCGGAAAATACCGCAGCGGTACGAGACAACCATCTGTTAGCAGCCAACGTTAGTTGCGGTTGGCCAGCTCGCCCCGGTGAGAAACCACAAGCCCCCGTGCTCACCGGGCTCAGCCTAGATCTGACCCCGGGCAAGTCGTATGCGCTTGTGGGCGCAAGCGGAAGCGGCAAGACCACCACACTCATGACCCTTGCGGGTCTGCTTCCCGTGCGCGCTGGATCCGTAACGCTCGATGGCCTTGCCCTCGACAAGATCGACCACCATGAGCTGACTCGCTCGGTCATCTTCACTTCAGAAGACGCACACGTGTTTGAAACCACGGTCCTTGAAAACCTGCGGGTAGCTCGCGGCTCAGTCACCCCGGAACAGGCGCAGCAGGTGCTTGAACAAGCGGGACTGAGCGGTTGGGTGGCTTCCCTACCCGAGGGGATCGAAACCGCGATTGGCACCAACGCTGCAACAGTCTCCGGTGGCGAACGGCGCCGGCTGCTCCTTGCCCGTGCACTTGCCAGCGACGCTCCCCTGCTGCTCTTGGATGAGCCGGCCGAGCACCTAGACCCGGCCACGGCGGATCAGTTACTCACCGATCTACTGCAAACTGCCCACAGGGACCGAAAGCGGGCGATCGTGATTGCGACACACCGCGTGACCGCCATGGCTGCCGCTGATGAAGTACTTATGCTCAAGTCGGGTCGTGTCGTTGCACGTGGTCACCACAGTGAACTGCTGAGCAACAACGCCGAATATCAAGCGGCTTACACGAGCCAACTGCGAACTGAACTTACCTAGGGAGCCCCAATGATGCCATCTGAAGCCGATGCTATTGAACGTGAGCGATGGCTCAGCGCCGGCTCTCAAATCACCACAATGCTGCTCCAGGGCATGCCCGAGGAGGACGTGCTTGAGCACATTGTCTCGGTGGCCCGCGAGATAGCCGATGCCGATGCCGCCGGCTTGGTCTTGCCCGGGCTCAAGGGCGAGCTTGTCATGGAAATTGTGCGCGGTTGGAACGCCGATGACCTCCTAGGCTTGGTCATGCCACGCGACGGTCTCTCCTGGACCGCGCTGCGGACCGGCCGGGCCCGGAACATTCCCTCACTAGCCAAAGCACGCAACATTGCCCACGAGGAAATGCGCCGCTTTGGGCCCGCGCTCTACGCACCCATGGGCACCCCGGAAAAGCCCGTTGGCGTGCTTGTCCTGCTCCGCAAGACAAGCGAGGAGTCCTTTGTAACCAAGGACCTCGAACGCGCCTCAACCTTTGCCGACCAGGCCGCGCTGGCCCTTGTCGTTTCCGAGGCCCGCCAGGCCCAGGACGTTGGCAAACTCGTTGAGGAACGCGAGCGCATTGCCCGCGACCTGCATGACCTTGCCATTCAACAGCTGTTTGCCACCGGTATGCAGCTCGAGGTCGTCCGCCGTAGGGCCGCACGTGGCCTCGACAAGGCCGGGCTGATCGCCATCTTGGATGAAGCCCTCGACAACATCGACAACTCGGTCCGTGAAATCCGGTCCATTGTGCACTCCTTGCGGGACCCGGATGCCGCTACCGGCATTGTCGAGCGGCTCCGCCGTGAAGCGGCGCTGGCTCGCACCGGTCTTGGGTTTGCGCCGTCGCTTGTCATTTCACTCGACGACCGTGGTTTGGGAGCGCTCGACGCCGACGAGCACGTGATTGACGAGAGCATCAGCCAGACGCTGTCGGATGACATCTTGGCGGTCTGCCGCGAGGGCTTGGCCAACGCGGCCCGGCATGCCCAGGCGCAATCGGTCGCCGTACGCGTGGCATTCACGTCCGAGCGTAACTCGCTCGATGGTCATGGGCGGGTAGATATTGAGGTCGAGGACGACGGTATTGGACTCCAAGACGTTTCCGGCCGCAAGTCAGGCACCTGGAACCTGTCCGCCCGGGCACGCCAACACGGCGGAACGTACAACTTGGAAAACTCTCCCAGTGGCCGTGGAGCCCTATTAACATGGACCTCCCCGCTCCGCGGTGGCAAACCTACCCTCGAGCCAGCCGATGAAGATTACCCCGAGAACGACTTTGAAGCCGAAGGTGAGTAACCGCGGAGTCTAGGTAAAAGCACGTAGATACACAATTGGCTGGTCACCCCAAGTTGGGATGACCAGCCAATTGCGTATCAGCTCTTTGCGCGCCAACCAGTTAGGTATCAACGCAAGGTGATTGTGGGATTATGAACGGCCCGGGTCTTGCGCCCATGCCTGGTTCTTACGAGCGGCAACCCATGCGGCTACCTGCGTACGGCGCTGCAAGCCCATCTTGGACAGCAGGGACGTAATGTGGTTCTTCACGGTTTTCTCGGCGATACCAAGGCGCTCCGCAATTTCACGGTTCGACAAGCCCTCACCAATGAGGTCCACCACGCGCAGTTCACTTGGGGTCAGATCCTCGGTAGGGTCGTCGGTGTCCTTCTTGCGGCGGGTTACGGTCCGCTCATCCAGCAGGATGCGTCCAGCATGCACTGCGCGAACGACCTCGGCGATCTCTGCGCCGCGGACACTCTTGAGTACGTAGGCTGCGGCGCCAACCTCAAGAGCTGCGGCAAACGCGGTGTCATCATCAAAAGATGTCAACACAATCGCCCGAATATCCGGCTTCACCTCACGTACCGCCCGCATGAGGTCGATTCCTGTGCCATCAGGGAGTTGCAGGTCAACCAGCATGATCTCTGGGTTCACCAGTTCCGCACGGCGGATACCCTCGGCAACACTGCCTGCCTCGGCTACCACTCCCATTCCCTCGGACCGGTCGATCACTTCTGCAATTCCTCGGCGCACAACCTCGTGGTCGTCAACGATCATTACTCGAATATCTGCGGGCTCCAGCCGGCTATCAGTATTGGTCACAGACTAATTCTAGTTGGTACAACGCATATTCAGGGCAAACTCGCCATTCAAGCCGCAATCAACACCAATTCTGATCCCTCATCTGTGATCATGGAGGCTATGAAGATTCTGATCCCTAACACCATTCCCATAGAACTTGACCCAGTTGCGGGGGTAACCGCGGTTGTTTACAGTCCGTATGAGGAGCTCCCCAGCGAGCACTTCGATGCCCAGGCGCTTGTAGTTTGGGGCGGCGGACACAAATTCCTGTCACACCTGGCACAGAATCTGTCTCAGTTACAGTGGATTGGCGCACTGTCAGCGGGAATCGACAATATCGAACGCGCCGGCTTTGCCAGCGGTGTTGTTGTCACCAATGCGTCCGGACTCCACGACCGTCCGGTAGCCGAGCACACCATGGCCCTAATCTTGGCAGCGACTCGGCGCCTTGACCTCATGCACAACGCCCAATTGGAGAGCCGCTGGGCCAAGGAATTGGGCGGTTCCCAACCCGTAGGTATCCAAAACCCCGGCGCCGGAACATTCCCGGGGCTGGCGTCATTGCACGGAGCACGCATTAGCATTTGGGGATTCGGCTCAATCGGCCAGACCCTGGCGCCCCTACTCACCACATTTGGTGCCAAGGTGACGGGTGTGGCCCGCAGCGCGGGAACCCGCGCCGGAATTCCAGTCATCACCCAGGACCAAGCAATCGCCGACCTGGCCAACACCGACATGATTGTCAACATCTTGCCGGGCTCCCCGCAGACAAAGCACCTGATTAACGCGGATGTACTGGCCGCGTTGCCTCAGCACGCTTGGATCATCAACGTGGGCCGCGGGATCTCCATCGATGAGGATGCTCTCAACCAGGCATTACGCGCCGGGGATATTGGCGGAGCCGCACTGGACGTATTTGACCGCGAGCCGCTGCCTGCGGATTCACCATTGTGGACCGCACCCAACATCATCATTACCCCGCACGCAGCAGGAGGCCGCCCCGAGGGTGTCAGCGGACTTCTCAACAAGAATATTGGTGCCTTCTTGGCCGGCACCGAGCTGACCAATGTAGTAACGGTTCTTTAACCTCACACAAGAATGGCACGGGTCGCAACCAACGTTGCGACCCGTGCCATTTGCTTTTTGTCTAGCCGCGGACCTTGCGGGATCTGAGCACCAGCATTGCCCCGGTAAATCCGGCCACCATGCTGCCGGCCAGCCAAAGCATCGCGTTCTCACTGATTCCCGTTGCGGCCAACTCGGTGTCCCCAAGCGTCTGATCGATCACCAGTTTTCCATCCCCCGGGTTAGCTGGTTGATCGTTGCCGGTATCAAGTGGGTCCTTGACGGAAGGATCTGACGGGGTAGCCGACTCGTCGACGTCCTCGGGTCCGCCAGGGGATTCTTCACCGTCAGTTGCTCCCGGCTCTTCCTCAATTTCCGGTTCGGTTGGCGGCGTGGAACACTCCGGGGCCGCAACATTGTGCTGCCATTGCGTGATGGTTTGCGCCGGGAATTCGTAACCATCATTGGCACCGGCGGTGACCGTCACCTCTTGCGGCTCGGTTATTGTGTGCTGACCGGCGTCAACATTGGTTCCATTGATCGCATACGTGACGCCGGTAATCTCGGGGATCACCACGCTCGCACCAGCATCACAGGTTGCCTCGTGCCAAACCGGCGCTTCAGGCACCACCTGCTCGACCGTCAGGAACACAGGCGGGCCAAAGAAGAAGCTCGCATTTTGACATTCATTTGAAGGCGGACCATAGATGTAGTGGTAGGTCGCGTTGTCGGAGATTGTCACGGCTTGCCCGGGCTGGATCACCACGGGGAAACTTTGCCGGTCCGGGCCGGGAACATCTTCAATGAACTGTTTGCAGTGGTCTAGAGCGAAGTCACCCTGCCGGTCGGGGTGCATTTGGAAGACAAAGTTTGAATTGAAACCGGTCACGGTCACCGCTTCGGAGCCGTCGTTTCGCAACTCAAAGAGATAGAAGAAGGTCCTTCCCGGCGCCACCCCTCCAAATCCGGAGTTGCCGTTGGATGCAGTCCAGGACAGCGTCTGGTTGGATCTGACAACCCCCGCGGGAAGGTCCCAGTTCCTTGGGTCGTTACCGTGCGCTTGGGCAGGTGCCGCGGCCATGGTTGTGCCCATCAGCAATACCATTGCAACGCCAGCGAGTCGCAAAAGCCATTTGCCGGATCGGCGACCAAGACGTGGCGACGTTGCGTCAGTATGTTTGAATCCCATGAATGTCTTCCCCCCTGAAAGTTCATGCGTCGAGGTTTCGCACCATTTTGGCTTGCAACCGCTACATCGCCCCACCTTAGTATGAAAGAGCAAAATTGGCATTCCGCCCAAGTCGCCACGGATCACCCTGTTGCCCCTGCGGAACGCGCTGCGATGCAAGAAATCTAAGGTTCCTCGTTGCGACGGTCGAAACTAGCATTGGCCCAGTCCACCGAGCCAACATCGGCCGCAGCCAACGGGTACACTGCGTAGTAATGACTATCTTGGAGAAAAGTTGATTGGGAGTGCGACTCGCACGTCGCCTCTGGATTCGCGTCTTACCGCAACACTTGCCACGTTCTTGGCCGAGCGCCCACCGGGTTCAGATGAAGATGTGCACATGGTTTCCGCAAATGTTGCGCATGTGATTGAACGCTGCAGCCAGCCCGGCGACCTCGTGTTTGATCCTTTTGCCGGGTTTGGCACCACGATTGCACAGGCCGTACTGCTTGACCGCGGTGCCCTCGGGATCGAGTTGCTACCCGAGCGGGTGGATTACCTGCGCAGCCGGGTGCCGCAAGCCCAGATCATTGAGGGCGATGCCCGGGAACTCCTGCGAGTTATTCACAAAACTGAACGTCGGTCCCCCGCGTCTCTCGTTGACCTGATCGTGACCGCGCCACCGTATATGACCTTCGAGAATCACGAAGCCGACCCACTAACCGCCTATGAAAAAAACGACGGCGATTACACCCGCTACTTGGCGGAGCTTGGACTGGTTGCGGCCCAATGCGCCCAAGTGGTCAAGCCCGGTGGCTACGTGGTGTGGAACTTGGCAGACATTTTCCACATGGGCAGCACCACGCACTTAATCCGGGACTGCACAAATGTGTTGTCCCAGCACCTCATGCACGTTGGAAATACCGAGATCACGTGGGATACCTACCCACACGATTTGGTTGCCGATGCCCTACTGGTCTTCCAGCGCCCCGTTTAGGTTTCCGCTAGCGCCGGTTCACCATGACGCCCGTTCACATTTGATCCAGGCGAGCCCGCAGTAGGCAAAACTCATTACCTTCTGGGTCTTGCAAAACATGCCAGTGTGTTTGGCTGCCTTGTCCAATGTCGACCGGCCGGGCACCTAATTGCAGGAGCCGTTCCAACTCAGCGTCTTGGTCGCGGTCGGTTGGATTCACGTCTATGTGAAGCCGCAGCTTCTGCATTTTTGGTTCTTTAGTGTGACTAAAAATGATGGTTGGCTGTAGGCCCCCAAAGCCTGACCGGGGACCGATCTCCACGGAGCCATCGTCCTCATGGCCCAGCACCACGAAGTCTAGAACTTCACACCAAAACGTTGCTAACGCATCCGGGTCTTTACAATCAAGCACCAGCTCACTAATCCGACAAGCCATGAGACTCCGCCTTCTACTAGTTGAGTATCTACGGTAGGAACACCTCTTTGCATCGCAGATGTTGCCCTTGCTTCATTATTCAAGTTGTAGGCAACCGGCGCGAGCCGAAACCTCATAGGACCCAAGGCTTGGTGTTACTCGATTCTCTCAATAATGAGGGTTACGTCATCGATTGACCTACCCGAAAAGCCTTCAGATTCGTAGCTAAAGTCGAGGTAACTCCCCGCATCAGCTTGCACATAGCTTGTGGACGTTATTGTTTCGCTGTTCAGCGGCACACGCATCGCGAGAATCATGGCTATATTGACATCAAACATCGACTTGACAGTCGCTGAGCCTGAGATTTGATTCCCATCAAGCAGCATGGCATAACCGGGGCTAACATCGGATCTTAACCCACCAGTGATTGAAGCGTCTGCCTTGGTAGTTACTGAGTACGTGATCCGGTAGGTGCCAGAACTGACCAACCGAATTTTTCCATCCTCGATCGTTGCAGCTTTGGAAAGAGACGCAAGGCCCGGTTCAAAGTTGTTGTAAACCTGCGAAGAGTTAACCTGTCCTTGCCACCTAAATGTTGAAAAGTTGATCACCCCCGGCGCCCCGGCAGGACCTTCAGGCCCCATCGCACCTGGCTCACCCTGAGGCCCCACAGCCCCCACAGGTCCCGGCAACCCATCAGCACCGGCAGGTCCTACTGGCCCCATCACACCTGGCTCCCCCTGGGGACCCACAGCCCCCACAGGTCCCGGCAACCCATCAGCACCAGCAGGTCCAACTGGCCCCATCACACCTGGCTCACCCACAAGTCCCGGCAATCCATCAGCACCAGCAGGTCCAACTGGCCCCATTGCACCAGGAATCCCTGCCGGACCTGGCTCTCCCTTAGGACCCACTGGTCCTATCGCACCGGTAGGCCCCATCGCCCCTACCGGCCCAGGTACGCCTTGTAGGCCTTGTGAACCATCCGCACCGGATAAGCCATCTTGACCAGGAAGACCTGAAATTCCTTGGGCACCGCGCTCACCGTTCGGTCCGTTAGCGCCAACGGCTCCCGGTTCCCCCTTGAGCCCTGGTGCGCCAGCAGCGCCCGCTCTACCATCCGCCCCACGTTGTCCGGGCGCACCATCCTGTCCGGCGATGCCTTGTTCCCCTTGGGGTCCACGCTCACCATCAACACCAGAAGGGCCTTGAGCGCCGGGGTCACCCGCAACACCATCTTTGCCTGGAATCTGTTCAGCTTCTTGCGAGGATGCGCCGGCTAGCGCCGATGTCGCCACCGCGCCTCCGACTCCTCCACCAACTCCTAGAAAGAGGGCAAGAACAAGTACGGTTGAAGTTGAAAGGGCGGAGGCTCCGCTGGGCTGTGACATCATTGTCCCCGAATAGGCATTCAATACGCATAGGCACGTCTAAGGAATAAATCTGCTCAAGCGACGCTAGCACAGCAAAACTACCTGCCATCAGGGCATTCTCAGCACTTGAGCATTATCTTCCACTCGGTTTGATTTCACCGAGACTCAAAGCCACCCCCGCCTATCCCAGCAACATACGCGGCCTGTCCAATATGCTCCCCAGCGTCAAATGAAATACTGACTAAGCGTGCGGCAAGGGTAACGGGAGGATCCCACCTGTCATCCACAATTGCGGAAAACTCGCTCTCTTCACGCCCTGCGATGTAAGCGATCTGCGCATCAATCACGGCGCTCAGATACTCAAACAGGAGATCCTCGTCATTGACAATGATCGCACGCGCTTGGGCAGGGCTGTGACCATAGCCGTGTTCATGGATCCCTGTCGGTAGTGCAAAACGCTCAGCAAAACCTCCAGCAACCCACACCAAGTCTTGCCCATGCAACTCGCGGAGTTGCTCATCAATTTCGCGCGCCGATTGCTGGCCCACTGCAGCACTAGATCAAGCTCCATACTCACCTGAGAATGCAGTCCAGCCCCCCTAACGGTTCATCCTCACGCCCATAAGCGTTGAGGGGACGATCGAAGTACCCGGGTTCCCATTGACTTGAACGTATAACGCATTTGCAACCGAGCGGGCCGGATCAAGCATGCCGTTTGCCAGCCCTGACCCCAGATACGATGACCTACGCTTGCGCTTCTTTGGCAAATGCAGCTCGCCGCGACTCATACGGAACCGACAGTAAGCTGCAATGGCCTTCTTAGAATCAATTCACCATAAACCACCCTTTAGGCCTTCTGATCAGGGGTAACACTTGCCCGACAGGACCAGTTACCTTACACTGAGCGGGTAATGAAACCTGACACAGCCACCACCGGACGACCTCGACTAGCTGCCATCGACAAACGATTGATGCGGGCATTCGAGGACTTTGTTGTCGAATCGCCCGTGCGATCATTCGGTGTGCAAGCCCTAGTCACCCGCGCCGGAACCACTCGCGATGCGTTCTACCGACGGTATGCCTCAATCGGGCACTTCTTCGTGGAGGTAGCCCTGAACAGGTACAGCCTCAATCCGACGCAGGACACTGGCTCTTTGGCGGGCGACCTCCTTGTCATTCAGCGAGAGCAGGTGCAGATGTACACCGACCCCGTTGCAAAGGGTTTACTTCTGCTCATTCTCGATGCCAGTGCAGATCAACCGGTGACCGCGAACGCTTTTGCTTCTCGGTTCCTCAAGCCGCGGCGCGATGCCACTGTGACTGTCCTCGACCGTGCTGTAAGCCGCGGCGAAATTGTTGCCGTGTCAGACATCGAGTACACGCTCGATCACATTTCCGGGTCGTTTCTCCTGCGTGCGTCTATGCCGGGCACACAACCTATCGATGAGGCGTTTGCACAAAAGACCGTGCTGTCTGTATTGAAAGACCTTGGTGTGGACGACCCGTACGCCGATCTTGATGCCGCTGTGTCACTCCTAGGTAACGAATAACCACGTATATGAAAAGGCCCGCACTATGACTGAACCTACCTCCGCCACACCTGTTTTCGATAGCGGCGAAACCGCAACAATCGCGTCTGGAATGAAGATTCACGCCAAGTTAGGCCGGGTCGTCATCAACGAAGGCCACATAGGACTCTTGCGCGAGAACGGCGACCTGATCGATAGCGCACCACTTTCAAAGGTGGTCTTGAAGAAGGGCCTCACCTACATTATGGTCCCCACCTTGCATGTGCTCATGAATGGCACAAAGTACCTGGTCAACCTCAGCTACGAAGCACGTATCCACGCAGGTGTTGACGATGCCACTGCCAAGGATGAGCAGCGCCGCGAGAACGCCGCCTTTGCCCAGATGGTCCGTCAACTCGGTGGCCAGGCCAAGGGCCTATGACCAAAGCCGATCTGGGGTTTGTAGAGCAATACTGCAAACGCCACGGATTCGGCTATCTGCCTGCATGGGACAACCCACCACTGTCCGGATTGCTGTTTCGGTCGCGCGACCGAGTACAGTTCCGGACAGTAATCGATGCAAGAACGGCGGAAACGCCGTTCTTGCTCGGCTGTGCTCAGGCACGCGGGCGAGGACGCCGCAAAGTGGCTGTTCTAGTGATGCCGCTCCGGCGCCCAGTACCAAATATGATTCTGATGAGCAGGCGGAACAGTCTATTTTCGGGCCTTGGTATCGCACTCGAAGAAACACAACTGCTCAACCTTGGTGGCGAGTTTGGTTCGTCGTTCTCGCTCTACTGCCCCAACGATTACGAGCCCGATGCCCTCTTCGTATTCACACCGGATGTAATGGCCAAGTTAGTCGACGCAACGGGTGTAAGTGATTTGGAGTTTGTTGACGACCGTCTCCTGATTTACGCATCCGTCGACACGTTCTACACCCCACAGCGGTTAGCACAAGCCAGCGAACTAGTAACGTTCCTGGCAGACAAGATTGGCCAGCAGACTCGGTTTTACAGGGATCTAGGCAGCAGCGGTGAAACGGCGAGTGATCCATTCCGGATTGAACAGCTGACATCGGGAAACTCAGGAAACCTCACCGTTGGCAGTCAGGGACGGCGCATCCGCACCCGCACTACCGGGTGGCAAAAGGCTGGCATTACCGTGGTGTCCCTAGCCGTCCTTACTGCCGGAGTCTATTGGGTAACCATGGTGACGTCAGCACTTACGCCCGGCGGAAACTAAGCAACTGGACCTTCCAACCAGGCAATGGGACAGTGATGTATGAGTCCAGCCGAGCCAATTGATCTCAAGTACCCTTTTGTTGGCAACTGGCTTGTCCTAAATAGTCCTGCGAATCGCGTTCCCAGCCATGGAACCTCCGCGTTTGGCAGTTCCTACGCAATCGACTTTGTACCGGTCAATAGTGTCGGTCGTTCTGCTCCGTTTACGCTGCGGTCGCTTACCTTGCCTGAACCGCCCGAGAACTTTCCGGGCTTTGGCAGAACTATCTTGAGTCCCGTCATTGGGATTGTCGTTGCCAGGTTGGACACCGTGCCTGACCACTTCGCATACCGGGGTTTACCGTCATTGGGATACGTTCTTGGCCAAAAGAAGCGGTCATCAGCGGGGTGGGCTGCTCTGGCTGGTAACCATGTCGGAATCGATATTGGCACCGCCGTAATTTTCCTGTGCCACCTAAAGCAGGGATCCATACGCGTTCCGGTAGGTGCACGCGTAAGGCCCGGCGACCCTATCGCCCGGTGCGGGAACACGGGCAATAGCACCGAGCCGCATCTTCATCTACAGGCAATCAGTTCCCTAGTCGTAGAGCGGGCCCAAGCCGTGCCAATAACTTTTCAAGGGGCGCTGCCCAGCAACGGTGAAATTGTGTTGGCCTAATCGAATGCAAAACCTGAAGTACCTCGTCTATGAAGGCACCCCTGATATTGATCCACAGTCCGGAGTACGAATCGCCTAGTAGTCACGACTCGTGAAACGAAGGGCACCAAGAGGTGAGTCACCTGCCCCTGTACGGTTCCACAAGGCGTCACTCAACGAGGTTCAAAACCAGATCGACCGATCCCGGCAACATACGCGGCCTGCCCAATATGCTCACCAGCGTCAAACGACATACTGACTAAGCGTGCAGCAAGGATAACGGGAGGATCCCACCTTTCATCCACAATTGCGGAAAACTCGCTCTCTTCACGCCCGGCGATGTAAGCAACCTGCGCGTCAATCACGGCGCTCAGATACTCAAACAGGAGATCCTGGTCGTTGACAACGATCCCACGCGCTTGGGCAGGGCTGTGACCATAGCCGTGCTCATGGATCCCTGTCGGTAGTGCAAAACGCTCAGCAAAGCCCCCAGCAACCCACACCGCGTCTTGCCCATGCAGCTCGCGGAGTTGCTCATCAATCTCGCGCGCCGCATGCCACAGCAGCCACGCAATAGAATTGTCATGGTGCGGGTGTGCGTTCAGTAGTTCGGGACTCAGTCTCCCGCGCAGCTGCCCGGCGGCTAGCAACGGGCGGCGGGCCACGTCAATGAGGAGTTCGCTCAGGTTCATACTCGCCACGATATGTTGATATGCCCTAATGCGCGAGAGCAGCAACGCATATAGTTCACACCATTTCCCCGCCACTTGTAACTCTCATCGTCCCTCTCTTGCACCAACTGCGGATTTGAGCATTCAGAAGGTTGTTGCGGTAAAGGTCAACAGCTGCAGTCACGAAAAACCCTGTTCTACACAAGATAGAAGAAACGGTCAGTGCCAATGTCCAAGATATGTGCACGTCAAGGATTTGAGACACTCTAATGTTGTTTTCTTTTAAGCTGCCTTGATCTGGCGGTGGTTTTGGTAGTTCTGTAACGCTGTTTCTGGTGGTATCCCATTGTTGCGGGCGTGAGGCCGTTTACGGTTGTACCAAACTTCGATATATTCCATCACCGCGGTGCGAGCTGCGAGGTGATTGGGGAACGACCGTTGATGATACATTTCAGTCTTAAAATGCGAAAAGAATGATTCAGCCACAGCATTGTCCCAAGCCACCCCCGTCTCTCCCATGGACTGAGTGACCTTGTTGTTTTTGCACCATTTCTGAAATTCGCTCGAAGTGTATTGTGAGCCACGATCTGAGTGAAATATGGCTCCATTGGGATCCAACTGTCCGTGATCTCTGGCCATCGCTAGGGCTTGAATAACAAGATCTCGTCGCATATGGCTGTCCATTGACCAACCAATTACCTTGCCGTTTGCTAGGTCAATAACGGTGGCCAAATACAACCACCCTGACCCAGTGCGAAGATAGGTTATATCGCCACAAAGCCTTGTCCCGGGCACCGTTGAAGAGAAGTCGCGATTGCCATCGGCGTCAAGCATATGGTTCTTAATATGCTCGGTTCGGGCATCAGGATCAGGGGCCGTGGTCTTCTTCCAAGCCCGCTTCCGCACTGCTTCAAGCTTGTGATCAGCCATAATTGAACCGACTGTGCCGGCACTGATCTTGACCCCTTTATTGCCTAATATCAACGTGAGTTGATCGCGGCCCGCCATACCCTTGGCATCATGGAACTCCGTAGTCACAAGGGTCTCTAACTCTTCATGACGAACCTGGGTTGCAGTCTTTGGCTTCGGGTGAAGCCGCCGATAATATGAGGCCCGAGAGATACCAAGTTTGCGACACATCCAGGCAACCGGGAAATAAGCCTTCTGAGCAGCGACGAAATCGAAGTAATCTTTTACTGTTGCTTCGCGGCAAAGAAGGCGCTGACTTTTCCCAAAAATGCGATCTCCCTCTTCAGTTCCGCATTCTCAGCTTCTAAGGCCTTGTACTGAGCCCACTCAACCGGCCCACGGTCATCACCACCAGCGTCAGGATGCTCTTTTTTCCAAGCCCTGACCCAATTCCCCAACGAACCATCACTAACACCAATTTCCTCAGCAACCTGAACAATTGGTCGGCCAGAAGAAATCACCAACTCAACCGCATCTGCCTTAAACTCCGCACTAAACTTACGACGACTGGACATAAACCCGATTCTCCTAAGCACTGTCTCAAATCATTGTACGAGCGCAATATTCGCCATTGGAAATTGGCCCATTAGATTACAGGTACCACTTTGTAACTCAGAAACTCTTCCGTACCCAGTAACATACTTGTCATGTCCCTAGCCCCACTCGACTGTTTGAGAGAGCAAGCAACCACCCCTATCTAGATCTGGGATCCAGACTCTACAACATGCAGTGAATGTACTAGCCAAATTGCATTTCACTCGAGGAAGCAGCCCCCTGCTCCTTCGATCAAAATCGTTACGATCGTTGAAACTTGATGGTCGATATTCAACAAGTACCTCCAGTGTGCAGCTATTCAACTTAACTACAAACTCAAGAGGTATTCGGATGCCAGCAGTGAGATTAACCAATTAGCAGAGATCTTTCGTCGTTCTCCGGCTTTATACCTTCGTCAGAACCACTTCGGAAGGCTACATGGCACATTTGATTTGGTCAGCGGCATATTCAGAGTCAGCAGCATCGCTGAAATAGTGCCAACCTTAGGTCATTGGGCCAGTTCATATTCACTACTATGAAAGTGCCCGTCTCATCAAGAAATAAGAATGCGACACAGCAATTGTCGTAATTATTGATTCTCTATTGCGAAGGTCTACAAACCGAGTTTGGGTGTCAGTATCCCAAGCGTCCAAACCATTCGCTGGGCCGATTCGTCAATAGAATCAGAAAAGTTCCAGTTCAATACCATCTGTATCCTAAAACCCAGTCCGTACGGTTACCAATTTTGGGAGAAGCACTTGTCCTCGAAATCGCTTTCCACAATAAGAACCTGTGCCCTTCGCATAACAGTTGTTTTGGCCCTCGTAGCCGTAGGAACTGCTCTGTTTCAGCACTCGAACAAAGATAAGGAATCTCGTCTGCTCATAGAGCAAGTAGAGAACGTACCTGAATCTCGCGATGGACTGGTTGTTTTGCTCTTCCTCGCAGTCATTCCGTATGCGGATTCTGTAAGCTACAACAACCTTCAAACCCTAGTAGAAATGGTAGAAGTTACTGATCCAAAATGTTCGGTACCGATTTTGAAGATTTCCATGCGAGAACACCTTGAATCTTTTCGTGAAGTAGACAAAAGCGTGGAGGGAATCCTCCTTATGTTAAGCCAAGTCAGTTCATTATCCTCTCCGGTCTCTTCACTCATCCAGACTTCTCTGGGAATAAGTGAGTTCACATTGTATGAAGAGGTGTTCAAAAATCTACAATCCCATTTGACAATACAGAGTATGCAACTCCGGCTGCTAAATGTATTGGCCAGTTGTCCCGAATGAGAACTGAGACCATATGTTCTCGGCTCGGGAACTCTTGCTAAGAATAGTTAGACGCCACGCGGCTTGGTCTGACACACCGGACACCAAAACGAGGAGCGGTTCATGAACTCGGATCGCCGCATCAAGGTGCCGCACCGCTTGCACGGTTCATCCTCGCGCCCGTAAGCGTTGAGGGAACGATCAAAGTACCCGGATTCCCCGTTGACGTTGACGTATAGGGCATCAAAACTGGTGCCACCCTGGCTCAGGGCTTGCCGCATAACCGCTTCTGCGGCATCGAGAACCTCGGCAATGGACTTCAACGTGAGCTTTGCCCCGGGCCGGGCATAGTGCACCTTGGCACGCCACAGCGCCTCATCCGCATAAATGTTTCCAACACCGGAAACCATATTCTGGTCCAAGAGGCTGCGTTTGATCCCGCTGTTCTTCGCCTTGAACGCGGCGATCAGTACTTTGCGTCCCAGGGTGCCGGCCGCAACCGCTGGATCCAGGAGGTCACGCCCAATGTGCTCGAGAATCTGTGGCACGCGGGCAAGGTCCGTTCCCACGCCCCCGGGCAGGCCGTCAGGGGTAGGCACAGCCGGCGAAACTGCCAAGTAACCAAACGTACGTTGGTCCACAAAATCTAGGCCGGTGCCGTCAGTAAATGCCAACCGCACCCGCAGGTGCTTGGCCGGTGCGGCATCGAAATTGTCTTGCACCAGGAGCTGCCCGCTCATGCCAAGGTGGGCGACGAGCATCTCATCGAGGCCTTCAAGCCCCAGCCACAAGAATTTACCCCGCCTGGCAGCATAGGTGATGGTGTTGCCGGTTAGCTGATCAATAAAGTCCTGGGGGCCGCCCTCATGGCGCCGCACGCAGTAGTCTCTAAAGACTTCAACCTGACCAATGGTCTTTCCAAGAACGTGCCGGGCTAAACCATCACGAACCGTCTCTACCTCGGGCAGTTCCGGCAAATTCAATCACTCCCTTGAAGCTCGCGCCTAGGATTCAAGAGCCTTGAGTTCTTTTTCATACTGCTTACGCAGCGTCTGGTACCCCTGCTCGGCGGCCTCAAGCTCGGCGTGCTTCTTGGCCGTACCGGTTCCGGTACCCACCACTTGCTCTTGCACAATCGCTTGAGAAGCAAAGATCCGGGCGTGGTCCGGGCCGCTCGGGGTATTGACATACTGAGGGGTGGCAAAACCCAACTGGGAGCATAACTCCTGCAGCGAGGTCTTCCAATCAAGCGCCGCGCCTAGGTTGGCCGCCTGCGCGAGAGTGTCGCCTATGAGGTCTTGAACAAAGTCGCGGGCCACGGCCATGCCGTGGGTCAAAAACACCGCACCAATGAGTGCCTCAACGGTGTCTGACAGGATCGAATCCTTGTCATTGCCACCGCTACGTGATTCACCCCGCCCCAACAACACAAAGTCACCCAAGTCCAGTGTCCGGGCGATTGCGGCTAAGGCTTTTTGGGAAACGGTGGCGGCTCGCATCTTAGCGAGATCGCCCTCGGGCTTGTCTGGGAACTCGTGATACAAGGTCTCAGCGGTGACCATACCCAAAACGGCGTCGCCTAAGAATTCTAAGCGTTCGTTTGTGGGTAGTCCCCCGGCCTCGTGGGCAAAGGACCTATGTGTCAGCGAAAGAACAAGAAGCTCGGGATCCAAATGGACCCCGAGCTTCTTTAGAAGTTCTGACGCCGGCGCAGATTTTCGAGTTTTCTTCGAAGTCACCGGAGTTTCCTTCCAACTAATTTAGACGGTTACGTCGCAATCAGTTCGCGTGCTCGGTGCGCAGTGCTTCTGCGTACTGGCGGTTGTTGTATGAACCGCAGGTTGGGCACGCCTGGTGCGCCAACTTGTCGCCCTTGCACTGAAGGCAGGTGGTGAGGTTCGCTGCAGTTGTTTTCCACTGCGAACGACGCGCTCGGGTGTTACTGCGCGACATCTTGCGCTTTGGAACAGCCACGGCTAGCTCTCTTTCGTCTCGTTGAACATGCTATTAAGCGCCGACCAACGTGGGTCGACAACATCATGGAAGTGGTCTTCCTCATCTGCCAGGTGAATTCCACATTCGGAACACAGGCCCGGGCAGTCCGGAGAACACAATGGTTGAAATGGTAGTGCAAAAACTACAGAATCGCGAAGCAGAGGCTCCAGGTCGATCCGATCGTCTTCAAGAACTACAATTTCTTCCTCGTCCTCACTGGCCTCTTCAAGCGCCGCCTTCGCGCGTTCTGGGTAGTAGAACAACTCTTGGAATGAGGCGTTGATCTGCTCAACTACCTTATCCAAACAGCGTCCACATTCACCAACGGCGCGGGCCGCAACTGAACCGGTTAGGAGAACACCCTCAACAACGGATTCCAAGCGGTATTCCACTTGAACTTCATCGCCTTCGGGTACTGCAATGACAACGGTACCAAGTTCCGCCGGTGCCGCAAACACAAGGTTACCCTCACGCATCGATCCAGGACGACGACTGAGCTCGTGCATATCGAGCACAAACGGCGATTCGGGATTGATAGTGATTGTTAACTCCTCATATTTTTGCACCCGCGTCTGTTTGACGCCGGTATCTGTATTGGACACAGGTTTACCATGACCAACGATTTATCTTACGCCATGGCCTAAACAGAACCCAACCGAGAAGACCAAAAAGCCTGCGTGACCCCGAACACATCGATCATTTAGGCGCGGGTTTGATCGTGTTCTACGCCTTCATCGAGCCGCTCAGCTAGCTTGTTACGGCCTGCTTGGACTTGGGTAATGAGTTTACCTAGGTCGATTTCAAAATCAGCCAGCCGTCGGTCACAGTAGTCATCCGCAGCGGTTGTGAGTTTGATCGCTTCGGCCTGCGCCTTAGCAACAATATCCTTGGCGTGTGCGGTGGCAGCCACGGTAATTTCTTGCTGGGACAGCATCTCATGCGCTTGGGCGCGAGCCTGCGCCAGCACTTGCTCCGCCTGGGCGGCGGCGTCCTCAAACACTTGGCCGGCATCTGACAGGACTTCATCAGCACGGGTGATCTGGCTTGGTAGGGCCTCACGGAGCGCGTCCAAGAGGTCCAAGACCTCGTTGCGATTAACCAGCACGGATGAAGACATGGGCATGGCTCGGGCACGTTCGACCGTGTCAGTCAGTGCGTCGAGCAGACCGGAAACACCAATGGTTTGGCTTTCCACATACTCTTCGGGTTCCAAGTAGTTAGTCATTGCGCTCCTTTGATGACTGATCGTTTGACTGTGAGTCTATGAGCCGCAGCCGGGTTGGCGCGGGAGGCTCCGCATCCGCGGTACGCGCGGCGGACCCCAAATATAGGTTTCCCTCGGTCATTGCCTGTTCCATCGCCGCATAAACCACCGGGGTGACTAGGTCTTGCACCTGCCCACCAAACCTCATGACGTCTTTAACTAACGAAGATGCGATATGGGCAACATTAGGCCGGGCAGGTAAGAAGATCGTCTCAACCTCGGTCAAGTGCCGGTTCATCAGCGCCATGGGCATTTCACCGTCAAAGTCCGAGGACCCACGGATGCCCTTGACTATGACCGTTGCGCCAATCTGGCTACAAAAATCTACGAGGAGTCCGGGTACCTCTTGCACGGTCACGTTACCCAAGTGCTCGGTGCTAAGTTTGGCAAGACGTATCCGAGTTTCCACGTCGAGCAGGGCAAACTTAGACGAGTTCTTGGCCACGCCAATCACGACCTCGTCAAACATCGCAGCGGCACGTTCAATGACGTCTTGGTGGCCGAGCGTGATTGGGTCATAGGATCCGGGGCAAACAGCAATAGTCACTCCTTCACGGTAGTACATCTCCACCTACGGGGGCATGAAGTCCGGGCCGTTTTGAGCGATGATGGGGGCATGAACTTTGATTTTGAGGTCCTGACGTCCCCTGCCGAGCTCACCGAGTTCTACAACTCGGTTCTGGTGCCGTCTTTTCCACCCGGGGAACTCGTTGCGTTACAGGAGTTTCTCGATGCCGCACAACGGGAATTCATCCATGTCATTGCCGCTGTGTCCCAGGACGGCATCATTGCAGGTGCCGTTGGCACCACGCCCACTCAAGAGGGCGTCATCATGTTGTTGTACTTGGCACTGCGTCCTGGCCTGCGTGGTGCAGGTGTGGGAGGCAAACTCATTGACCACGCGGTTGCCCAATGGAAGCAGCTCTACAACCCAACGTTCATCTTGGCCGAGGTAGAGCACCCCAAGTACCACCTGGCTTCGCCCGAGCACGGTGATCCCGCCGCGCGGTTGCGGTTCTATGCGCGCCACGGGGGCCAGATCCTGAACATTCCGTATTTCCAGCCCGCAATCCGTGAGGATGAGCCTCCGGTTCCGGCACTCATGTTGCTGACCCTGTGGGTTGCCCCGGAGGCCTATGTAGCTGCGGATCACGTGATCTCCTGGCCACTGCGTGCCTCACTGCGACGCGAGTTGATTGAAACGTGCGCACCCGATTTTGTTCCTGCCCTCCGCGTAGAGGAATCCCTTGCGGGCGAAGTGGTTCGCCTTTGGGACGCTACCGACCTAGATCAGGTACCGGTTGGGGTGTTCGATCAAGACCCTGCGTTCTAGGTCTTGCGGAGCTAGTTTTCGAGCTCTAAGTCAGGTTCTGCGTAATACACAACGGTGTCGCCGTACTTTTTGTCGACTATAAGCCGCCATTGCTGTGGCAAGACGGGTGCAGGGCTACGGTAAGGTCGCTCGATCACGATCACCGCGCGGTCATCAACTGCGGGTACCAGTGCTTGGAGGATCTGGGTGAGTTCTTCTTGAGCAAAGTCGTACGGCGGGTCTAAGAAGACTACGTCCCAGAGTTCGTTTTGTTTGCGTGTCACAAAGTCTTGTGCACGGTCTGGAACGACCCGGGCGGAAGCGATTCCCAAGGTTGTAACGTTCTGCCGGCAAACGCTCTGGGCCTGCTGCCCCGCTTCAACCAGAACCGCAAACTTAGCGCCGCGGCTCAGAGCCTCGATCGCAAGCGCCCCTGACCCGGCAAATAGGTCCAGGACAACGGTGTCTTCGAGAGCGTCATAGTGGTCTAGGCGAGAGAAGATCGCTTCTCTTACCCGCTCGCTTGTTGGACGGGTCCCTTTGATAGGAACTGCGAGATTACGTCCACCGAATTCACCGGAAACTATTCTGGTCACTGGTCGAGTGTACCCAGCCTGTGCGGACCCCGCTAACCGGGCTCGCTTAGGTGCGGTCGAGGTACTTGGCGCGTTCTGGCTCCAGCTGTTGGTTCAGGGCCTGCGCTAAGTAGGGGAAGGACCTCAATGATGGGTCCGTTAGGACAAGCTCTTCAGCGTCCTTGCGAGCGACTCCAATAAGCTTGGCGTCCTTGACCACTCGCAATAGGCGCAGTGAGGTGCCGCGCCCGGATTGGGAGGCACCAAGCACATCCCCCTCGGCACGCAGCTCTAGGTCAGTGTTGGCCAACTCAAACCCGTCAGATGTCTTTACTAAGGCATCGAGCCTAGTCTTTGCGTCAGTTCCGTCTTCTGCTGGACTGACCAGCAAACAAATGCCTCGCTCATTGCCGCGCCCCACCCGGCCCCTGAGCTGGTGCAACTGGGAAAGCCCAAAGCGGTCGGCATCCAAAATAATCATCACGCTGGCACGCCTGACGTCTACGCCAACCTCAATAACGGTCGTGGACACCAGTAGTTGCGTGGCACCGGAGGCAAAGTCCATCATGATGGCATCTTTTTCCGCCGGTGGCAGTTTTCCATGTAGTACGGCAAGATCCACGCCAGAAAAGGTATCCAAGGTGCGCAGATACTCGCCTACGTCTTGGACCGCATGAAGCTGTCGTTTTGGGTCGGGAGCCTCCACGTAGTCAAACAACATGCCATCGACGTCCCGGTCCAAGCTCACCTCTTGGGCCGTTGGTTCTTGGTCGTTATCGCTGCTAATCCGGGCGCACACCACATACACCTGGCGTCCGGCATCGATCTCTTCCCTGGCCCGCTGCCAGGTCCGGCGCATCCATGCTTGGTTGTCTGCGGGAACAATAAAAGTGTCAATCCCGGCCCTGCCCTTTGGCAGTTCATCGAGGGTTGAGATCTCCAGATCACCAAACACGGTCATTGCCACCGTGCGCGGAATCGGCGTGGCGGTCATGACTAACAGGTGCGGGACTTGATCCCCTTTGGCACGCAGGGCGTCACGCTGTTCAACACCAAAGCGGTGCTGTTCATCAACAACAACCAAGCCAAGGTCGGCAAACTGGACGTGGTCGCTCAATAGAGCATGGGTGCCGACCACAATCCCAGCGGCCCCCGAGGCAGCATCAAGCAAAGCCTGTTTCTTGGCCACCGCGCCCAGCGAACCGGTCAGCAGAGCAATTTGAGTGGCATACTCACCAGCTTCAAGTGTGCCGGCGCCGGCTAGTTCCCCCAACAGTTGAGTCAGGCTACGCGCGTGCTGGGCCGCCAATACCTCGGTGGGAGCCAGAAGTGCTGCCTGACCTCCGCCCGCTACCACTTGGAGCATGGCCCGCAATGCAACGATGGTCTTGCCCGAGCCCACGTCACCCTGCAAAAGCCGCTGCATGGGGTAAGGCTTAGCCAGTTCTGCACTGAGTTCTTGGCCCACCTGCACCTGCCCGTGCGTGAGCTCAAAGGGCAGATTGGTATTGAACCTATTAAGGATGTTGTCAGCGTGCAACACCGGGTACGCAGTAGCTTTCAGCAGTCGGTACATTTCCCTACGCTGAACCAAAGCGGTCTGCAAGACGAGGGCTTCCTCATAGCGCAACCGCCGCTGACCCCGTTTATAGTCCTGCTCAGTCTTAGGCTCATGCACATCCTTGAGCGCTTGGAAGGCAGAGACCAGGCCGTGCTTGGCTAACAACACATCCGGGACCGGGTCCGGTACATCTTCCGGACGTAATTGCCCCAATACCGCGCTGACTGAGCTGGCGATCTTCATCGTTGTCATTCCGGCGGTTGCCGGGTACAGCGGGATGGGCCGGTTAGCGGTTTCCTGAGCACTCTCGCCCTCATTGGTGTCAACGCCAACAATCAAATACTCGGGGTGCGCAAGCTGCCGCGTCTGCTGGTACTGGGAGACCACCCCCGTAAAAAGGCCCACGGTGCCGGGCTTGAGTTTCATCTCATGCATCCGCAGAACACCTTCCCGCTTGGCAAAGAATGTCAACGAGAGCGTGTCGTGGGCGTCCCCAACGGTAACCTGCATCATTGCGCCGGCTCGGGTTTTCATTTGGCGAATGGTTGTGGATTTCACCTGTGCCATCACGGAAACATGCTCACCGAGTTTGAGTTCCGCAATATTAGTCAAATTGCCGCGGTCCCCGTACCTGCGCGGGTAATGGCGTAGCAGGTCCTGGACCGTTTCCAAGCCCAACTTCTTGAGCCCATTTGCCGTTCGCGTGCCCAATACGGACTGCAACGTCTTTTCTAAGAAGGGGACGGTTCCACCAAAGTCTTGGCCGGAGCTGACCGGCAGCTTAGGGGGCGCAATTGATGCTTTGCGCGGACTCTTATCTGCCACTTTGGCAAGAGCCTCTTGAACGGCCCGTTCCCGCGCGGTTTGCTCGGGTGATTGTGAATCCTCGGGCTCAACATTGTTTTGGTCAAGGTTGGGCGTTGCCATTGCGTTACATCCATTCCAAACAAACTGTTGCCGCGCTACCGTTCTTGCCGGAGGTCAGTGTGATCACTTCAGCCTCGCGGTGGCGGCTTTCTATCCCAACGATGAGGTCGCTTAAGAACCGGGTAGGAAATTCCTGATCCACCAACACGGTTACAACAGGTATGGTGTCCGGGGCGGCTGGCCGCGCAAAAAGTTGGTCTAACGCTGCCACAAGATCGCGGTTGCTTTCCGGTTCAAGCGACACGTATTGCACCTGAGCAATCACTTGCTCGGCCGCATCCACTAACGCCTGCAGATCAGGTGTGGAGGAACCGATGCCGTCCCCGTCCGTCCCGGTCATCACGGTTTCTACGTCATCAATGTCGCTCAAGTTGCCACCCGTAGGGCCGGCAAAGAATGCAGACTGACTTAGCTCTTGAGTGATCGCGGCAACGGCTGCGATCACGTGAATGTCGTCTTTCCCAGCAACCACGTGTGTAAATGAGTCGGGAACCGCAGCAGTAATACTGTCCGAGTTGGAAACCACAATGGGGTCAGCCGCAAATTCCAGTGCGGCCCGTTCAATATCCGCCCACCGAATCTCGTGGGTTCCGCGGACCACTACAACCGCCCCGCTGCGAGCGAGGTCGACTGCAATTCCTGGCGAGTCAGTGCAAACCACAAGCCCCACCTGGGGGCCCTGCCCTGCATCTAGCTGCCGCACTTGCTGCGACAGACTACGAATCACAATCTGGGATACCTCTGCTCCCGCGATGATCCCCGGGCCTTGCAGCCCGCCGCAGATAAAGTTAAGTACCTGTTCCGGCACGTCTGTGTGCACGTGGCAGTGCCATAGAAAGTCATCCTGGTCTGCGTCTGACAGGGAGCCCCCAACGACTACGACAGACTCCCCTAGCTCTTGAAGTCCCGCTCGTAGAACCGATCCACCAGCGACCGGGGTTGGCCCCAAGGTTGGGTCTGCCTGCTTATGGATCAGCGCCATGACCTCGAACTCGCCGTCAATATCGCTGTGTGCGTTCAGAAGGTCCAACTCGTGCGGGCCGTGATGCACCGCCTCGAACACATCCTCAGTACCCACATCCGGGGAATGCAGGTCCTGGCGCAAGGCGTGAGCCAACTCGCGCCCACCCAACGTTTGCTCCAACGAAGCTAAGACAAGGACTAAACCGTAAGCTCCGGCATCGAGAACATTGGACCGCGCTAACACGGCAAGCTCGCGCGGACTACGTTCTAAGGCTGCGATCGCGCCATCGGTTGCTGCCCCGCTCACCGCTCGTAGGGCGGAGATTGCACTGTGCCCCTGAACCTGTGTGGCCGCGTGAGCTGCCGCGGTAATCGCTTCAGACCCGGCGGTCAAAATAGTTCCGTCAACGGGGTTCCCCACCGCATGTGTCGCACCGGCATGGGCGGCCCCCAGTGCAGTAGCCAGTTGCTGAGCGGGGGAAAGCTCAGCGAATCCCTGATCTACAGCGGCCTGAGCAAGCCCGGTAATAAACTCGGCCAAAATTACGCCTGAGTTCCCGCGTGCGCCTAACAAAGCACCACGGCCGGCCGCCGAAAGCGCGGTGGCACTGGACACGTGGGAAACGTCAAGTTTGGTGATCTCAGCCCGACTAGCGCGCATGGTTAATGCCATATTTGTGCCCGTGTCAGAGTCTGCCACCGGAAACACATTTGCAGAGTTGAGCACGTCTTTGTTGTTGTCAAGGACGCGGGCAGCTTGCGTAATCCACAGCAGGACACCGTCTGGGGACAACCCAAACACTGATTCCAATGCGGGCTCCCTTCTTAATGAACCTGCTTAGTCCTACTGGCGTCGTTTGAACAGTACTCAAGACTTTAGCGCTTGCGCCTGACAACGCCCGTGTATGACGCCGCTATAGCCCAGAAAACTCAAGGACGTGTCACAGGTCACCGGGCGGATAAGCGGATTAGACCACAATGCGATTCCTTGGCGGTCATTGCCGTGTAAACTAGACAGGTCCCGCGTGGGAAAGCACTGCCCTAGCAGGCATAGTCGCTTTAATCACACAGATAACTGGGCAACAGATTTGGGTTAGCACCCGGTAATCCGCTAACCTGTTGAGGTTGCCCAATATCTTGGGCACCACGAATTCACCTTCGTTCTTCAATGTAGGCCTTGGCAGACGTTGAAGAGCGAACGGAAGTTCGGAACTTAACCATTAATAACTTCGCCGCAATCCGCGGTGCACGATGATCAGGAGAAACCGTGGCTGCTAACTGCGACGTCTGCGCAAAGGGCCCAAGCTTTGGGCACACCATCTCGCACTCGCACGTGCGCACGAAGCGCCGCTGGAACCCAAACATCCAGCGCGTTCGCGCAATCGTAAAGGGTGCTCCAAAGCGCCTCAACGTATGCACCTCATGCCTCAAGGCTGGCAAGGTGACCCGCAACATCTGATAATCTCCGGCAGCTTTGCCGGTTGAGTATCACCTCAAGGAGGATCTGCCATTGGCAGGTCCTCCTTTTGTGTTCCCCAAACACTACCGTCCAAGTAATCTGCCTGAATTGGTAACGGTAGTTAACCCCAACCGCCGGGTAACCGGTCCCAACTCATATTTTTCTTGACCGGTACCTGCAGTTTTACCCCGTGAACAGGCTCGAATGTGGCTACTCCCGCCTGTCGGTCTTTCCCTGCTCGGTGGAACGTGACAGTCTTAACACTATGGTTGAGGAACTTGAACAGATCAAAATTCGGCCGGCCACCCCAGCCGATGCAGCAACAATCGCGCAGATTCACGTGGACTCGTGGCGCCAGGCATATGCGCGTTACGTACCCCAGACCTATCTGGACTCCATTGAGGTATCCGAACGCCAAAAAATGTGGAGCGATGTCCTAGCGCAGCCAAGCACCAAGGTGTTCATGGCTGAAACTGCAGGGCGCGCTCTTGGGTTTGCCTCGGTTGGCCCAGCAAAGGATGAAGACGCCGAACCCGGCGACCTCACCCTGTACACCATGTACTTGAACCAGGAGTCGTGGGGGCTCGGTGTCGCCCGCCGCCTGATGAAGCACGTCGACAACCTCATCACCGAGGATGTAGAAATGACGCTGTGGGTTTTTGCGGAAAACACCCGCGCACGCAAGTTCTACGAGCGCAACGGTTTCAAGCATGACGGCGTAGAACGTTTGGAAAGTTTCTCCGGTGAGTACCTGACGGAGATGCGCTACCGGAAGTGATCCCACCCCTGGGAAAGGCCAGCCGCTGATCTTCCATCAATGGTGATGCGCGGCTGGCCCGTTACGTCTGCCCGCACGGTTCCGATCACCGCAAACCCGTGCGGCACAGCGTCAGAATTGGGGAAGGTGGCTAACAGGCCGTGGTCCTCCCCTCCGGACAACCGCCACAGACTAGCCTGTCCTTGTGGCTCCTGCCCCAGTGCTTCCGCCACAGTTTCCAAGTGCTCGCGGTCCTTGGGGTAAGCCGTCGACAAAGCCAGGTCAATGCCAACGTTGCTGGCAGCGGCAATCCGGCCGGCATCGCGTAGCAAACCATCAGATACGTCCATGAGCGCCGTCGCTCCTGCCCGCGCGGCAACGGGACCCAGCGTCAGAACGGGCTGCGGGCGCAGGAAGAGACTAATCGCCCGGGTCACCGAATCCACACCCGGCACTGCACTTGGACCGGACGGATAGCTCGGGTGCTCTACCTTAGCCGCTGCATAGCCCGCGCTAAGCAAAGCGAGGCCGGCCGCGGACCACCCCAGGTTACCGCCGTGGGCAACCACGTCACCGGGACGGGCTCCGCTGCGTAGAACCGGAGGAATTGACTGCATGTCGCCGTGGACCGTGACCGCTACGGTAATGACCTCGCTTGCGGACAGGTCGCCACCAACGATCGCTACCCCGACTGTCTTGCAGGCATCGATAAACCCGCGGTAAAAGTCGTGGACCCAAGCAACCTCAAGGTCGCCCGGCAAACCCAGCGCTAGGACAACCGAGGTAGGGACCGCACCCATTGCAGCAATATCGGCAAGGTTTTGCATGGCTGCCCGCCAGCCCACGTCACTTCCCGTAGACCAGTTCCGTTTGAAATGCTGGTTCTCTATGAGAATGTCCGTGGAGACCACAAACTGATTATTGGGAGCGGTTATGACCGCACAGTCATCGCCGGGTCCTACCTGCACATACGCGTTGGTGGGGAGCAACGGAAAGATAGTGGCAAGAAGCTGGGATTCATCAAAGTCCCGTACGAGCGGGCGATCATTGGTCACATCACTCACACTACCGGGTGCGCGAATTCTAAGGCGAACCCGCTAGGGTTAGTGTGTGTCAAAAAGATCATTTCCTGCCCTGATCGCAGCCGGCGCCCTCGTGGCCATGACCGGATGCGCGCCAACGATCACCGTTGAAGCCGGTCCCTACGCCACGGAACCTATTTGCGCACAGGTAGTCCTTTCCCTGCCTAAGACCGTGCTGGATCAGCAACGAGTCAAGGCCAGTGGGCAGACCACCGCTGCTTGGGGCGAGTCCGGAGCAGCAATCACCTTTACCTGCGGGGTTGAGCCACCAAGCCCAACCACCCAGGACTGCCAATCCATCACCGTCGACGTGTTTGGTATTCCCGAGGTCTTCGACTGGATCTCCACGGAAACCGAAACAGGTTGGACCTTCACCAGTTATGGCCGCGAGCCCGCCATGCAGGTGCAGATTCCACGTTCTTTGGAGGCCTCCCAGCCAACCGGTGCGCTGGTTGATGTGGCATCCGCTGTTGCCTATGTTGAAGCAACCCACGCCTGCCTGTAGTTAGTCTTTGTAAAACCAAAAAGTCAGGGCCGCTGCGAATTAACCTCGCAGCGGCCCTGACTTTTATGCAGAACTTTTTGGTTAGCGCAGTCCAACCGGGCGGCTCAGGGCAAGTTCAATGAGCTCGGTCAGCAGGTCGGCGTAGGCCAGCCCACTGCGTTCCCACATGCGCGGGTACATCGAGATGGGGGTGAATCCCGGCATGGTGTTGATTTCATTGATCACCACGTCGCCGTTTGGTTCAACAAACACATCCACGCGGGACAGGCCCTCGCCGCCAAGGGATTCAAAGGCCTTGATCGCAATCTCTTGGACCTGGGCAATCACAATTGCCGGTAGGTCCGCCGGGCAGGAGAGTTCAGCGGATTGGCTGGCCAGGTATTTTGCTTCAAAGTCGTAGAAGTCATTGTCGGGCCCGGTGACCACGATTTCGCCCGGAAGCGATGCCCGAGCCGGTCCACCGTCGCGGCCACCAAGGACCGCGCATTCGATTTCACGCCCGTGCAGGCCCTGCTCAATGATGACCTTAGGGTCATGCTTGGTAGCAAAGGCGATTGCGTCATCAAGCTGAGCTAGGTCCGTTACCCGGGTAATGCCCAATGAAGAACCGGCCCGTGCAGGCTTCACAAAGAGCGGCATGCTGAGCTGTTCAACCCGGTTTATGATCGCTTCTTGGTCGGTGGCCCACTGTCCCGGAAGAACCGTGACATAGGGAGATACCGGCAGGCCGTGGCCTTCGAACACAATCTTCATGTAGTGCTTGTCCATACCCGCAGCCGATGCGAGCACGCCGGTTCCAACGTATGGGGTGTCCGCCAGCTCGAGCATGCCCTGCAGGGTCCCATCTTCACCAAATGGCCCGTGCAGGAGTGGGAAGACAACGTCAAACCGGCCCAGGGACCGCACATTGCCGTCTTCTAAGACCCGCAGCTCGTTATTCCCCACGGTGAGTGGGAACAGCACCTCAGCGCCGCTGTCGGCAACCGTAGGCAAGGTATCTGGGGTTGCGCGCTGGGCACCCGGGTCTTCGACACCAACAACCCATTTACCCGCGGTGGTAATACCAACGGGGATGACCTCGTAGCGGGTGCGATCAATCGCCCCCATGACTCCCGAGGCAGTAATACAGGAAATGGAGTGCTCCCCGGAACGTCCGCCGTACAAAACTAGAACACGGGTCTTGGCGTCAGGATCGGGAAGGTGCGCGGCCGTGGCAGCGTCTGTCTGGGATGTGGACATATTAAGCATCGGGCAAGACTTTACCGGAGTTTGGGCCGTAATCTCGTAGTTATGACCGCCGAAACGAACAACGTCACATCCAATTCGCAAGTTTCACCGCAAACTCCAATTTTAGGTGGCGCAGGGTCACAAAATAGTGCTTCTTCTCCCGTGCTTGCTCCCGCCACGATCGCGGTCAGTTCAGGCCGTCCACCCCGGTTCGAGGGCCAGCCTGTTAATCCACCGGTGGTACTGTCCTCGACCTACTTTTCTACCGGACCGGTGAGCCCGGATAGGCCGCTTTACACTCGGATGGGCACTGAGACTTGGGACCCGTTTGAGCGGGCAGTTGCTGATTTGGAAGGCGCGGCCCTACCCGGTGTGGTCTTTGGCTCTGGCATGGCCGCCATCGCCGCGGTCCTTGCCCTCGTGCCGGCCCACGGCAAGGTTGTCCTTCCCCGCCACTCGTACCAGGTCACCCTTGGTATGGCTCATGATCTCAGTGAGCGCTACGGCGTTGAGGTGGCGTTGGTCGACGTTGCGGATACCGCACAGTGTGCCGCGGCTTTTGCAGGCGCAACGTTGGTACTGCTCGAGTCCCCCACCAACCCCATGCTCGAGGTTGGGGACCTGCCCGCCCTCATTGCCGCCGCGCACGCCGCAGGAGCCCTTGTGGCGGTTGATAACACCTTTGCTACCCCGTTGGTCCAGCGCCCACTGCTCAGCGGCGCAGACGTGGTTATTCACTCGGCTACCAAGTACCTCGCCGGGCACTCGGATGTGGTTTTGGGCATCGCGGTGACCAACGATCAGCACCTGCTGGATACGATTCGCGGCTACCGCACCATGCACGGCGCGATTGCCGGCCCGTTTGAGGTGTGGCTGGCCCTACGCGGGTTACGCACCTTGGCGTTGCGAGTCGAGCGGGCGGGTGCCAATGCACTTGAGTTGGCAAAGCGCCTGCAGACCCATCCCAAGGTCAAGGAGGTCCGGTTCCCCGGGCTGGATTCAGACCCGGGCTTTGAGGTGGCGTCCCGGACCATGGCCGGGTTTGGGGCCATCATCGGGCTTATTCCGCAGGGTGGGCAAAGCGCTGCCGATGCCTTAGTCGACTTAGTCAATCTGTGGCTGCCCGCAACGAGCTTGGGTGGGGTTGAATCCACGCTTGAGCGGCGCCGGCGGTTTGGGACCGAGTCGCAAACGGTTCCCGTCGATCTCATTCGCATGAGCGTTGGAATCGAGGACGTTGAAGATCTTTGGGCAGACCTCGACCAAGCTTTAGCTCACCTCTAGCGCAACCTTCCAGTATTTTTGCCCACTTTTCGAGTGTTTGAGTGGGCGAATCTACTGGGAAGTCGTGGGGTATGCAGGGTCAGGCCTGGGTGCCCTCGGCCTTCTTGGGCCGCGAAAGCAGCATCGCGGTCATGTCTTCGATTGGCAGGCCCTCATGCAGGACCGCAACAACGGCATCGGTAATGGGCATTTCTACGCCCACGCGCTTAGCAAGCTGGGCAACCGAGGCACAGGATTTCACACCCTCTGCGGTTCCACCCGTCTCAACAATCGCCTGTTCCAAGGTGAGCCCACGGCCCATGTGTTTGCCCAAAGTGTGGTTGCGCGACAGCGGTGAGGCACACGTGGCCATGAGGTCGCCCATGCCGGCAAGGCCCGGGAATGTCTCACGGTCGGCGCCCAGCGCCAAGCCCAACCGCGTGATCTCTGCCAGACCTCGGGTGATGATGGTCGCGGTCGTGTTGTGCCCAAATCCGCGTCCCTGCGCCATACCCACTGCCACGGCAATGACGTTTTTGACCGCTCCGCAAAGCTCCACGCCCACGAGGTCAAGGTTGGTGTACGGGCGGAAGTAAGAGTTGGAGCAGGCGTCAGCAACTACCTTGACGTTGTGCTCATTGGTTCCGGAAACGACCGTTGCGGTCGGCTGCTTGGCGGCAATCTCACCGGCTAGGTTTGGTCCCGAGACAACCACGACCCGGTCCAAATCAATGCCTAAGGACTCGCACAACACCTCGCTCATACGCTGGTCGGTTCCGAGTTCCACGCCCTTCATGAGGGAAACCGCAATCGCATGGTCAGGGACAAGCTTGGCAATGGGGGCCAAAATAGTCCGTGCGCTCTGGGACGGAATCGCCACCACTACCAAGTCCGCGTCAGCAAGTGCCTGCACCGGATCAGTAGTTGCCCAGATCTGAGGGGAAAGCGTCACCCCCGCCAACCGCTTGGTGTTGGTGTGCTCGGTGTTAATTTCCAGCGCGGTAGCAGCGTCCCGGCCCCAAATACGCACGGTGACGCCCGCGTCCGCCATCACTTGAGCGAACGTGGTACCCCAAGCACCCGTTCCCAAAACCGTTGCAATCATTATTTTCCCAACTACTCAACCGGCAAATCCGCCAGCGTGTGCGTAAACCGACTGGCCTACTAAAAAGTTCGTTATCTTGACCCGGTGAGGGCTACTTCTTTGCGCCGTAAAACTCTGGTGGCGCGGTTTCCCCACGCATCTCCTCGAGCATGTGCGTAATCGCCCACATGATCCGGTCGGTTGCCTCACGCAGGATCTTAGAATCTAATGGCTGGTCGTACAGGTCGGACAAATCAACGGGCGCCCCAGCACGGACCTGGGTGGCCTTGCGTGGAAGTGGTTTTGGCAATGCGGTCCCGCGCGGCCAAATCTGCGTGGCACCCCACTGCGCGATTGGAATAACAGGAACCTTAGAGTTCAGCGCCATCCGGGCCACTCCGGTGTGGGCCTGCATGGGCCAGCCGTTGGGTTCCCGCGTGTGTGTGCCTTCCGGGAACACCGCAACACAGTAGCCCAGCTCAAGGCGCTGCTGCGCAATCACGATCGACTCCCGCGCCTGGGTGGATCCCCGCTTGACCGGGATCATCTGCGTACCCTCAAGGAGCCATTTGAGCACCGGAATCTTCCACAGCGAATGCTTAGCAAGGATCCGGCCCGGCCTACCCGAGTTATACAAAAAGTGCGCAAACGTGAGTGCATCAAGGTTCGAGGCGTGATTACCCACCGCTAAGAACCCGCCCTGACTTGGGATATTCTCCACTCCCGACCACCGTCTCTTGGTAATCAGGGTCATCAAAGGCTTCACAATGAAACCGGCTATGCGGTACGCAAAGGGCTTTTCCTTGTGTTTTTCCGCCATCAAGGGCAGTTGAGAGTCAGTCACACCCCTAGAATAACGCGGAACCCGCCGGGGACTTGGATCTTGTCCGCTAAGCGTGCATCACACACGGGCAAAGTCAGGCACTACCCCAAACATGCCGATGCCCGGCAACGAAACGTTGCCGGGCATCGGGAAGCACTTCTGCAGTTTTACGGAACTTCAGTCTTCGCCGCGTTCAAACGAGGCGCCGAGCGCCTCAAGCTTGCCCATGAAGTTCTCGTAGCCACGGTCAATAAGGTTGATGCCCCTAACCGTGGAACGGCCCTTGGCAGTCAGTGCCGCGATCAGGTGGCTGAAGCCGCCGCGCAGATCCGGAACCACAATCTCGGCTGCCTCTAGCGGAGTTGGGCCGGAGATAACCGCGGAGTGGTAGAAGTTGCGCTGCCCAAAACGGCAATCGCGCCCGCCCAAGCATTCCTTGTACACCTGGATCTGAGCGCCCATGCCGCGCAAAGCCTTGGTAAACCCAAAGCGGTTCTCATACACGGTCTCGTGGACAATCGACAGGCCCTTGGCTTGGGTTAGTGCTACAACCAAGGGTTGCTGCCAGTCGGTCATGAAACCCGGGTGAACATCGGTCTCAAGCACAATCGACTTGAGGTCGCCGCCCGGGTGGTAGAACCGGATGCCGTTGTCCTTAACCTCAAATTCGCCGCCAACCTTGCGGTAGGTGTTCAAGAACGCGATCATTTCTGGCTGCGTTGCACCCTTAACAAAGATGTCACCCTTGGTAGCCAGCGCCGCGGCCGCCCATGAGGCCGCCTCAATGCGGTCGGCTAGTGCGGTGTGTGAGTAGCCGTTGAGCTTTGCCACACCCTCAATGCGGATCACCCGGTCGGTGTCAACGGAGATGATCGCGCCCATTTTTTGCAGGACGTTGATCAGGTCCATGATCTCGGGCTCGATCGCAGCGTTGGAGAGCTCGGTAATGCCCTCGGCACGCACCGCGGTCAGCAGCAGCTGCTCGGTTGCGCCAACGCTCGGGTACGGCAACTCAACCTTGGTGCCCTTGAGACCATTCTTGGCGGACAAGTAAATGCCGCCCGGACGCTTGTCTACCTCGGCGCCAAAGCTGCGCAGAATGCTCAAGTGGAAGTCGATTGGGCGGTCGCCAATGTGACAACCACCCAGGTCTGGAATGAAAGCTTCACCGAGGCGGTGCAGCAGCGGGCCACAGAACAGGATAGGAATCCGTGAGGCACCGGCGTGGGCGTCAATGTCGGCAACGTGTGCGAGTTCAACATTGGACGGGTCCATCTTCAAGACACCGGACTCAACGTCCCAGTCAACCGTCACGCCGTGCAGACGCAGCAGCCCGGAGACCACGTGAACATCGCGAATATCTGGGATATTTCGCAGTTCGCTTGCAGTCTCGCCCAAGAGCGCGGCCACCATAGCCTTGGATACAAAGTTCTTTGCACCGCGCACCGTAATGGTTCCGTTCAGTGGTGTACCACCGTCAACGTATAGCAAATCATTCATGGTCTAATCGTCGCCTATCTGTGGGCCGATTACCTAACTTGAATCGGGAAAGAACTAAAGGTTTCGCTGAACTAACACAATTGGTTTCCAAGGCATTCCCTATTTGGGCTGCCCAGCGCGTTTTTACGCTTACCGCTTGGAACACCGAGCCGGGCACCGCAGGGTAGGAGGAGCACCATAGGCCTTAAATTACTGACTGCGCTGGCGCAGTGCCTCATACATCATCAGGGTTGCCGCGTTGCCCGCGTTGAGTGAGCTTGCGGCCCCCACCATGGGAACCTTGAGGGTGACATCGGCGCATTCACGCCACGACTTTGACAACCCCGTGGTTTCGTTGCCCACCAAGATCAGGACCGGGCCGGTGAAACTGAAGTCCCACACGTCCGCCTCCCCGAGTTCGTCGGTAGCCACGATCGTGATAGGGGTCCCTGCGGCGCGGTGCTGCTCAACCCAGGCCAAAACCTCTGCCTGGGAGTTCTGCCGGACTACCGGTAGGGAGAACAAAGAACCCGTCGAGGCCCGCACCGACTTGGGATCGTACGGATCAGCCGCGTGCCCCGTGACAATTAAACCGTGCGCACCAAGGGCATCGGCTGAGCGCATAATAGTTCCCACGTTGCCGGGCTGATTTGGCCGGTCAAAGACCACACCCATGAAGTCATCGGTCACGTTGATCCGGCCAAGGTCATCCGCCGGCATGGCAACGATCACCACAACTTCAGCGGTGCCTTCTTCCTTGCCGCTGAGTTCCGCCAACAGGTCGGACGTCATGGCGATCTTCTCAGCCTCTAAGGCAAGCAGGGACCGCGCCCAACCTGAAAGGTCCTTGTCAGAGGCGTAGATGACGGTCTTGATGGTCCAACCGTGCTCAATGGCCAAGTTGATGGGGCGTACCCCCTGCACCAAGAATTGGCCCTCACGGGAGCGCTTATTGCGATTATGCACTAGCGCTTCAATAAGCTGGAAACGCGCATTTTTGACCGAGATTCTAATCTGACTCACCCTGATACCTTATCTCGTTTACCAGCGCCCACCGCTGCCATGTTCCCCACACTGCTACCCGTATCCGCGTACGTGATCGGATAAAACAAAAGTTCCTGCCGCAGTCCGCTTTGGGACTGCGACAGGAACTCCTCATGCGTTATGACCGTTAGATCCCGCTGATATTCAGGGCCCACCTGAGCCCGTTTGAAGTCGCTTGCTTAAGCGTTTGCTTCTTCTTCAGCTTCAGCGGATCCGGGCGTTGGACGAGCCGCTTCAATGTGCACCGAAGGCTCGTGCTTTGCCGGCAGAGTCTTTGGACGCCATGATGCGCGGTGGCTCTCAAACTCGGTGATGTCGGCTTCGTTTTGCAGGGTTAGACCAATGTCATCCAGCCCCTCCATGAGGCGCCAGCGGGTGTAGTCGTCAATGACAAACTTCACCGTGACGTCACCGGCGGTTGCGGTGCGGTCCTCAAGCGAAACGGTGATCTCGGTACCCGGGTTGGTCTCGATGATCTTCCACAGCAACTCGATGTCTTCTTGCGCACAAACTCCAGCAAGCAGCCCCTGTTTGCCCGAGTTACCGCGGAAAATGTCTGCAAAACGTGAGGATAGAACTACCTTGAAGCCGTAGTCCTTGAGCGCCCAAACGGCGTGCTCACGGGATGATCCGGTTCCAAAGTCTGGTCCGGCCACAAGAACCGTTCCGGACTTGTATTCGTCCTGGTTCAAAACGAACTCAGGGTCATTGCGCCATGCTGAGAACAGGGCGTCTTCGAACCCGGTGCGCGTTACCCGCTTGAGGTAGACGGCCGGGATGATCTGGTCGGTGTCAACGTTGCTGCGACGCAGTGGAACGCCTACACCGGTGTGAGTGGTGAACTTTTCCATTTCAAATCTCCGATTCTAGGCGCTTACGCGGATGGCAGGTCGGCAGGTGAGGACAGTGTTCCGCGGATTGCGGTAGCGGCTGCCACGAGCGGGGAAACGAGGTGAGTACGTCCACCCTTACCCTGACGTCCCTCAAAGTTACGGTTCGAGGTCGATGCCGCACGCTCGCCCGGCTTGAGCTGATCCGGGTTCATGCCAAGGCACATGGAGCAACCGGCGTTGCGCCACTCGGCGCCGAAGTCTAGGAACACCTTGTCAAGGCCCTCGGCCTCGGCTTGGAGGCGGACGCGTGCCGAGCCTGGGACCACGAGGACCCGGACATCGTCATGCTTCTTTTGGCCCTTGATCACGTCAACGACGGACCGCAAGTCTTCGATCCGGCCGTTGGTGCATGAGCCAATGAACACGGTGTCAACCTTGATGTCACGCAGTGGTGCACCCGGGGTTAGACCCATGTACTCGATTGCGCGCTCAGCGGTTACCCGCTCGTTCTCGTCAGCAATCTCAGCTGGAACTGGAACGTTTGCGGACAGGGGTAGGCCCTGACCGGGGTTGGTTCCCCAGGTTACAAATGGCTCGATGTCAGCGGCTTCGAGGTTAACCTCGGCGTCGAACACTGCACCATCATCAGTCTTGAGCGTCTTCCAGTACTCAACGGCTGCGTCCCAGTCAGCACCCTCTGGGGCGTGTGGGCGGCCCTTGAGGTACTCAAAGGTGGTCTCATCAGGAGCGATCATTCCCGCACGTGCACCAGCCTCAATGGACATGTTGCAGATGGTCATGCGGCCCTCCATGGAAAGCTTGGAAATAGCTTCTCCACGGTATTCCAGAACGTAGCCCTGTCCACCACCGGTACCGATCTTGGCGATGATAGCCAAGATGATGTCCTTTGAGGTGGAACCTTCAGGCAGGTCACCGTTGATGTTGATTGCCATGGTCTTGAACGGAGCCAGTGGCAGCGTTTGCGTGGCCATGACGTGCTCAACCTCGGAGGTACCAATACCAAACGCAAGTGCACCGAAGGCGCCGTGCGTTGAGGTGTGGGAGTCTCCACAGACCACGGTGAGACCCGGCATGGTCAGACCGAGCTGTGGTCCAACAACGTGCACAATTCCCTGGTCAGCGTCACCCAAGGAGTGGATGCGAACACCGAACTCCTTGACGTTGTTACGCAGAGTCTGGATCTGGGTGCGTGAAGTCAGGTCCGCAATTGGGCGGTCAATGTTCAGCGTTGGGGTGTTGTGGTCCTCGGTTGCGATGGTGAGATCTGGGCGGCGCACTTTGCGACCGGCAAGACGCAGACCTTCAAACGCCTGAGGGCTGGTTACCTCGTGGATGAGGTGCAGGTCAATGTAAAGAAGGTCCGGCGAACCATCGGTGCCACGGCGCACCAGATGTGCGTCCCAAACCTTTTCTGCCAGTGTTCCGGCCATGATTTTTCCTCTCTCAATCCGCATGTTCTGGGGCCTGCGGAAACTTTTTGCACTTTCTATTCGGTGAGTCTACTTGCTTTCTCACCCTTTAAGACTGCAATATCAATACATGGACAAATCTAGTGGAGTTGGTGTGCTGGACAAGGCAGCCGCCGTGTTGGGCGCCCTCGAGGCAGGCCCAGCAACCCTTGCACAACTTGTAGCAGCGACCCAGTTAGCCCGGCCAACGGCGCACCGTTTGGCCGTTGCGTTGGAATATCACCGGCTTGTCACCCGTGACATGCAGGGCAGATTCATCCTGGGACCACGCCTCAACGAGTTGGCTACTGCAGCTGGTGAAGACCGTCTGCTTGCTGCAGCAAACCCCGTGTTAGCTGCATTGCGCGACCACACAGGTGAGAGTGCTCAACTCTACCGCCGTCAGGGTGATTTGCGCATCTGTGTCGCCGCGGCCGAGCGTCCGGTTGGGTTGCGTGACTCCATTCCGGTGGGAGCAACCCTAACCATGCACGCGGGTTCTGCGGCTCAAATTCTATTGGCTTGGGAGGAGCCGGACCGCCTACACCGCGGCCTGCAGGGAGCGAAGTTCACCGCAACGATTCTTTCGGGCGTTAGGCGCCGCGGATGGGCCCAATCGGTATCTGAGCGCGAGGTGGGCGTTGCGTCCGTCTCAGCCCCCGTACGGGGCCCCTCAGGGCGCATTGTGGCCGCCGTGTCGATCTCCGGTCCGGTTGAGCGTCTCTCGCGCCAGCCTGGCCGGCTACACGCGGGCTCAGTGATGGCAGCCGCAAATAGGTTGACCGAAGTCTTGCGCCGCGCAAACGAGGATTCCCGCAACTCGTAACCACAAAAACAAAAAACCGCCCGGTCACGTTTGTGACCGGGCGGTTTTTCTATTTGGTACCCCCAACGGGATTTGAACCCGTGTTACCGCCGTGAGAGGGCGGCGTACTAGGCCGCTATACGATGGGGGCCTTGACGCAAGTGTCAACCTCTAAGAAAACTTATTGGTTGGCGTTGCAACTTCGTTATCTTATCCTGACAAAGGCCAAGAAAACCAAGTTTTGACGTTGTGATCTGCCGCACCACACAAGTTTCATCTAGGATTGGAAGCCTCTTAGCTCTGATATGGATGTTCAAGCACCCGGTGCAATCGAATTATCCTCTTTCGCGGCAAACGCTGTTCCCAATCCCCTACGGTCGGCAGAGAACTTACTCAAATCCGCTTCAACTGCCTTGCTATACGGCAAGAAAAACAATGCAATGAGCCCCAGTACGCCAAAGATAATGGGGATTCCCGCCGTGGCGAACCGGATACCGGCTTGGGCTGCTTCCGTCTGCACGTCGAGGTTTGGATCATAACCGTAGGCCGCAATGATCCACAGGAAAATTGATAGCTGGGTACCCGTCACCGGAGCGGACATCAGGGCCTTGAGTGAAGCAAACGAGCCGGTCTTTCGGGTTCCGGTCATCCGCTCATTGTCATCGATCAGCGCACCTTCAAGAGCTACCCCGGCCGTGGTCATGATGTAGCGGCCACTCATCAAGAACATGTAGCAGATCAGCACCTGCCACCATTTGGTAACCCAGAATAGCCCTGCCAGTCCACCCAAATACGGTGCGAACCCAATATAAATCGCGGTTCGGCTACCGAGCTTCTTAATCATTTTGGCAAACAGCGGCAAGAGCACCAACACCACAACCATGGACCCGATATCGGCAAACGTTGCTTCCATTCCGCTACTGCGAATGACGTGGTCCATGAAGTACAAGAACGCCGTGAAGTACATTCCCATGGGCGCCAATGCGGTAGTTCCGTAGGCAAACCAGGCCCAAAACGCCCGCATGGTGAGGATCGATTTGGCATCGATCTTGAGCTGTTCCCACGTCACCGCCTGATTTCCGGCGTCACCTTCGGCATAAAGTTCCGGTGGATCCTTGAGCTTGAGGGCCGGGATGAGGTAGAGACAGGCGTTCAGTAACACCACACCCATGAGCAGGGTGGCCATGGTTGTACGTTCGGTTATGGCATCCCCCACGAGCAACTGCGTGGCTAGCACGGTTGCAAATGCGGACGAGATATTACCAATCCAACTCTTGACCACCTCAACATCAATGCGGTCCTCACGTGTTGGGGCAGCCAAATAGACGTAGCTGGTTGCGGAGATGAGGTAGAACGTTGACGCCACATCAAACAAGAACAGCTCGAGTAGGAACACCCCAAGGATGACCGCCTGCGGCCAAGACGGCGAGGTCCAAGCCATGGCGACCAGCCCCAGCAGCATGAACGGGATTGTTATCCGCATGACCAGCAGAAACTTACCTCTGCCCGGGCGGTACCTCATCTTATCGAGCATGACCCCAAAGACCGGATCATTGAGGATATTCCAGATGTTGAAGGCTAGGTATACCCACCCCACATACTTTGCCTCGAGACCAATAACGTCGGTGTAGAACTTGACGTACACATTGTGAATAACCACGGAGGACATCCACGTGGCGGGCAGCGGAGTCGCCAGTAACGCGCGCTGCTTAAACGTCAACGCCACCGCACTGCCCTACCGGCTGCGCAGTTCGTAGGCTCCGGTACCCGCGGGCACATACACCCAGGGTCCATCGATCTTGGCAGGTATTGAGACGCCAGCAGTGGTGACCTCAACCTGGGCCCCGGAGGTTAACTGGGGAACAAAAAATACTGACGGTTCAGCCCCGTCGCGTCCCTGCCATTGTGCCTCTAACTGCCCGTTGGTAACCCGCCAACTGGTTGTGTCCCCCGCAAACGCGATGGGCCGCGGCCGGTTCATAACCGCAGCCGCCTCGCTGCCCTCATAGCCCGGTTCCCAGCACCAGTAGGTCCAGGACCAACCTTGAGCATCAAAAAAGTCCATCAAGAACTCACCGTGCGGTCCTACCCCGGGACCAGTGCTGAGCGCGCCCCACTCGCCCACGAGCACTGGGACGCCAAGACGTTGCTGAGTCTGTGCGTGGCGGTCAAAAATGACTCCCGCACGAACATTCGAAGACAAGGCGATCGCTTCCGAGTCAACTGTCAGGTCATACCCGTGGGGCGAATACACCCAGGCTGGGTCCGGCAATGCTGGTTGCCCTGACGGCACACCCATGTTGGCAAAGTACGAGTGCTCCCGGGCGATGATTGAGTCCCGGTCATGGACCCGAATACTACGCGCTACCTTCTCCATGAAGGGAGCTACAACGTCGGTCTCGAACGCGGCAATGAGGGGATGGATGGTGTCACCGACTTGGTGGTACACGGCCACGTCTTCGAGCCGTGCCAGTTGGGCAAATTTGGCCTCGGGTTCAGAGAAGTCTGCGAATACCTGCTCCGGATCCTGACCGGTGGCGTGGGCGAATGCGCCGATGAGAGAAGCAAATATCTCAGGCGAGGGACTCCCCGGCGCCGGCTCATTGAGCAGGTCATACCCAAATAGGCCCGGGTGGTTGCACACACGGTTGGCAACGTGCGCCCACATGGCTGCAAATCGATCCTGCAAGCCAACTCCATGTGGACCGGGTGCGTTGGCCCAGAAGGCATCGAGCGCCTCATGCACAGCCGGGCTCATCAAGTAAGCGTCGCTCCACATGTCGGTGGCGGCAAACTCTTGTTCCGTTAACGTGGCCCAGGCCGGAGCGCCGTCGCCAAAGGATTGCGAATACAAGTCTTGGTGGGAATCCAGCAGAACCACCATGCCCGCTTGGTGTATCAGATCCATCTGGTTAACAATCCAGTCCAGATACTCTTCATCGTACGTTCCTGGCAATGGCTCAACCGCGGCCCACATGATGCCCAACCGGATCATGGTAAACCCCTTGGCAGCCAAGCCAGCTATGTCTTGTGGAGTCCAAGTTCCTTGGAATCCTCGCTCAATGAAGTTTCCTTGAAGAAGGTGATTTCCCTTGGCGACCAGATTGATTCCATGAAAGATTCGTTCTCGTCCGTGTTCATCACGCAGGACAGTTCCATCAGTATAAAAGCGCATCTTTGCCCTCCCATGTGCACCATTGCAACATTTGCCACTCTAACCCAAGAAGGCGGACTTCCCGGGCGGCAGCACAAAGAAAATGTGGAAAGGCTTGCGGAACAACAAAACCGCCCAACCAATTGCTTGGTTGAGCGGTTCTTGTTTGTACCCCCAACGGGATTTGAACCCGTGTTACCGCCGTGAGAGGGCGGCGTACTAGGCCGCTATACGATGGGGGCCTTGCGAATGTAGCGAACTACAAACACGTACTAATTCACTTGAACTTTAGCCGTAAGGCCTCACTTCAATGAACTGCGCTGGGGTACCAGGACTCGAACCTAGAATGGCGGTACCAGAAACCGATGTGTTGCCAATTACACCATACCCCAATGATGGCTACAATCCGCAGAATATCAACGTTTCCGCCGCTATTCCTTGGTCTGCGCTGCGGGGTTTCCCTCGCTGCCAACAACATAAAACATTACCCGAGGTTGCGCCCGGTTCCAAATTAGTTTGACGTGTTCTAGGTTACCTTCCGGGTTTTGACCCGCAACCACCGCGCAACAACCGCATGATTCCGCGGCCTAAACGCTAACTGGGACCCCGAGAACTTCCGGCACTAGTGCCAGACTTTCAACAACATGGAGCCCTTCGGAGGTGGCCACGGACACATCTTCGAGGTGAACTCCCCCGCGTCTGGTGCCCGGACGGTCCAGCCAAACACCGGTCATCCCCACCGCGGCGGCGCCGCGGGCATCGATATCGAGCTCATCGCCCACGTAGGCGGTGCGCTGCGGATCAGTCCCAAGCAACCGGCACGCTTCAAGGAACACCCGTGGATCCGGTTTCCCCACCCCAAAGGTGTCCAAGGTGACCAGCACCTCGACATCGCCCAGCCCCGTTTGCGCAAGTTTATCCAGTTGCATGGCCCGCGGTGCGTTCGAGAGCGCCCCAACCGCAATCCCCGCCTGCCGTAGTGCAGCAATCGCGGGTGCGGCATCGGAAAATGCTCTCCAGCCGTCCCGGAACGCGGCCTGGAAGACCTCATTCCATTGATCAAACCCCGCGTCATCAAAGTGCTTGCCGCCAAAGGTAGCCTGCAGCTCGTTGGCCCGCGCCTTGCGCTGGTCCCTAGCGCTGACTTCACCGCGCGTGTAGGCCCGGTAGTGCCCATTAGGATCCCGGCGCCACAGATCGAGGACCTCGGGGTGCCGCTCGGGCGCAAGAGCCGGCAAGAAGTGGGCACTCAAGACGCCCATAGTATGCGCGAAGGCGCCCCGGGTATCAACTAGTGTGTCGTCAATATCAAACAGGACGCCTTCGAGCATTGCTTTACTTCCAATCACAGCACTAGACCAATGATGCGCCTAGCAAGTTCACGGTCAGATACGGTTACAGCGCGGCGCGCAGCTTGCGCAGACGGGTAAGGCTCGCTTCCTTGCCCAGAATTTCCATGGACTCAAACAGCGGTGGTGACACGCGGCGACCGGTGATGCCAACGCGCAGCGGCGCAAACGCTAGACGCGGCTTGACGCCCATCTCATCGACCAAAATCGCGCGCAGTTCGAGCTGCACTTCCTCGGGGTTCAGGTTCTCGCGAGCCTCAATCGCCGCAATTGAGCGGTCGAGGATCTCGGCTGCGTCATCCTTGAGGACCTTCTTGAAGTCCTCGTCAACCTCAACAGCGGCATCGTCAAGGAAGAGGAACCCGAGCATGCCCGGGGCCTCGCCCAGCAGGGTCATGCGCTCCTGAACCAACGGTGCGCCGGCGGAAAGCAGGTTCTGCTCGCGCTCGGTCAGCGCATCAAAGGTGTCAGCGGAAACAACTCCTGCGGTGCGCAGGTACGGCACGGTGCGGTTGCGGAAGTCTTCCACATCCAGCATGCGCATGTGGGTTGCGTTGATGGCTTCAGCCTTTTTGAGGTCAAAGCGCGCCGGGTTTGCCAGCACGTCCTTAACGTCAAAGGCGGCGATCAGTTCATCAACGGAGAAGATGTCGTTGTCCGGGGCGATGGACCAACCCAGCAGCGCCAGGTAGTTCAGCAGGCCCTCGCGGATGAATCCGCGGTCGCGGTGGTGGAACAGGTTGGACTCTGGGTCACGCTTGGAGAGCTTCTTGTTGCCGTCACCCATGACGTATGGCAGGTGGCCAAACTGCGGCATGACCTTGGCAATGCCCAGCTCAAGCAGCGCCTGGTACAGGACTACCTGGCGTGGGGTTGAGGACAGCAGGTCCTCACCGCGCAGGACGTGGGTGATCTCCATCAACGCGTCATCGACCGGGTTGACCAGCGTGTACAGCGGCTGGCCGTTGGCACGGACCACCACGTAGTCAGGAATGGTTCCGGCCTTGAATGTGACGTCCTCACCGCGTACCACGTCAAAGAACGAAACATCGTGGTCCGGCATGCGCAGGCGCAGCACAGGCTCGCGGCCCTGCGCGCGCAGGGCAGCCTTGTCCTCGTCGGTCAGGTTGCGGTCAAAGCCGTCATAGCCCATGGCCTTGGACCGGCCGGCGGCGACGTTACGCTCTTCGATCTCGGCAGGGGTTGAGAACGACTCGTAGACGTACCCGCCGTCGACCAGCTTGGTGATGACATCCTGGTAGATGTCCCCACGCTGTGACTGGCGGTATGGGCCGTGCGGGCCACCAACTTCAACGCCCTCGTCCCAGTCCAGTCCCAGCCACTTCAGTGCGTCCAGCAGCTGGTGGTAGCTTTCCTCGGAGTCACGTTCCTGGTCGGTATCTTCGATGCGGAAGATGATCTTGCCGCCGGTGTGGCGCGCGTAGGCCCAGTTAAATAGGGCGGTGCGAATCAGCCCAACGTGCGGGGTTCCGGTTGGTGATGGGCAAAAACGAACACGAACGTCGCTTCCGGTTACGGCTGCGGGTGCGCTGGTATTGGTCACGTACTTACCTTTGGTAGTGAAGGGCAAAAAACAATGCTTTTACGATGCCTAACTAGCGCTTGGCATCAAAGTTTTGGCGTGTGGCACTTACGATTCTGCCCGGACGAACCGCCCGGGTCAGATAACCGTAAGAGACCACATCATTAATCTATTGAGCGGCGCACAACCGGGTTCGCCAGGACACCGATTCCCTCGACCTCACACTCCACCCGGTCGCCGGCCACGATTGGACCAACTCCGGCGGGGGTTCCGGTCAAGATGATGTCGCCCGGCAGGAGCGTGAATGCCTCCGAGATGTAGGACACCAGGAACGGAATGTCGAAGATCATGTCGCTGGTTAAACCGTCTTGACGGGGTTCACCGTTGACGCGTGATCGTACGGCCACGTCCTCAAAGTTCAGATCGGTTTCAATCCACGGGCCGATTGGGCAGGCGGAGTCAAAGCCCTTGGCCCGTGCCCATTGACCGTCTTGGCGCTGAGCATCACGCGCGGTAACGTCGTTGGCCACGGTGTACCCAAGGATGTACTTGTGGGCGTTCTCGGGGCTGACGTCCTTTGCCATGCGACCAATGACCACGGCCAGCTCGGCCTCGTAGGAGACCTCCTGGCTGAACTCAGGCAGCACGATCGGGTCATCCGGGCCCACCACGGCGGTGTTTGGAATCAGGAAAATCATGGGAGAGGTTGGCACCTCTTGACCCATTTCCTTAGCGTGGTCGACGTAGTTACGCCCCACACCAATAACTTTGGAGCGCGGAATGACGGGGGTCAGCAGACGCACACCGTCTCCCAGTTCCACGCGCTCACCCGTTGGGGCGATCGGCGTGAAAAGTGGGTCTCCGCTAAGAACAGCTAGGAACTCCTTGCCGTTCTCCTCTTGGACAAATCCGAACCTCGGCTCATCGCCGGTAGTAAATCTCGCAATACGCACGGGTTCAGTCTAGTCCTTATCCGTTTTTGTTGTAACTTGGTCCCGTGGTCCGTCGATCGGCACCATCGAATGGTGTCAATCAACGGACGCTGCGGTGAATTGGGGCTACACCCGGGCGATAATCTCCCCGTTTGGCACCATGAACCAGCCATCCGGCTGTTCTGACCAACTGCGCCACTCATGTGCGAGCTCTTCAAGGGCCACATCATCCGCCAGGTTGGCGTCCTTGGCCTGCAACGCAAAGTTTGACTCCACACAACGCTCGGCCCACAGTTGTCCCCACCACTCACGTGATTCCGGGGTCGAGTAGCACCAGATGCCGGCCGACGGGTAAAGCGACGTGGCGGCGATCCCCGCCCCCTGGAACCAGTGCAGCAAACGACGTCCGGCATCGGCCTCATAGCCGTATGCGCTGGTGACCTCGTGATACAGGGTGTTCCACTCTTCAAGCCCGTGGGATTGCGGGTACCAACTCATGGACCCGTAGTCCGCCTCACGCACGGCAATAATGCCGCCCGGCTTGGTAACGCGCACCATCTCTTTGATGGCCGCGATTGGATCAGACAGGTGCTGAAGCACCTGGTGGGCATGAACCACATCAAACGAGCGATCAGCAAACGGCAGCGAATACGCGTTTGCTTGCTCAAATGAAACGTTGGTGACCTCGCTCGCGGTCTCTTCCTCACGTGCGCGTTCAAGAACGTCCTCGGAAGCATCCACCCCAATAACCTTGCCCGGCGCGACCACGCGCGCTAGGTCAATCGTCAGTGTGCCCGGCCCACAGCCCACGTCCAAGATGCTCATACCGGCCTCAAGGAACGGCGTGAGATACCCGGCCGAGTTCGCGGCGGTCCGCCAACGGTGGGATTTGAGAACAGAGGCGTGGTGCCCGTGAGTGTAGGACTCAGACTCACGGGATTGCTCACTGTGCGCGGTGCTAGGCGCGATCCGGACATCATTGTGGGCTTCGCGGGCAGCACGCTGCTGTGAGGTGATGGATTGATTCATGTCTATGACGGTAGAGGTTTTCATCTCTCAAGGGGGTTCAATTCTCAGCATCTGAGCGGAATATCTTGTGGTTTCGCTGGAAACACACGGGTTTGCTCACTACGTGGACGCTCGGCATGGTTCCACGTAACATCTTGAGCATGACTCTTGCCAGCCACCCTCTGCACACCGTCTCTCCGTCCCACACCCTGGCCCTTCGCCGGTTAGGGAGCAGCGGGTTAAGCGTTTCCGCCCTCGGTTTAGGCTGCAACAACCTGGGCCGGGCCCACACCGCAACCGCATCGTTTGAGGGCTCACAAGAGGTGATCGCCGCAGCTCTCGATGCCGGCATTACGTTCTTTGACGTGGCTGACAATTACGGGGCGGCGCCGGGGCTATCCGAGGAATTCTTGGGAAGGGCCCTTGGCGGCTACCGGGACCACGTCACCGTGGCCACAAAATTTGGCATGGCTAACGGAGGAATCAGCGGTCCTGACTTTGGGGCCCGCGGCTCGCGCCGCTACATCATCAACGCGGTTGAGGGGTCCCTGCGCCGCCTGGGCACCGACTATATTGACCTATTTCAGTTCCACACCCCGGACCCAAATACCCCAATCGATGAGACACTCACTGCCCTGGATCTACTGGTGTCCAGTGGCAAGGTCCGTTACATCGGGCACTCCAACCGGTCCGGGTGGCAGATCGCCCAGGCCGAGTACGTGGCCCGGCAGCTTGGCACCACGCGCTTTATCTCGAGCCAGAGTCACTACAACCTCATTGACCGCAGGGCCGAGCTCGAGGTCGTTCCGGCGGCCCAAGAGTTTGGACTGGGCTTGTTACCGTACTTCCCCCTCGCTAACGGGCTCCTGACGGGCAAGTACTCCCAAGCACACGCGCCCGCCGACGGCAGGGTCACCCACTCCAAGCCGGAGCTGCTCAAGTCTGCCCCGTGGCAAGCTCTCGATGCCTTACACGCCTTTGCAGCGGAACGACAGTTGACCATGATTCAGGTGGCATTTTCTTGGCTTGCGGCCCAGCCGGTTGTTGCGTCCGTCATTGCCGGTGCTACCCGCCCAGAACAAATTACCGAGAATGCGAGCGCCATTGTGCCCCTCACCCAGGCAGATCTCACAGCGCTCGACGCGATCTTCCCAGCGCCACCTAAGATTGCCCTGTTTTAATGGACAGTGTGCAAGACCTACAGATTGCTGCCAGTCAGCTCACCACCCTTGAACCGGACCACTGGTGGCAAATCCAGCAGGACCACCGCGCTCGGGCACTCGAGTTAACCAGTGTGTGGCGTTCTGCCCGCGATGCCGGAACCAAGCATGAGATCGAAGACTTCTTGTTCTCGTACTATCCGGTGCGGCCCGGGCGGCTGACCACATGGAACCCGGGTGTGGGGTTTGCCTTAAGAGGCGATCAAGCCCAACCCGAGTTAAGCGCTGACTGGACCAGGCGTACCGAGTTGCGCTGGCATCGGGAAACCAAGGACGGTGCGGTCACCCTCGACACCGCTGCCTTCCTGGCCGACCGGGGTACGGCCGTGAAGTATATGTTGCACTTGCTGCGTTCAACCGCTCAGAAGCCCGCCAATGTGGGCTGCTTTGGTTTGCACGAGTGGGCCATGGTCTACCGCCAGGGCGAGGACACTCGTCATGTGCTGCCGCTGCGCCTTGGTGCCAAGGGCACCGATGAGGTGGTGCAAGACAACCAGATCAGGTGCTCGCACATTGACGCTTTCCGGTTCTTCACCCCCGAGGCCGAGCCGCTCAACAAACTGCAGCCAACCAGGCAAACCCAAGCCGAGTTTGAACAGCCCGGATGCCTGCATGCCAACATGGATCTGTATAAGTGGGCCTGGAAATTAACCCCGGCAATCCCCGGCGATCTCCTGCTCGATTGCTTTGAACTCTCCAAAGAGATCCGCTACTTAGATATGCAGGCCTCCCCCTACGACGTGTCCAAGTTTGGGTTGCCAGCGGTCGCGATCGAAACAAGCGAAGGCAAGGCGCAATACTCAGCGCGTCAAAAAGACTTTGCCGTCCGCTCGGCGCCCCTGCGAGCGCGACTTATCGACCTTTGCGAACGCATCTTGGACTCGGGACCCCAACAAGACACCTTGTAGACACCTTTGTTAGGCAACTATTAACGTCTGATCTGCAATAACGTGGGCAACCGGTCACTTCATCTTGGTGAACTTCATGTGGCGCAATTGCGCATACCTGAATGACACAAAGGATGAACAGACTATGCAGTTTAATTCTGCACGCGGCCGGATGCCCAAGCGTGGCATCGCCGCCCTGAGCCTCTTTGCGATCTCCGCAAGCACCGCTCTTATCTTGACCTCCCCCGCTGTGGCCCAGACTGAGGCCGCGCCCGTTGTTGAGTCCGGACAGACCTCATGGCGTTACCTAGATACAGACATTGATCCAAATACAGGACTGCCTGCCGGTTCCACCTGGAACGCTCCGTCATTCGATGACACGGCTTGGCCAACTGCCAAGGGCAGCTTTGGTGCCAAGCGCGCGAGCGACAACAGTGTCAGCGCCAACTACAGCTCATCAACCAAAGCCGACAACCTAGTCAACTACTTCGGCGTTGATGGCACCAGCGTGACCCGCACCCACTTCTTCCGGGCGACCTTTGACCTCACCGCTGATCAGCTGGCTGCAGCCGACTTCTTCGATGCTAAGACTCTTTCCGATGACGGCATCATCATCTACGTTAACGGTGTCGAGGTTGCTCGCAACGACGTTGCCAAGGACACTCCAACGCTTGCCTACGCAAGTGGCAGTTCAACCTCACTCGATCAGGTTGACTTTAAGGTTGCCAAGGACATTTTGGTAGCCGGTAAGAACACGATCGCGGTGGCCGTTCACCAGGACCGTCCAGCAAGCTCGGACATCTTCTTCGACTTCGTATCGCTGACACCGGCCAAGGAAGTAGATGCGGCAACGGTTCCACCAACCCGCCTCATCTTGACCCCAACCGAGACTCCTGAAACCTCACAGAGCTTCACGTGGCAGGCATCGAGCGAGGACGCAGCCAGTGGCACCGTGCAGATCAAGCCAAGCGCCGGCGGCAGTGTCCGCTCGGTAAAGGCATACAACCAGGGCGCTCCCCTGGCAACGGTTCTGCCGCACTTCTCCTCAACCGTGACCGGACTCAAGCCAGCCACGGAGTACACCTACCGTGTAGGCAATGGCCAGAGCTGGAGTGAATGGTATGAATTCACTACCGCTGACCCAAACGCCACCGACTTCCAGTACCTGTACTACGGTGACGCCCAGATTGGTCTAGACACCACCTGGCCAGACGTTGTGCGCCAGGCCGAGGCCAAGGCACCCAACTCCGTTGGTTCCGTACACGCGGGCGACTTGATCGACACCAGCTCAAATGACACCCAGTGGAAGAACTGGTTCAAGGGCATGGAAACCAGCGCGGCCACCACGAACGTCATGGCTGCCCCTGGAAACCACGAATTCTCCGGCGACAAGCTCATGGAAGCGTGGAAGGCTCACTTTGAGTACCCACTAAACCAGCCAAACACCTCGACCATCGGGGATCTCGCTAAGAAGGCCGAGGGCGACAGCGACGTAGCAAAGCAGTACGCAGCCTACTTTGAGCACTGGTCAAACTTTGCCGCTGAGACCGTGTACTTCACCGATTACCAAGGCGTTCGCTTCATTACCATCAACGCAACCCGCGACTCGACCTTCCTAAAGCCAGACAACCTGCCAAGCTGCACCGGAACCGAAGAAGTTCCATGCCCGTCCAAGGACGTTTCTCGCCTGTGGACCCAGTTCCAGGCCGAGTGGCTTGACTTCATCTTGTCCGAGTCTGAGCAGAAGTGGAACGTTGTCACCTTCCACCAGCCCGTGTACTCCACTTCCGCGGGCCGCAACGAGCCTGTTCTGCGCGAGCTCTGGGTCCCAGTCTTCCAAAAGCACAACATTGACCTGGTCCAGATGGGTCACGACCACACCTACGCACGTGGTTTCAACAACGATGACAAGACCGAAACCGATGGCATCACCAACGGTCCGGTATACGTAGTTTCGAACTCCGGTGCCAAGCACTACAACCTCGAAACCGAAGAAAAGAACGTCTGGACCCTAAATGGCGCAACCCAGGTAAAGCGCTCACAGGGCCTGACCACCTACCAGGTCATTGACGTAACCGCTGACACCATGACCTACAAGTCATACATTGCCGAGGTTAACGACCGCTACAACTCGGTTCCAGGTGCAGCTGTAGGCGACCTCTACGACGAGTTCACCATCACCAAGTCCGATGCCGGAGTGAAGTACGTAACCGAGGCCGGTGTTGAGGCACCGGTTGAGCCAGAGGTTCCGGTTGAGCCAGAAAACCCTGACACCGATGGTGGCGACACTGACGGAGACGTAGACGGCGGCAACACTGACGGTGGAGACACTGACGGAGACGTAGACGGCGGCAACACTGACGAAGACGTAGACGGCGGCAACACCGACGGAACCACCGATGGAACTACCGATGGCACCGATCAAGACAGCACTGATGGCAATACCGGTGACAACAATGCTGGTGACAAGGATTCCGATGACAACCTTGCGCAAACGGGAGCGGGCCCGGTTGGGCTTTGGGCAACCATAGCTCTTATCCTCCTTGCTTCCAGCGCCGCGCTGTTCGGCATGCACCGCAAGATGAAGGCAGATATGTGAAGAAGCTCCCGGCTTGGTGGCTCCTACTGACTAGATAACCTCACGTCGTTAAGAACCCTCGCTCTGCAACAATTCAGTGGGTGGTTACGCAATTGCGTATCCACCCACTTTTGCATACCTCGTTAACCGGGAAGACCTAATTTTAGGTCGCACACTTAGGCCGTACCACTTACTGTAAATAGCACTAAAACCACTCAAGCCCTAGAACATTTGTTCGATTCTTGCTAGAATGGGGTATGGACCCGCAATCAATCTCTCGTAGCACCCCGGACGCTCAGGCGGCCGGGTTTGACGCTGCATTAGAGGGTCTTGCGCAAGTTTTTGAATCTTTAGCAACCCTTGACCTTTCGGCACAGAACTTATCTTTGGCGCAAGATCATGAGCTCGTCAAAATAATTACGCTGGCAGAAGCCGTAGGACAGATTACAGATCTGCTGCGGGTCCGGCTAGCAGCTCAATTACACACAGTCGCACAGAGCTCTTTTGGCGAGCAGTCCATCATCACCAAGTTGGGTGCACGCAATACTACTGGTGCCCTGCAGCAGGCAACTCAGCTTTCTGCAGCAACACTAAATAAACGGATCAAACTTGGTCTGCTGCTAGACGAATCATTTAGCATCTCTGGTGCCGAGATACCCGCCAAGTATCCTGCCGTCGCTGCGGGCTTAGACTCCGGGCAATTAAACGTTGAATCCGCTCAGCTTATTTGCCAAACCCTGAACCAGCCCACAATGCAGACGGCCCAGGTACAACCACTGGTGGGGCCAGCTGAAACCGCCTTAGTCGCTTTGGCAACCGGCACTAACCCCGAGTATCCCTTCCCCCAAGACTATGACCAGCTTAAATACTCGTGCCGCAAGGTAGCTGACTACATTGACCAGGATGGCCCACACCCCAAGGGCCGGGAGCCCTCCGCGCAGCGGAACTTTTGGATGGGTAAAGAACACAATGGGCTGGTCAGCATAGGCGGAAAACTCATTCCCCAAACCGCGGCCCTTCTGGCCCGGTTACTTGAGGCAGCTTCCGGCTCTAGTTCAATCACCTCTGAACAAGACCAGCATGGAACATTAGGCCATGACCCCAAAAAGTGCTCTGTGCACCAAGCAGACTACCTAAATACCTTGGCCGCTACACACAATGACAGTGCGCAGCCAAGCACCACGCAGCCAGATGCTGTGCAATCGGATGACTCAAAATGCCCAGACTCTCATGCAGCCGAGCTCAGTTATTTGGCAGACCGCATTGATCCGCGCACCCCCGGTAATAGGCGCCATGACTCCTTATCCGTTTTACTTGGAGCCATAGCACGTCACCCAGATGCCCCCTTGCTTGCTGGGGCTCCGGTGACCGTGCTGATTCAAACAACCGCAGCTCAAACAACCGCAGTTCAAACCACAGAAGCTCAACCCGCTGCAGTTCAACCCGCTGCAGTTCAACTCCCGGCAACTCCAATGCCTAGTGCAGGTGTACTTTATGACCACCATGGAGGCACCATCGCCATTGACCAAGACGCTTTGCAACATGCGGGCTGCTCCGGTTGGACCCAGCAGGTAGAACTATCAGAGCGGGGCGTTATCAATCATATTTCCTCACCCAACCGGCTCTTTACTGCATACCAAAAACGTGCGCTCATCTTGCGCGACGGTGGCTGCGCTATTCCAAATTGCATGGTGCCGGGCACTATGTGTGAGGCCCACCATGTGGTCGAATGGTCACATGGCGGCCCCACCACCGTCAGTAACGGCGCTCTTCTTTGCTTTTACCATCACCAAACAATCAATACCAGCGGTTGGCATCTAAAAATGATTGATGCGGTTCCGCACGTGCGCGCACCCCACTGGCTCGAGCCCAACGGCACCTGGTTTCGGATTCGGCCACCGTCCGTACCGCCTCAACTACCCGGCCCCGAGTTACAGGCACTGTGCCAAAAACTATTTGACAAAGACCGAAACCTTATCCTGCCTCGGGCACGTACTGCCGGCACCCAGACCAATACCGACCAGAATGCGGCCTAACTGCTTAGGGTTCGCGCAGTCTTGCTGAGTTCGCGCGGTCTTACTGGGTGCGCAGAACAGCCCGCGCTAAAGGGTATTTCGCTACCGCTGTTATCGTGATTTTCTGCGGCTGCTACTCAGCGAAATCGATGAGTACTTTGCCAGATACTGAGGCATCGGCAGCTATAGCAAACGCCTCAAGTGCCTGCGTAATTCCAAAAGTGTGCGTAATTGCCGGGTCAATAACCAAGGAGTTGTCCGCCAGTGCCGCAATGACCTCATCAATCTCATTGTTAAACCGGAACGAGCCAATCAACCGTAATTCCCGTGAGATGGCCGTAGAGATTGGCACCGGCTGTGGACCACTTGGGAGCAGTCCCACCATCACAACGGTTCCACCACGCACCGCACCTGCAAGCGCAGAAGCCAAACCATGATGGTTACCTGAAGACTCAAAAACCACATCAGCTTCAACCTGTGCAATTTCCGCAGATTGCGTTGCCCGCAAGACGGTGTCCGCACCAAGTTCCTGAGCGATTGCAAGAGGAAGGTCATGCATATCTACCGCGGTAATATGGGCCGCTCCGGCTCGTTTCAAAACCGCAATACACAATGCTCCGATGGGGCCACTGCCAACCACCAGAACCGACTTGCCCGCAACCTCGCCAGCCTGTGCAACCGCATGCCAAGCCACACTTGCCGGTTCAATTGCGGCAGCTGTGCGCAGCGAGAGCTCCTGCGGCAACACCCGCAACATACGAGTGGGCAGGTTGACGTACCGCGCAAATGCTCCATCGGTGTGAGGGAATCTTGCCGCACTGCCAAGGTAGGTGCACCCCGGTGATAGGTTGGGACGATCAATGGGGTAGCGCGCGTCCCCCGGAGCCGGTGTAGCCGGATGCACTGCCACCCGCTCACCAACACCTGGGCCAGAACCATCCGCAGCAGCCTGCACCACCGTGCCCACAACCTCATGGCCCAAAACCATAGGAGCACGCAGGATAGAGTCACCCGCGGCGCCGTGCCGCCAATAGTGTAGATCTGAACCGCAGATCCCACCAAAAGCTACCTCAATCACCGCCTGATCTGAGCTTGGCTCTAACCGTTCACGCGGTTCAATACGCAAGTCATCCTTGGCGTAAGCCACGAGCGCCTGCGGAGCCGCAGCCCCTGCCGGCAAATTACCTTGGGTATTCATTTCACACCACCACAGTCATTCCACCATCAATGAAGATGGTTTGTCCGTTCACAAAGTTTGAACCTGCCGATGCTAACCACACGGTTGGCCCGACCAGGTCCTGTACGGTTCCCCACCGGTTAGCCGGGGTTCTGCCCAGGATCCAAGAGTTGAACTTCTCATCATCCACCAGGTTCTGCGTCATCTGGGTGTGGATATACCCCGGTGCAATACCGTTGATCTGCAAGCCCGCTCCAGCCCACTCCGCAGTCATGGCGCGGGTTAGGTTACGTAAACCACCCTTGGCTGCGGTGTATGCCGCAATGGTAGGACGAGCTAGGTCAGTTTGGACCGAACAAATATTGATGACCTTGCCATGACCGCGCTCAATCATTTTGCGCGCAACGGTACGGCCCACAATGAAAGCACTGGTCAAATCAGTGGCAATGACACGTTCCCAGTCCGCAACCGCCAGATCCACTAGGGGAACTCGGTGTTGAATCCCTGCGTTATTCACTAGGATTTCAAGCGGACCAACATTGTTCTCAATCCAGTCAATCCCCTGGGTCACCTGACTCTCATTGGTGACATCAAAGGCAAGTGAGTGAATCTGTTCCGGCGCAAAATCAGCTGCGAGCGCACTGTGCGCGGCTGTAAGACGTTCTTGGCTCACACCGTTGAGCACAACGGTTGCTCCACCTTCCGCTAACCCCCGGGCAAGCGAATTGCCTATGCCACGGCTTGATCCGGTCACCAGGGCCACGCGTCCGGTTAGGTCAAATAATTTACTCACTGCTTTCCTTCCATTTTGAACTAACGTTCAGCACTACGTTAGTTTTTTTCTTGGCTCAGCCTTGCAACACTCTCACGCACCACAGCGAGGTCTAAGTCTCCTAGGCCCTGCTCATTGAGGGTGCCGTATAGCTCATGCCCAGCCACTGCCATGGGTACCGCAGCCCCGGTCTGGGCTGCGCTTTCTAGCACAAACGCGAGGTCTTTATGCATGAACTTGGCGGGACCGGTAGGGGCATAGTCCTTGGCTATAATCCGCGGTCCCACAATGTTCAGCACTTGGCTACCGGCCAACCCTCCCCCCAGCACCGCAAAGAGTGCTTGGACATCAAGCCCACTGCTCTCGGCCAGTTCCGCTGCTTCCGCTAACGCCGCCGCAGCGGTGCCCACAAGGAGCTGGTTGCAAGCCTTAGCCAGTGAACCGGTGCCCAACTCTCCCATGCGCGCAACAGTCTTACCCATGGCGTTAAATATTGGAAGCAAGCGGTCATAGTCTTGCTGGGATCCACCGGCCATGATGGCCAGGGTGGCAGCTTGCGCGCCAACCGTTCCTCCGCTTACCGGGGCATCGACCACGGTGACCATACCGCCGGTGGCAGCGCTGACCGTTTCCCCAAACTCGCGGACCCGGGTTGGGGAGACACTGCTCATCACCACTAGGACCGTGGGTTGGTGCGGCGGGTTTTCCCGCCAGCTTTCAAGCAGTGGCACGGTGGATTCTTCTATGTAGTTGAGATCTGGAAGCATAAAAATAATGACGGGGAGGTCACGCATCTGGGCAACCTGGGAAACCACGCTGGCGCCGTGTTCTTGTAAGACTGTCACGGCCGGGGTCGAACGGTTCCACACCGTGACGCGGAAACCTGCGGACAGTAGGTTCTGGGACATGGGCGAGCCCATAAAGCCCAATCCAACAAACCCTATGTCTGCTGCCACGGCACTATCACTACCTGCCGAGCTGCCAGTTACGTGTTCCATACTGCCTACTTTCGTCTCTGAAATAGCTAACCTTGGATAACACCATCACATTTGTTCAGTATTCTATCCATAATTCAGTATGATGAACAGCATGGCAGTTGAAAACCTCACGGTTGCGATTGCAACCCCACTTGAACCCGAGAATGTTGAGCGCATCCGAGCCGCTCACCCCAATGTCACCGTGCTCTATGAACCAGACTTGCTCCCGCCCGAACGATTCCCAGCAGACCACAGCGGCGACCCTTCATTTGAGCGCACCGCCCAGCAAGAAGCACGCTACTGGTCCATGCTTGAGGGGGCAAACGTCTTATACGGCTTTCCAAACGAAAACGCACCTGGCCTGGCTCGCATTGCCACAAGCCAAAACCTGCAGTGGATTCAAGCAATGGCAGCAGGGGCCGGAGGAGCAGTTAAGGCTGCCAATCTCAGCCCCGAGGTTCTCTCCCGGATCACGATCACCACTTCCTCCGGAGTTCACGCCCTACCTCTGGCAGAGTTCGCTTTGATGGGCGTGTTCAATGGCTTCAAGCGCACCGCCGAGCTCGCCCAGGACCAAGCTAACCGTCATTGGCCTACGCTGCGCACACCAACCCGTTTGGTCAGTAATGCAAATCTAGTCATAACCGGTTTGGGTGAAATAGGAATGGAAACAGCCCGCCTCGCCCGTGCAGTTGGCATGCGGGTTAGCGGCACCAAACGCAGCGTTGCACCTATCGATGGAATCAATAGGGTCACCAGCACCACGGAGCTATCTGATTTAGTCTCGACAGCTGATGCGGTCATCAACACGCTGCCGGGCACGCCTTACACGGACAAGATATTTAGTACCGAGATCTTTGACGCCATGAAACCCGGAACCGTGCTGGTAAACGTGGGCCGCGGAACGGTTATCGATGAGGACGCACTCCTGGTTGCTCTAGAAAACGGCCAGGTTTCATACGCTTGCCTCGATGTCTTTGCAACCGAGCCACTGCCGACGGACAGCCCGCTTTGGAAACACCCAAGGGTCATGGTGTCGCCACACACCTCCGCGCTGAGCACTGCTGAAAACCGGCTCATCACCGACCTCTTCATTAAGAATCTGGGGCTCTTCCAACAGCGCCAGCCACTGCCACACACGGTTGACCCAGTACATTTCTACTGAGCAATTCCAGACCAAAAGTCAATGAAGGGAGCCTCTACGAGGCTCCCTTCATTGATTTGCCTAGCTAGAAAAGTCAAAACTGACAATCACATCATGCGTTATGCATCTTCCAAGAGATTCAAGTCGCGGCCAGCTGTCTCCGGCGTGGCAAACGTAGTCAGGTACGAAATCAGCGCCAGTACCGCCGAGTAAACGGACAGCACCATCCACGAGTGGCCAGTTACTGCCAGCAACGCGACACCAATAATTGGCGCCAACCCGCCCGCAAATACAGCCGAGATTTCACGGCTCATTGCCACCCCGGTGAACCGGTGACTCGCGCCAAACAGCTCTGGAAGCATGGCACATTGAGGCCCCAGCATAGCTTGGATACCGATCGAGATGCCTACGACCATGACAGCCCAAACCAAAATAACATTACCTAGGGTTACCAGGTAGAAAGCTGGAAAGGCAAAGAGCAACTGGAAGAGTGCACCGTAGCGATAAACCTTGATGCGACCTACTCGGTCAGAAATGGCACCAAAGGTAACTACCATGACCGCTGCAAAACCAGCTGCGATGAGCAATCCGGTTGGAGCAATAAATTTGTCCCCTTCGAACGCACCACCCTTGGCAGCCATGAAACTTACTAACAGGGTCGAGTAGATGCTCGAGTTGCCGTTCTCTCCCATGCGTAGCCCAATACCAATGAGGACGTTCTTCTTGGAGGTCTTCCAAAGCGAACCCAATGGGTTCTTGGTAATGTTCTTGTGCTTTTCCATCTCCTGGAAGACCGGGGTCTCTTTGAGTTTCATGCGAATATAGACCGCAACCCCGATCAGGAGGATGCTGGCTAGGAACGGAACTCTCCACAACCAGCCCTCAAGGACCTCCGGGTTAGCCATGCCCATGAGAGCAAAAGTACCCGCACCCAAGAGCGTCCCGACTTGGATACCCACGAATGGTAGCGCCGCGAAGAAGCCGCGCCTGCGCACCGGGGCCACTTCGGAAATAAGCGTGGTGGCGCCCGCTTGCTCTGCACCTGCTCCAAGCCCTTGCAAGATACGCAAGATAACTAGCAGGACCGCCCCAACCATTCCCGCCTGTGCGTAGGTTGGCAGCAAACCTATTGTAAAGGATGCTGATCCCATTAACCCAATGGTGAGCAATAGTACCTGCTTACGGCCAAACCGGTCACCAATATAACCAAATACCAAGCCGCCAAAGGGACGTGCAATAAACCCAACCGCATAGGTTCCACATGACGCCATGAGTGCACCGGCGCCCCCTAAGGGAGAGAAGAATAGGGGACCAAAGATCAGCGCGGTAGCTAATCCATAGATGTAAAAGTCGTAGTACTCGAGCGCTGAACCTACCGAGCTTGCAAGGGTAGCCCTACGGAGTTGGTCCGGGTCTACGGGATTATTCTGCTGGGCTTCAGGCCCCTTTGAGGCAGTCATCGTTTTTGCCACGAATTCTCCTTTGAACAAGCCGCGGATTACGTTATCCGGGCGGGCGAAGGGACCACCAATCAGGCGGACACCACGCTGAACATCGCACATCACTCTGAACGATGGGCCAAGTGTCCGCTGCCTAACCGGAAATTAACCCATCGGATTACCCAATACCCGGGTAAGCTCGGCTAGTTCTTTGACCATTTCATTGCGCTGCTCTTCCGTGAACGTGGCCTTGAGTGCGGTGACCGAGACCCCGAGGCTCGGTCCGTGAGATCCGCGCGTTGGCACGGCCATCCCCACGCACACCACCCCCATGGTGGATTCCTCGTCCTCAAACGCGTAACCCTGCTCCAAGATTTTGGTAACCTCTTGCCTTAGTTCCAGTCCAGTTCGCAGCGATTTTGCCGTTAGCGTTGGCAGCTGAAGATCATCGGGAAACATCTCTTCAAGGTCGTGCTCATGAATTCTCGCTATGAGCGCCTTACCTACAGCACATAACGAGACCGGCATCTTGTCACCAATGTTGGAGGTGAGCCGGACAGCGGGGTGCCCTTCATATCGAGCGAGATAAATGACTTGGTTGCCATCTAGCATTGCAATCCGAACCGTTTCCTTACTGAGGATCGGGGCTTGCTCGCAAAAACGATAGAACTCACGTACTTCATCGCGGCGGCTAAGGTAAGCGGCGCCGAGTTCAACCAGCTTGACGCTCAGGGAGTAATCAACTCCCATACGGGTCACAAGTTGCGCATCTTCAAGGGCCTGCAACAGATTCGAGGTTGAGGACTTTGGAATCCCGATTTCACGCGATAGATCACTCAGCGTAAGGTGACCGGCCGGCGAGGCCGCAATTGCGTCAAGAACGGCGGCAGCGCGAGTCACCGCAGGAGCAGGACTTGACGTCCCCTTTGTCGAACTTGTCTTGACAGTCTTGGGCAGTTGATCCGTCACGCTACTCCTCAAAATAATGACAATATTCCTTTGGACGCGAGCGGACCAATGGTTCACAGTAGTGAATGCCTGTCATTATACTGATCATTTCGTTAGCGTAGAACCGCAGTGCAGAGGAACAGCCTCAAGAAGCACCTTGAAGCTGTCTCCCTCTTAATCTAATCGTCGGCCTTGATGATCAATTGGCCATTGCCGCGTTCCAAAGCCATGAGCGCGCGCAACTGGCGCAGGTTGGGGTTCGATTCCAACTGACGCGCGGCGTTAGCCAGCGAGCGCAGCGTGGCCTGCTCACCACGGGCCCGTTCCAGTGCGGCAGCGCTCTCCTGCTTCGCTAGGGCGACCTGAGCGAACTGTGAGCGCAGCTCACCTGGGAAAGCGATGTCCCGGATCTGCGCGGAGACAAGTTCAATGCCGTAGGTTGCCTGATTCGGCGTGAGGAGCTCTTGGAAGTCCTTTGAGATCTGGGACCTTGATGCAAGGAGATCGGTTGCGCTGACTTTTCCAATAATGTCGCGCATGGCCAGTTGTGAATCAAGGTACAAGAACTCGTGGGCGCCGGAGTCTTCCGAGGTTGCGGTGCACCAAGCGATGGGGTCAATGACCTTGTAAGTAACCGTTGCGCCGCATTTGATGCCTACGCCGTCCAGTGTCAGTGTCTCTTGCCCCGCCACCCTGAGCAGGGTTGGGCGCAGATCGATCACCTCAAGGCGGCCCGCCTTTTTGGAGTAACTGTGCGCACCCGGCTGCAGAACACGGGGAGCCTCACCCTTGAGGAACAGAACCGCTCTCTCATTGTCCTGCACGTAGATCTTTGCCATGTGGTGTCCTTGGATTTGGAGAAACCTAAAAAATAATCGTTGTGGAAAAGGTTCTCAAAGGAGGCCGGGTGGAACTAGTGATCGTTGCGGGCACCCGCGGGTAGTCCGGCAGGAGACGTTGTCCGGAAGTTTCCGGATTCTGGCTCCGCCGGCTCCTAGCTAGGCTAGGTGCCGCGGGTGCACAAAGCATTGATCACCGTTTGTGTTCCACCCGGACTCCAAGTGTGGATTTGAACCACGGGTTTAGAACCTTTTCCTATGAGCCCCACCAAAAAGGAATACGCAGCAGGCAGCGCCTCTGTGCACCAAAGTGAGGGCTTTTACAGAGTAACCGCGGATCATTCAAAAACACCACCTATTTTGTCCGGGTCTAGGTGTTTTGCCAGTGGGACTACCCCTCGGGTTCTGTGCGTCGCTACGCTTCAGTGAGTGCTTGCGGCGTTTGTTCCCTACTTCTAAAAATAACTGGGACAATAGGAACCGTGACTACCACTACCGCCTATGCCCCTCTTGCCGCCGCCCTTGCTTCCATCTCTGACCCATCAGATCCAGATGAGTTGCTTTTGGCCTTTAGCGGTTGGGCGGAGACTAGAGGAATCACCTTATACCCGGCTCAGGAAGAAGCGATCCTCGAGCTCATCATGGATAACCACGTTATCTTGGCAACCCCAACCGGCTCGGGTAAGTCCCTTGTAGCTATGGCTGCTCACTTCATCGCGCTAGCCCGCGGGCAACGCACCTATTACACTGCCCCGCTGAAGGCCCTTGTATCAGAGAAGTTCTTTGCGCTCGTTGAGGCATTTGGCTCAGCCAACGTGGGTATGATGACCGGTGACTCGGCGGTCAACCCCGAAGCCCCTATCATTTGCTGCACGGCAGAGATCTTGGCTAACCAGGCGCTGCGTTCCGGTGGTGTTGAGTCCGAGGACCCTGGTGTAGATCAAGTAGTCATGGACGAGTTTCACTTCTACGCTGACCCACAGCGCGGGTGGGCTTGGCAGGTTCCCCTACTCGAGCTCCCCCAGGTGCAGTACCTGCTGATGTCAGCAACCCTTGGTGACACCGAGTTCTTCCAAGAAGACTTGAACCGCCGTACCGGCCGCGAAGTCAAAGAAATCGCTGGGATCGAACGTCCCGTCCCGTTGACCTTCAGCTACATTGTTGAGCCGCTGCCGGACGTGATCGAGGAGCTCGTCTCCACCCACCGAGCACCGGTTTACGTGGTGCACTTTACCCAGAAGGATGCGGTTGACCGCGCCCAGGCGCTCCTGTCGACAAAGATTGCCACGCGCGAGGAAAAGGATGAGATCGCCAAAGAGCTTGGTGATTTCCGCTTTGGTTCCGGCTTTGGCAAGGTCTTGTCCAAGTTCTTGCGCGCCGGCGTGGGCGTCCACCACGCTGGCATGCTTCCCAAATACCGCCGCGTGGTTGAACGGCTCACGCAAAAGGGCCTGCTTAAGGTCGTTTGCGGCACGGACACACTTGGTGTTGGCATCAACGTTCCAATCCGTACGGTCCTCTTGACCTCGTTGGTCAAGTACGACGGCGAGCGCATGCGCCACCTATCCGCCCGTGAATTCCACCAGATTGCCGGCCGCGCTGGCCGCGCCGGGTATGACACCCTTGGCGAAGTTCTCGTGATGGCTCCCGAGCACGTGATTGAAAACCGCAAGGCCTTGGAGAAGGCCGGGGATGATCCCAAGAAACTCAAGAAGATCACCCGTAAGAAGGCTCCGGTTGGTGCGGTGAACTGGACCGACGCCACGTTTGAGCGCCTGCGTGACGCATCGCCTGAGGCTCTCACTAGTCAGTTCTCGGTCAGTCACGCGATGGTGCTCAACATCTTGGCACGCCGTCACTCCGATGGCACCCCGGTGGATCCGGTTTCTTCCATGGCGCACTTGCTACGTGAGAACCACGACCCGGCACAGAAGAAGCGCGCTCATATCCGCCAGACCATGCGCATCTACCACTCACTGCGTCAGGCTGAGATCATCGAAAAGGTCAAGATTCCTACTGGCGTTGTCGGTGGCCGCAGTAGTTACCAGGTGCGGCTAACGGTTGACCTCCCGGATCACTTTGCGCTGAACCAACCGCTGTCACCGTTTGCGCTGGCGGCCCAGGATCTGCTCAGCCTCGACTCTCCCACACACGGGCTAGATATTGTTTCCATCCTTGAGTCCACCCTCGATGACCCTCGCCAGGTGCTTTATGGCCAGCAGCGGGCTGCCAAGAATATTGCGGTCGCGCAGATGAAGGCGGACGGACTGGATTACGACCAGCGGATGGAGGCCCTCGAGGAAATCACCTGGCCCAAGCCGCTTGAAGATCTTCTGTTCCCCGCCTTCAATATGTATAAGAAGGCCAACCCTTGGATCTCTGACCAGCAGCTCTCCCCCAAGGCCGTAGTACGGGACATGTTGGAGTCCGCCCAAACCTTCAACGAGTTTGTTTCTCGGTACCAACTAGAACGCAGCGAGGGCGTGGTCCTACGCTACTTGGCCGATGCCTACCGCACGCTGCGGCAAACCGTTGCGGCCGAGCACCGCACCGATGAGGTTGAGGCAATCACCGACTGGCTCGGTGACCTTGTGCGGTCGGTTGACTCGTCGTTGCTTGACGAGTGGGAGCGTTTGGCTCACCCAGACGAGGCAGTAGCTGCGGGTGAACCTGACCCGCTTGCACTGGAACCAGCGGTCCATGAATTGTCCGCTAATCCTGCGGTCTTTAGCATTATGGTCCGCAATGCCTTGTTCCACCGGGTCACTCTTGCGGCACGCGAAGATTACGATGCTTTTGACCGCCTCGCTTCCAAGGACGGTTGGAACGGCGATGACTGGGCAGATGCGCTGGACCCGATGTTTGAAGAGTATGGCGATGACGCGATCGGCATTGGCCCAGAGGCTCGTTCACCTCAGTTGCTGCTGATCGAGAAGGAAGACAGAATCTGGAAGGTGCGCCAGGTCTTGCATGACCCAGATGGCGACAACGACTGGGCAATCTCAGCGACCATCGATCTCGATGCCTGCGACGCCGCTGGGGAGTTACTCCTCAAGATCACCGGTGTTGGGCCAATGACCGCTAACTAGACCCCTCCAACATCGGTCCCGGTCCCCCAACCTTTCCCCCTGTCCTCGACCACGACCACCAACTTTGTCGACTTTGGTAGATCGTCCCCGAGATTAGCGGTTCAAATCGCATATCTCGGGGGCGATCTACCAATCTCGGTGAACGGGGCCATGGCCTATGCAGCGCGGGGGTCGGTGGGCAACAGGGTGCCGAGCCATTCGTCTACGAGCACACCGTGATTGACCGCCCATTTGCGTATTGGTTCATGAATTGTGAAACCGAGCTTTTGGGCGACTCTGCGCGACCCCTCGTTACCCTCGTAGGCGCGCCACAGGATCATTTGAGCCCCAAGGTCTGCAAAAGCATAGGTGATCAGGCGTTCCCCGGCGCGGGTCATTACTCCTTTACCGCGCGTGGCCGGGTGGGCAATGAACCCGATCTCATACCTGCCGTCACCGTGATTACGTAGTGCGATCGTTCCGCCAAAGGTCGTGGCACCGCCCGGGGCAACTACATCAATGACAAACTCTTGGCGCACGCCACTCTCCCATTCCTCACGAACGAATCCGCGGAGGAACTCCCGCGCGTCTTTCACCCCATATGGATTTGGGAGCGGCACAAACTGTTGGCTTGCCGGATCTTGACATTGCTCTACCAAATAGGGAATGTCAGCCTCGCTCGGAGCACGCAGGATGATCCCGTCACCGACAAGTTCGGGGACACAATCCGGAAATGTAGCGGCGGTTCCGCTCGTTGCAGGGGCACTGGGCACTACGGGTGGTTTTGTTGCCATGGTCCCAAGAATATCTGGGCTGTCAAGCGTATTATGTGGCCATGGCTAAGAAGAAAAAGCAGGGCTCATCAGGCACTCCGGCACTCGTGCTGCTTGAAAAGACCGGCACCGAGCACACCCTGCATCCCTACGAGCACAACCCCAATTCTGAGCTCAGTTACGGATTGGAAGCCGCTCAAGCGATTGGCGCCAACCCGGAGCAGGTCTTTAAGACACTTCTAGCCGACGTTGATGGCAAACTCATAGTTGGAATCGTTCCGGTCAATAAGAAACTCGACCTCAAAGCCCTTGCGTCCGCTGTCGGCGGTAAGAAAGCTGCCATGGCAGACCACGCCGTAGCCGAGCGCGCTACCGGTTACGTGGTCGGCGGGATCTCGCCCCTGGGCCAAAAGACCCGGCACGCTACGGTACTTGATACCAGCGCACTCGAACACGACCTGGTGTATGTATCCGGGGGCAGACGCGGGTTAGACGTGGGCCTGAGCCCGTCGGCGCTGGTAGAACTTACCGGAGCCAAAACCGAACTCATTGCCCGGGACTGATGCGGGGCTGGCTACGGGCCAGTGCGGGTGTTACTAGTGCACGTAGCCAATTTGCTGGCTGCGGGTGCTGACAATTATCTTGCCCAGTGGCAGCAGGGATACCGGAATCATCTTGAAGCTGGCAATCCCCATTGGAATACCAATGATGGTGATGCACAGGGCGATCCCTGAGAATAGGTGTCCAATAGCAAGCCACCAACCGGCCACGATCAGCCAAATGATGTTGCCTAGGGTTGACCAACCGCCAGCGCGTGGGTCATCAACAACCGTGCGCCCAAAGGGCCACAGCACGTAGTTGGCCATCCGGAATGACGCAATCCCAAACGGTATGGTCACAATCAAAATGGTGCAGATGATCCCCGCAACGGCGTAGCCAACTGCCATGCCAAAGCCGGCAAAGATTAACCAGATGATATTCAAGATTGTGCGCATACCAATTACTGTAACGCGTACACCCGCCACAAGATTAACCATTACGATGGCTCTACTAGCATTTCACATACGTTCTTGGCGAAACCACGCCTAGGGAACTTGTTTTCACCTTCCACATTAGGCAGTGTCAATTCATGAACTTCTTTCGCCGTAAGCCACAAGTCTCTTCGTTGCCCGCGGACATTTCTGAGTCCTGGGATGCGCAGGCCAAGCAGATCGTAGTGCATATTCCACTTGACGCTACCGGCAAAGATTCCTCAGTTATCGCGGACACGCTTTCAGACTCGGTGATCGCAACCGTGCAGGCAGTCCAAGCTGGCGAGTTTGGCCATACTATTCCCGAGGGCGTCACAGGGGCAACGGTTCGGGTCCAGGTAGATACCGGCACCACTGCGCTAGGTGAACTGCCTAACCGGACGCTTGATATTTTGCGTGAGCGTGTTGGCAAGTCCATGGAGATCACCGTGCACACTGAACCCCTGCCTGAGGGCACCATTGTGGAAGAAGAAACTCCCAACGAATCGATGATCCCGCAGATCCCTCGCACCGGTGCTAACGGTGAAAAGCTTGGGTTGTGGGCTTCGCTCAAGGCAGCAGCTGAGGAGCAGGCCGCTCAGGTTCAGGCCCAGCAGCCAGCACTGACCCCAACCGAAGGTTTAGACCCTGCATTCTTTACTTGGGACGAAGAAAACAATGCACTGCGCGCAGAAATTGTTTTGCTCGCCAAGGAAAATGCGGACCGCCAGACCCAGACAGACATCAACCACTTGGTTGAGCAGACCATCGCTTCTCTCGGAGCGCCTGACACTAAAGCGCTTATTCCTGAAGGCAACAAGGATTATGGCATTTGGCTCACGGTTGCGGTCAATGACGATGCCGTAGGACCGTTGACTCGGAAGAAGCTCGAGCAAGGTGAAGACCAGTTCGCGGGAACCCGCGTGGACTTTGTAGTCATGATTGAGCCACGTGCAGCTATCGAAGAGATGCTAGCCGGCTGAGTCATGAACACTAGGTTGGGTGCCGTTGAATACAACGGCACCCAACCTAGTTACCGGTTTTTAGCAGTGTAATTTGTATTCGGGCCGGACCAACGGCGGTCACGGCATGCAACAGTTTTGGCGGCAAATGAATCAGGCCGCCCTCATCCATGCGGATCCGCTCATCGTTAACCTCAAAGTCGATGGATCCGCTCATGACCTGGACCAGAATCCCAAACGGTGCCATGTGCTCTTTGAGCTCTTGGCCATCGTCTAAAGCGATGTGAACTACGCGAACCTGTGGGGCATCGAGAAGCCTGTGCGGGATAACCCGCCCCGGCACAAACGGGACTTTTTCTGCTATCTCTTGACCACTCGCGGCGGGCATGAAAATGTCGCCGTACTCCAGGCCACCCGGATGCGGTGGATGATGCTCGTTCATGTGCTTCTCCTTTGAAGAACCGGCTTTGGTCTGCACCTAGTGCGGGCCAAAACTGACTATGGAACTCTGCGCAACCATTCTTCGGCTTCAAACTTTGTTTCCACAAGTTCCTTGGCCCGGGCTATTTCCTTGGCAGAAACTGTTGCCTCCGCCGTGGTGTAGCGGCGCCGGAAGTGATCCTTGAAGGCCTCAATTATGGCCTCGCGGGACATACCGGTCTGGCTACGCAACGGGTCAACCCGCTTTTGCGCGGACTTGGTGCCCTTATCACTCATCTTCTCACGGCCAATCCGCAAGACCTCAAGCATTTTGTCAGCGTCAATGTCGTAGCTCATGGTCACGTGGTGCAAGACTGTGCCACCAACAAATCGCTTCTGTGCGGCGCCGGCAATCTTGCCCTGCTCTGATGCAATGTCATTAAGCGGGATGTACTTTGCGTTAATGCCTACCTCAGCCAGCGCGTCAATTACCCACTGGTCCAAGAATTTATAGGACTCTTCAAAGGACATGCCGTCAACCAGCGAACCGGGCACGGTTAGCGAATACGTAATGGTGTTGCCTGGCTCAACAAACATGGCGCCACCACCGGAAACACGGCGGACCACCTGCACGTTGTGCTTGGCCGCGGCTTCCTCATCGACTTCGTTCTTCACGGATTGGAAGGAACCGATGATCACGGCGTTGCCGCCCCACTCCCAGATGCGCAGCACCGGGCCGCGTTCGCCGGCGTCGATCGCCTCGGCTTGGGCCTGGTCAAGTGCCAAGTGCATGGCTGGGGATTGCGGACCATCGTGGATGATGTCAAAGGTGTGGTCATGCCAGGCTGAGCCAAATCCGAGCGCTCGGCGCGCTACGACCGCAACCGCGTGTGGCGAAAAGCCGATCATCGCAATGTTTGGGGTCAATACCTGCTCAACCGCGGTACGAATCTCTCCAAAACTCGCCTTTGCGGGGAGCCCATAGAGCGCATTGTTGATCTCGACTAATGCGGTATCCGGTTCAAGGAAGAAATCTCCGCTGATTGCTACGTTTGCTATTTTGTCATCGATGACGTCAAGGTCGATTGCAACCAGTTTGCCACCGGGAACTTTATATTCTGCTCGCACACCTTAGATGTTACGCGTTGGGGACCCAAAATTGGGTATGGGGATTGTCACCCCCATACCAACGCGCGGCAAAAACCGCTTGTCACAGGCTATATAAGAACAGTGGGCCCCCATCATTGCGACGAGGACCCACTGCCGGAACAACTAACTTGTATTACCTATGGAATTGGCTTCACACCGGCGTGGATAAGTCCGTAGACCGCCGAGTCCGTGAGTGCTTCCCAAGAGGCTTCCAAGATGTTGGGGCCTACACCGACCGTGGACCACACGTTTTCACCATCGGTGGTCTCAATCAGCACGCGGGTCACGGCGTCCGTTCCCTGCTGCTCGTCAAGGATGCGAACCTTAAAGTCAATGAGCTCAAACTTGGCCATCTCCGGGTACACCTTTTCAAGTGACTGACGCAGGGCCTTGTCCATCGCATTGACAGGACCATTACCTTCAGCCGTCACAATGAACCGTTCACCACCGGCGTGCACCTTCACGGTCGATTCTGCGACCGCCTCGGTTCCGCGCCGGCCTACCCGCTCAACGAGCGTACGCCAGGACTCAGCCCAGAAGTACTCGGGGCGTTTGCCCTCAACCTCTTCGATCAGCAGGAGCTCAAATGAGGCATCGGCAGCTTCATAGGTGTAACCCTGTGCTTCATTCTCCTTGACCCTGTTAGTAATACTGGTCAACGTCTCTGCCTGACCCTCAAGGTCAAAACCGAGTTCCTTCCCCTTTAGCTCAATCGAGGCCCGCCCGGCCATGTCTGAGATGAGCATGCGCATGTCATTGCCCACGAGTGTTGGCTCGGTGTGCTGGTACAGGTCCGCATCAACCTTGATGGCGGAGGCATGCAGCCCCGCCTTGTGCGCAAACGCGCTTGCGCCCACGTACGGCTGGCGAGCATACGGGGAAATGTTGGTGTGCTCAGAAATTGCGTGGGCAATTCTCGATGCATCCTCAAGTTTTCCGCCCTGGAGAACCGGGCGGTTGTACTTGAGCTCCAGGTTTGCCACTGTCGTAATCAGGTCAACGTTACCGGTGCGCTCACCGTAGCCGTTGATGGTGCCTTGGAAGTGCTCACAGCCGGCTTCAATTGCCGCCAAGGTGTTTGCCACCGCGCAACCGGAGTCATTGTGGGCGTGCATGCCCAAAATACCCTCGTGGCCCGTTGCTTCACGGATCTCGGACACAATATCCGTGACCCAGTGCGGCAGCATGCCACCGTTGGTGTCGCACAGGCACACGACCTCGGCGCCCGCCTCAAACGCGGTCAGCACTGCGGCGCGTGAGTAAGCGGCATCAAAGCGGTACCCGTCAAAGAAGTGCTCGGCATCGATAAAGACTCGGCGCCCTTCGGACGTCAAGAACTTAACCGTGTCAGTGATCATGGCCAGGTTTTCTGGCCCATCGGTGCGCAAGGCACGCTCAACATGGCGAATGTCAGACTTAGCCACGAGTGTTACTACGGGAGCCTGCGAGTTCAGCAGTGCTAGCACCTGCTTGTCCTCGCTTGCCTTCAGGCCAACCTTGCGGGTGGCACCAAACGCGGCCAGCGTAGCGTTCTTGAGATTGAGTTCCTTCACCGCACGGGAAAAGAAGTCGGTGTCCTTGGGAACAGCTCCCGGCCACCCACCCTCAATGAATCCCACACCGAGTTCATCAAGCAATGGGGCGATAGCAAGTTTGTCCGCAACCGACAGGTTGATTCCTTCTTGCTGAGCTCCATCACGCAACGTGGTGTCATATACGTGGAAGTTCATTTGAAAACTCATCTCTTTGTGTGGCTGTACTACCTACATTATTGTCGCTTCACTACAATTTTGGGATTGTGTCCCAAGTTAGCAATCAGCCCTACATTGTGTGTTGGACCAACAAAAAAACCTCCCAAAACAACAGGGAGGTTTGCACGTTCGGTGGATTACCGAACGTGCTAACAAATAATGAGCGACCAAAGTGCCATGCCTCACATGATTGCACAAGTTGTGGGTTCCGGCAAATCAGTTCTGCGAGCGCCTTCATTTCTTGCCGGTTCCGCTTCCCTTGCAGCCGGGCCATCTTCTTACATGAGGCAGGACAAATCTAGGCACGCAGAGTTTCTGCTGGCTTGATCGTCGCCGCACGCAATGCCGGATAGAGCGCCGCAAGGACGCCGATCAAGAGTCCGGCAACTGGAGCTACCGCAAGGTAGTACTTCGCCAGCACAGGATTCCAGTCGTTTGCAAACGAAATTGCAATAAGTACAGCCTCGCCGGCTACAACTCCGACGGTTGCACCGATCAAACCCAAGAAGGCACCTTCGATGAGAAACTGAGCAACAATGTGACGACGGGCCGCCCCCATAGATCTACGTAGACCGATCTCACCGGCACGCTGGGATACCGCGTTAAGCATCGAGTTCATGATCCCAATGCCGCCGATGAGTAGTGACAAACTGGCCGCCCCCAGAGCCAGTGTGTCGAGTGAGCCCTGTACGTTATCTCGCAGCGAGGCTGGCTCTGGAGGAACGAGAACTCCTAACCGTGCCGAGTCATGGGGACGCAGTGCGAGCGGCAGCTGTTTTGCAATCTCGTGTGCGGTCCCCAACTCCACCCGGACCACGACTGAAGTGTCTGCCGGGCTTGGGACGCTGGCAACCATTCCCTGTTCCGTGGGGGCCTGCGGAGCCAAGATAATTGCGTGATCGAGCTCCGGCATGCTGCCGCCAGTTTCCAGTATTCCAATAACCATGACCGGCGTACCTGTATCTTCGAGCACAATTCCAAGCCCAGGAGTGACGGCCGCGATTCCTAGTTGCTGCGCCACCGTTTGGCCCAGAACCGCAACCGGAGCCGTACGGTCAATCTCGGAATCCGTAAAGAGCCGCCCTGATGCCACTGCTACGTCGGCGGCAATCAGCGTCTCCGGATCGGCATATAGAGTAGTTACCTCAACGTGGTTAGACACCTGAGAGGTGCTCACAGGAACCACGGCCCCTCCCCAAACCCGGCCACCCGAGATTACTCCAGAGATTTTGGACAGGATCTGCGCCGTGTCCGTAGGGAACGCACTTTCAGTTGCTAGGTCCGCTTGGGTATCTTTGACAACAATTTTTGTTGCAGCTAGTTCATCAAAGGTCTGGTTGATTTGAGAGCCAACAGTTTGTGACCAGCCTACGGTCACTAGGAACACGGTGATACCAAGCGCAATGCCCACGGCAGTTGCCGCCGAGCGTCCCGGGCGTCTGGCGGTGGCGACAAAAGAATGGAACAAGATCATGGCCCAATCGGCCTTTGGTCTTGGGGTACTCATGAATCGACCCTTCCATCCCTGATCACTATTTGATGATCTGTCCGGGCCGCAGTCAAGGGGTCATGAGTGACCATGACCAAGGCAACCCCCTCAGCAACGATGGAGTCAAAAATCTCGAGCACGTCCAATGCAGTCGCCTCATCTAGATTGCCTGTGGGTTCATCTGCCAGTAGTACCTCCGGGTTGCGGACAAGTGCACGTGCTATTGCCGTCCGTTGTTTTTCGCCGCCCGACAGCGTCGAGACCTGCGCATCTGCCCGGTGTGCCATTCCCACTCGCTCAAGAAACTCATCAACCTTTTGGCGGCGTTGTACCCGTGGTTGGCGATGATAGGCCACTCCCATTTCAACACTTTCCCGCACCGTCAGGTAGGGCACCAAATGGAATGCCTGAAACACGAATCCAAACGTCTTTGCCCGCAATTTGTCGAGTTCTCTGAGCCGCAAAGACGTAGTTTCCAGCCCCAAGATGTCGTACGTTCCAGTACTCGGTTCATCCAGCAGGCCCAGGATATTGAGAAGCGTAGATTTTCCAGAACCAGAGCGTCCCATGATGGAAAGTGACTCACCGGGATAAATATCGAGGCTGATCGACCGCAAAGCATGCACCTGTCCGAGGCCTTCGCCAAAGGTTCGTGTGACCTCACGGAGTCGAATCAGCGCTTGTTGGTCACTGTTGGCCAATAACAACTAAGTCTCCAACCGCAAGCATGGAGTCCTGCACTTCTATTCCCACATAGCCACCGACAGACTCCAGGATGCTGATATTCACGCGCTCAAGGTCTGTTTCTTGTTCGCCCTTGATTCCTCCGCCTTGGCCACCAGTCTCAGCAAGACTGTTTCCCTCTGCCAACCGGGCAGGCACCTTCGATACGTACTGCTGCCCCGAGGTGTCTTGGCTGACTGCAGAAACCGGCACCACGAGGTCAAAGACCTGGTCCACGCCCGTTTTAATAGTGAACTGTCCCGACTGCTCGAAAGCACCATCCGGGATTGGTTCCGTCAATAAAATTGGGATCTCAAGGGTTGGCGTTCCCCCACCGCTATAGGTGGGAGTTTCTGGAATTTCCGGTAGCACTGCATTGCTGGACCACTCAAGGTAGTTGATCTGAATCTCTTGTCCCTGTTGGACCTTGGCTATGTGCTCCGCAGGCAAGCTGGCAATGAATATATCTCCCACAAGGCTCAGTTGAACGATTGGTTCTGATTGTGGTTCGCTGCCTTCGGAGAGTTGTGTCAGTATCTTGGGAACAGACTTGATGAATCGGATCTCTCCACGAGGCGCAAAGACCGTTGGAGGCTTTGGTGGAGAAACTACTTCATCACTTTCCGATGCCCCTTGTTGCGGCTTGCCTGCCGCTGACTTTTCATCCTGACCTTCACGGGAGCTCAGTGAGGCAACTTCAAATCTGAGTGCTTTTTCTGCGGGGTTCGAGATCTGAGCAGCTTCTGGCTTAGGGACTGCAATTGCAAATGATGCATTCTCAACCCCAGAGTCTTCAAGGACATTGCCCTGCGACGCAACAGGGCCCAAAGCATCGGCAAGATCAGTGATGGGAGTGTAGCCTGCATCGGCATAGAGTTTCTTCAGAACCTTTGCTGTATTCGTCCCGAACTTCCCATCGGCTGCAACCTGGTACCCACAGTCACTCAATGCTTCCTGTAACTGGCGAACATCTGAACCAGAATCGCCCTCAGTCAAATCTCTATACGCCGGAATGTCCCCCTGAAGCAGGAATATTGGGCGCCCAGAAACTTCAATCAAAACATTGCACCAGGGCACCTGCTGACCCCGGTCATGAGAGGTTTTCGTGATGACCAAGCTGCGATCTGCCGGTGCTGTGGCCGAAATGGAAACCTGCCCAGAGGTCTGGAAAACTCCGGCACCCGTAAGATCAGTTGGTAATTCTTGGCTTGTCACTTCCGCGGTCAAATGTGACGGTGGAAGGTCGTAGGTGATGCTTTCCCCAGGTGAGTGCAGGAGGAAACCACCTCCGATACCCAGACCGACCAGGGCGAGGGCGCCGAGAATTCTTAGCCCAGCGTCACCCCTACCTTTAGTTGCCACCCCCATCTACTGCACCTTTTCAACGAGGGAAAGCGACTCCTGCTGAATCTCATTCCAGCGTGTGATAATTCCGGGGTGTTTTTCCAGTTCCTTGTGCACTAGTTCTGCTCTGACTCTTGACCAGGTCTTAATCAGACCGGTTGATTGTTGGCATTCAGCTGATGCCACTGCGACTTCTATTTCTGGCGCCGTTGGCAGATTAGAGTCAAACTCATTGTTGGCATCCCAGGGCGTGGCATATTCAAAGCCGCTGTCCTTCATACAGACACTCCACGCCGCAAACCCTTCGATCACCTCGGGAGTACTCTGTTCATTAACTGCCAATGAGATCTCCCACGCAAGCGCGTCCAGTTGGCGTTCCTCAGCCCAGTTAGGGCGGACTGTATCGTTAGCAACGCCTACGCAAGACTCTGGATCATATGACCCAATTTCCACCCCGTCCTGATCGAAAACTTTGACGGTGTGCATGTCACCATACAACGCGTCCGTATAGGCTACCGAGGGGCTAGGTTCAGTCAATCTTGCTTCACTCTTGATAGCATCCTCTACCCAAGATTGCGGGTGGAAACCATAAACAGCGGCAACCTGAGGATCCGTAACGGAATATACGTACTGGGCATCACTTTCACTGGAACGGCGCAACTCTCCCATTCCTTCGATATATTCAAACCCTCTTCCCTCCATGCACTGCTTAAGTGTGGAGTTGTACGCTTGGGCAATAATTCGTTCCTTTGTAGCATCCGGGTGGGTGATGGGGTCCAGCGGATTTGCATACGCTCCGAGAACCGTTGTTGAGTCCACCAGGTTGACACCACTGTCAGCAGCACCGGTTCCTTCCCTTTTCTCACCATCTTCCGGGCTCACGTTTGGTGTGGAGCAGCTCGAAGCAACGATCAATACCGGAAGAGTCAAGAGCACCAATAGCTTTTTACACCGTAGAGAGTGACGACTTTGGCCTTTGGGCTGGTGTCTGTGTCCCGGCACTTGATGTGTTTGGGGATCAATTTTCTGCATATTGCGCCTCTCATTCCATCTCTCGACCTTGTTACTCAGTAACTAACGAGATAGACTCTATACTAGTTACCGAGTAAGCAAAGCCATCTGAGTGGAGTTCAACCGCATGTCAATCAAACACGGCCTTTTAACTATCTTGTCTACCGGCCCATCGCACGGATACCTCATGCGCCAAGAATTTGAAGCGCGAACTGGTGGAACGTGGCCCATCAATATCAGCCAGATCTATTCCACTCTGCAACGGTTAGAACGAGATGGGCTGGTAACTACGTTGGATGACTCAGAGCCAGTTGCATACTCAATTACCGCGGCAGGCAGAACAGCCGTGCAGAACTGGTGGTACTCCCCCACGCTTCGCTCAACTCCGGAACGCAGCGAGGTGTCTATAAAGATCGCGCTCGCGGTAACTACCCACGGTATTGATATTGAGCGGGTAATCACCGCACAGCGCATAGAAACAATGCGTGCATTACGGGACTACACCATCCTCAAAGCAAATCTACCGAGCGATTCTGACGCGGAGACCACCGGAACTCCTCCCCCAACAAAGACTGCGACGGAGCAGGCCCACAGTAACGCCTGGGAATTGGTACTCGATTCCTACATTTTCACACTCGAGGCAGAAGCTCGATGGCTCGATCACATCGAAACCCGTGCACCTCAGCTCCAACGGCAGGTACCTAACAAACCTACGGCTGGGGCAACGGCTAAGTCGGGCTCCGCCGCTATCGATTCCACGGGTGCAGCGAAGTGAATACACCCTCCGCAGTGCTGCGTCTACGAAATATCACACACACTTTTCCCGACGGCACCGATAGCAAAGTTGCACTCGACAGCGTCAACCTTGATGTCAGGATCGGTGAGTTGGTCGCCATCATGGGCCCTTCGGGCTCCGGGAAAACCACACTACTCAACATTGCTGCTGGAATAGTGCGCCCAGATACAGGACAGGTCATAGTGAACAACCGAACCCTTAGCATGACCTCAACAGAGGAACGCTCTCGACTTCGCCGCGAAGAGATAGGTATTGTCTTTCAACAGAACTCTCTAGTTTCCGCCTTGAGTGTGCTTGAAAATGTTGCTCTTCCATTGGAACTCAACGGAGTAAAAGCCAAGTCCGCCCAAGCGCAGGCAGAGCAATACCTGACAACGCACGGGCTAAACTATCTCTCGCCACGTGATCCCGCTTCCCTATCCGGCGGTGAACGCCAGCAAATTGCCGTGGTCGCAGCTCTTGCAGGACAACGAAGTCTCCTCTTGGCTGATGAACCCACGGGTGCACTCGACTCACGTACCGCGGACCAGGTGATGCGTTTTATTCGCAACAAAGTTGAGCAAGGTGCAGCCGGACTCCTAGTTACTCACGATGCCAGGCAGGCTGCTTGGGCCGACCGCATCTTGTTCCTAAAGGATGGTGTGCTTACCGGTGAGACGGGGCCAAGCCTGACCCAATCACTCAACCCCGTACAGGTCACCAAGGACTTTCCGGAGTTACGATGAATCCTCAAGATGTCACCTCCCTAAAGAATTTACGAACACTGCCACTACCAGTCCGCTTAACACTACGAGATCTGCAGTCTCGCAAACGCCAGACGGGGGCGTTTGCAATCCTCATAGCGGTCATTTTGGGAGTACTAACACCATTAATTGTGGCCCCTCAACTCTCCGGGTTCAGTAACTATGCCCGCCTACTACTCGCGGACGCTCCTGACTACAAGGCCAGCTCCACACCCGGATCGTTACTCATTGGTTCGGTAGTTACCAGCACGTCCACCCTCGAGGAGTTTTCCGGTAAATACCCCAGCGTCACAGCCGCCGCAGATACCCCGATCTGGATTCCTCAAGTAAGTGGATGGATTGGGAAACCAGAAAACGACTTTGGCATTGCCCTCATTGATTCCACAGACCCGGTGCTGAGCCGGGTGTTCACTGCTGACTCGGGCCGATTGCCCAGGGAAGTTGGCGAGGTCGCCCTTGATCTTTCCTGGTTCAAAACCCCTGACACGTCCGTGCAACTCCACCCCATTCCCGCAATTGGCGACGAACTAATTTTGGGAACGAACAATCATGCAGAGTCAGTTAGAGTGGTGGGATATTTTTCAAGTACACTACCCAAAAATGCGGCTATTGGTCCAGCATTAGCCGTACCCGGGTCCCTAATCCAAGACGATTCATCAGTAGCTTCGCTCTTGCTATTTAATTCCACAGATTTATCTCTCGAAGCCGCAAAACGCCTAGCCAGCCACATTGGAGACAATGAGATTGGTAAAGCTTTTGCGGTTGCTTCAGATTCAAGTACCAATGCATTTACCTATGCGCACCATGTAAGTACCACAACGTTTGATCTGCGGTTATGGCAAACCACCTCATCGATGATCACCCTTTTCTTTGCACTACTGTTTGTTGCCGTCCTAGGAGTTCCGCTGTTCACCCTAAGTACACAGCGGCGCAGCGCAGAAGTACTTCAACTACGAAGATCAGGGGCAAGTCTAAAAACTATTTGGCTAAGTTTGCTAGCTTCCTCACTAATTATCGCGGTTACCGCCGCCGTACTTGGTCTGATCTTTGCCTTTACAGCATTAGCTATCATATTTAGCGAGTTGCCAAACCAACTGCTGTTTACACCGGGCATAGTCCTGACGGTTGCCGGCTTAAGTTTTACAGGAGCATTCGGCTCCGCCTTCATCGCATCGGCCATTCCCACTTCCCAATTATTACGGAAAATTGAAGGCCCAACCATGAACTCAACATCGAGCAAGACTGACAACCGGTGGGCGTGGCCGACAGTAGGAACAGGCATTTCCCTGCTTGTTATTGGTGCAAGTTTTGAGGGCTTAGTGAGCGGATCCCTGACATCTGTTGTTCTCATGTGCACCGGTGCCGTACTGATCCTCGTTGGCATTTATCTCATAATTCCACGGATCATGAACCGGATGGTGTCACTTACCGGATCAAGTCCATTGCTCGTGCGCATTGCCGTGCGGGAGTTGGCCACCAAACCTATTTTCAGTACAAATGCAATTGTGCCTGTTGCGTTTATTTCTAGCGTGCTAACCACCTTTGGGATCATTACACGCCAGCATTTGCTTGAGGATAATCAGATACGTCCGGATACCTATGCCATGGTTTTTCCACTGCTGTGGATCCCCATCGGAGGCGCGCTCCTTATGGTCATGCTCGCTCTTGGTGCAAGCCTTATGGGACTCAGTGAGATCCGAGCAGCCCGCACAACGCTTACGGCCATGGGGCAGGATACTTCTGACACAAGTCTCATTGAAGGTTACCGGGCAGCATTGCTGGTAGGAGTGGGTACCTTTGTTGGCACAATCGCTGGAATGTTATTTGCAATGACAATCCTGCTCTACCGCCTCTCCGCAGACAATCTAGAATTTCTACCTGTCCCCGGAGCACTGTGGGCTTGGGAGACCTACCTCATCGTTCTCGTCATCCCACCCATCGTTTGTTACCTAGTTGGAAGACGCATTGGCTTACGGGCAAACACCGAACTCACTGTGCACCAACAACACCAACTTGTGTAGCCAATACTTCAATACTCCAAGAACCCGATTGACAGCACACCCATCAGCGATGGTCCTCCTAGGTCACTCAGCTAAGTAAGCACGATCTAGGCAAAAAGCCGGCCTAGGCCCTCATTACAGAGGTACTAGGCCGGCTCCTTTATCTAAACCGAGTACAGGTTTCTTACGCTAGGCGGGTCAACCATCCGTGACGGTCTGGGCGTCGACCATTTTGGATGTCGGTCAGCTCGGCCCGGATATCCATGGTGAGCTTGCCCGGTTCGCCGTTGTTGATTGTGGCGTCAAAGTCGTTGTCGGCGAGGCGACCAATTGGGGTCACTACGGCTGCCGTGCCACACGCAAAGACCTCGGCGTAGGTGCCGTCGGCTAGGTTGGCCTGCAACTCGGCAAGCGTGATGTGGCGCTCGGAAACCTTGATGCCGCGGTCAGTCAACAACTGCAGAATTGATGAGCGAGTGACACCTTCAAGGATTGAGCCGGACAGCGCTGGAGTCTCGACTGACCCGTCTGCCCGAACAAAGAACACATTCATGCCGCCGAGTTCTTCGATTGCAGGATCTGCGGCACCGTCGAGGAAGCACACCTGGTCAAAGCCCCTCTCAGCAGCCTGAACCTGGGGCAAGAGACTAGCAGCATAGTTACCGCCGCACTTAGCCGCTCCCGTTCCACCACGAGCGGCACGGGCGAACTCCTGAGAGATCCAAATGCTGACCGGCTTTACGCCGCCTTCGAAGTATGGTCCCACCGGGGATGCAATGACGTGGTGCTGGGCCTTGCGTGATGGACGCACACCTAAGAATGCCTCGGTTGCGATCATGAATGGACGCAGGTAGAGGCTGGCCTCTTCACCCGTTGGGATCCACTCAACATCCGTGCGCACAAGGGCGGCAATTGAGCCAACAAAGTCTTCGATGCTGAGTTCTGGCAGTGCCAGACGGCGGGCGGACCGCGCATAACGCTTAGCGTTTTCTTCTGGGCGGAACGTCCACACGGAACCGTCTGCGTGACGGTAAGCCTTTAGACCTTCAAAGATTTCCTGGCCGTAGTGCAGAACAGCCGCGGATGGATCCAAACTGATGGGACCGTATGCGTGTACATTACGGTTGGTCCAACCGTCCTCGGTGGACCACTGCATGGACGCCATGTGGTCGGTGAATGCTTCACCAAACTTTGGGTTGGCTTTCAGGTCTTCACGGACTTGGACATCAGTGACATCGCTACGGCGCACAACATCAAACTTGGATGCGGCGGCGTCAACAGAAATGGTTGATGAATATAGCAAGTCACTCATGAAAATATGCCCTTCGTATGGCGTTAGTCTGGCTAAGCATGCGCCACCACCCCAAAGTTGAGGCGGTGGCGCAGGCAAGCTGTTGCTTTAAGTATAGGAGTTCAACTCCTATTTGATGGTGTTAGCCGCGAACGCGCGCTGCAAGCGCTGCGCCTACCTCAGCGGTTGAGCGCACGGTGTTACCCCGCTCAACGAGGTCCGCTGCAACCGCTGCTTCAACGGCCTTGGCTTCCTCGGTGTAACCAAGGTGATCCAACATCATTGCAACGGAAAGAACCGTTGCGGTTGGGTCAGCCTTACCCTGTCCAGCGATGTCTGGGGCTGAGCCGTGAACTGGCTCAAACATGGAAGGCGCGGTGCGGTCCGGGTTGATGTTTGCCGATGCCGCTAGACCAATTCCACCGGTGATGGCGGCGGCCTGGTCGGTGATGATGTCACCAAAGAGGTTGTCGGTGACAATGACGTCAAAGCGCGACGGGTTCGTAGTCAAGAAGATTGCCGCGGCATCGACGTGCAGGTAGTCAGTGGTGACCTCAGGGAACTCAACGCTCACGGCCTCAACCGTGCGGCGCCACAAGTGACCCGCGTGTACCAGCACGTTGTGCTTGTGAACCAAGGTCAGGTGCTTGCGTGGGCGAGCAGCGGCGCGTGCAAAGGCATCGCGAACTACCCGCTCAACACCGAAAGCGGTGTTGACCGAGACCTCGTTGGCAACCTCGTTTGGCGTACCGGTACGGATTGACCCGCCGTTGCCAACGTAAGGACCTTCGGTGCCTTCACGGACCACGATGAAGTCGATGTCACCGGGGTTTGCCAACGGCGAAGTGACGCCCGGGTACAGCTTGCCTGGGCGCAGGTTTACGTAGTGGTCAAGGCTAAAGCGCAGCTTGAGCAGCAGACCGCGCTCAAGAACACCCGATGGAACCGTTGGGTCACCAATGGCACCCAGCAAGATTGCGTCGTGTCCACGGATGGCGCCCAGATCCTCATCAGTGAGGGTCTCGCCCGTCTCATGCCAGCGCTTCGCGCCGAGATCATAGTTAGTCGTCTTAAGCGAAACACCTGACTTAGCAAGTGCCGCTTCAAGGACCACCAGTCCCTGCTCGACTACCTCAATACCAATTCCGTCACCAGCGATTACCGCGAGATCGATGTTCTTAGTCATGACGTAATGGTATCCCGAGTGTCCAATGCGTGGGACCAGATGACCATATATTGGTCACCAGATTTCGATACTCAGTCAAAACACCACAACAAAAACTGGGGCCCGCTGCAACAATTGTTACAGCAGACCCCAGCCAAGTAATGCCTAGGTGTCAATCAGCGTGGGCAGAACCCCAATATTATTTACTCGGGCTCACGCCTACCGTTGCTCTACGGCACCGGCTTGCTACGCTGCGCCAATACCTACGATCAGCGTGCGACGCTTCCCTCGACGTAGTCGGAGGTGTTGTCCTCGTTGGTCGACCATGCGAACAGCTTACGCAGCTCGCGGCCGGTTGCCTCAATTGGGTGCTGCTCGCCCTTGGCACGCAGTTCCTTGAACTCGACTCCGCCAGCTTCCATGTCATCAATGAAGCGCTTAGCAAACGCACCATTTTGGATGTCAGCAAGAACAGCCTTCATGTTTTCCTTGACCTCAGGGGTGATTACCCGTGGGCCGGAAACGTAGTCACCAAACTCGGCGGTGTCAGATACTGACCAGCGCTGCTTGGCAATGCCACCTTCCCACATGAGGTCAACAATGAGCTTGAGCTCGTGCAGAACCTCGAAGTACGCAACCTCAGGCTGGTAGCCAGCCTCGGTCAGAACCTCGAAGCCGTACATGACCAGCTGTGATGCGCCACCACAAAGAACAGCCTGCTCACCGAACAGGTCGGTCTCAGTCTCTTCGGTGAAAGACGTCTTGATACCAGCAGCGCGCAGGCCACCGATTGCCTTACCGTATGACAGGGCAAGGTCCCAAGCGGAACCGGAAGCGTCCTGCTCAACAGCAACGATTACTGGAACTCCACGGCCGTCGATGTACTCGCGGCGGACCAGGTGACCTGGACCCTTTGGAGCAACCATGATTACGTCGTGGTCAGCCTCAGGCTTGATGAAGCCGTAACGGATGTTGAAACCGTGACCGAAGAGCAGGGTTGCGCCCTCGTTCAGGTTTGGTGCGATTTCCTGCGCGTAAACCGTGCGCTGCACCTGGTCTGGGGTCAGGATTACGACAACGTCGGCTTCCTTCACAGCGTCAGCAACGGAAACTACGCGCAGTCCCTCAGCCTCAGCCTTTGCTGCTGAAGCGGAACCTGCACGCAGACCAACGCGGACGTCAACGCCTGAATCACGTAGGTTCAGTGCGTGTGCGTGTCCCTGGCTACCATAGCCAATTACCGCAACCTTCTTGGAGGCAATGATCGACAGATCTGCATCGTCGTCATAAAAGAGCTCAGCCACCGGATGTCTCCTAAAATGTTATTAATACGAACGGGTGTTTGTATGTTGTTACAAGTCTAAACAAGTCAGTTAGACCGCGTTGAACGGTCCAGTGCGCGGTCAGTCATGGACCTAGAGCCACGACCAATCGCAACGGTTCCTGACTTCACAATCTCGCGGATACCGTAGGGCTCTAACGCAGCAAGTAGCGCGCTCAACTTCTCCGGGTTACCGATTGCTTCAATTGTTACGGTGTCCGGAACAACGTCAACCACGTGGGCACGGAAGAGATTAACTACTTCCAGTACGCCCGTGCGGTTCGCTGCATCCGCTTTCACCTTGACCAGCATGAGTTCACGCTGAACAGCTGCCGACTGATCGAGTTCGACAATTTTGATGACGTTTACCAACTTGTTGAGTTGCTTGGTCACCTGCTCCAGCGGAAGGTTGTCGACATCAACGACAATAGTCACGCGGGAAAGCTCTCCAAATTCGGTTGGTCCAACCGCAAGAGAGTGGATGTTAAAGGACCTGCGGGCAAAAAGCCCCGCAATCCGTGTCAGTACGCCCGGCTTGTTCTCAACCAGAACCGAGAGGGTGTGACGTGTCATGTTCGTGTTTCCTTCCCGGTCAGTCTTCGCGGTCCCACGCGGGCGAGATGCCACGCGCGTACTGGATGTCGTCGTTTGGAACTCCTGATGCAACCATCGGCCACACCATGGAGTTACGTGAAACGTTGAAGTCAATCACAACTGGCTGGTCATTGATCTCTTCAGCCCGCTTGATTGCGGCGTCAACATCCGACTTGTGCTCCACACGAATACCAACGCAACCATAGGCATCGGCCAACTTAACAAAGTCGGGAACCCGGCTGCTGCCGTGACCCGTGTGCAGGTCGGTGTTGGAGTAACGCTCGTTGTAGAACAGGGTCTGCCATTGACGGACCATGCCCAGGGACGAGTTATTAATGAGAGCAACCTTGATTGGAATCTCGTTAATGGTGCAGGTAGCCAGTTCCTGGTTGGTCATCTGGAAGCAACCATCGCCGTCAACTGCCCAAACGGTACGGTCAGGCTGCCCCACCTTGGCACCCATAGCTGCCGGAATGGAGAAGCCCATGGTGCCGAGTCCACCGGAGTTAATCCAGGTGTTTGGGCGCTCGTACTTGATGAACTGAGCAGCCCACATCTGGTGCTGGCCTACGCCAGCTACGTAAATGGAGTCCGGTCCGGAGATTTCGCTCAGACGGGTCAGGACGTGCTGCGGAGCCAGCAGGCCATCATCGGTTGCCGTGTAGCCAAGCGGGTAGGTCTCACGCCACGTGTCAATCTGGCGCCACCAACCCTCAATGTCAGGCTTACCGTTGGTCTCGTGTTCCTGGGCGAGTACCGGAATAAGATCTCCGATAACTTCCTTGAGGTCTCCAACGATTGGCACGTCAACCGCACGGTTCTTACCAATCTCTGCGGGGTCAATATCCGCGTGCACAATCTGTGCGTGAGGCGCAAAGCTTGACAGTGTTCCGGTAACCCGGTCGTCAAAGCGCGCACCCAGAGCAACAATGAGGTCAGCCTTTTGCAGCGCAGCAACGGCCGGAACCGTTCCGTGCATGCCGGGCATACCCAGGTGTTGCGGGTGTGAGTCCGGCAGTGCGCCGCGAGCCATCAGCGTGGTCACAACTGCGGCACCGGATAGGTCCGTCAGTTTGCGCAGCTGCTCTGAAGCACCGGAGCGGATCACTCCACCACCAACGTACAAGACCGGACGGCGCGCACTGGCAAGCAGCTTTGCGGCCTCACGGATCTGCTTGGCGTGCGGCTTAGTCACCGGGTGGTAGCCGGGCAGGTTGATTTCCTGGGGCCAGCTAAACGTGGTGTTCGCTTGCATTGCTGACTTCGCGATGTCTACCAAGACCGGGCCGGGACGGCCGCTTTGGGCAAGGTGGAACGCTTCAGCGATGGTGCGTGGGATCTCGTCTGGGTCGGTGACGAGGAAGTTGTGTTTGGTGATGGGCATGGTGATGCCCATGATGTCTGCTTCTTGGAACGCGTCGGTTCCGATCAGTGACGCTCCCACCTGACCGGTGATGGCCACGAGCGGGATCGAGTCCATGTTGGCGTCCGCAATTGGCGTTACCAAGTTGGTTGCACCGGGACCGGAGGTGGCCATGGTGACACCTACACGTCCGGTTGCGTGCGCGTAGCCCTGGGCGGCGTGGCCGCCACCTTGCTCATGGCGCACCAGAATGTGACGGAGCTTCTTTGAGTCCATCAGTGGGTCATAGGTGGGCAAAATTGCGCCACCAGGAATACCAAAGACTACGTCAACGCCGACCGATTCAAGCGACCGCACAATTGATTCGGCTCCCGTGCACTGCTGCGGCGGTACCGCAGCAGTTCCCGTGCGCGCTACTGCGGCAGGGTTGGGAGCAGGCTTTGGGACCGGCCGCGAAGCGGCAGGTGTTGTTCCCTGTACCATTTGATCTCCTGTTTCAAGTAAAGAATATTGGAGTTACCGGGCTTGCTGGTCGAGCTTGTCGGAAAAGCGTGTGCCATTGGCGTAGACCGCAGGCGGGCAATGCGTTCACCCCGCTGCCTTGTGGGCTAAGGGTGCCTGTCACTCTTTTTCAGGCCACGAGCCGTGACATGAAAAAACCCCCCACACCGGGTCAGGTGACTGGGAGGTAGGCGCGTTAACAAAACTAACGGGTTAGCTTCAGCCAACGCGCTTCATAAGGACGACGAGAATTGTTTTACGCACATATGCAGACTACGCCTTGGGGTAGTCTCCTGTCACATACTGAGCGTCCAGTCTCAAAGTGTAAGACGGGCCCGCTTCGCTGCATGGACGTAAAATGTCTCACGCAGCGAAGCGGCACCGAGCGTTCCCACTGGTCATCCCGGTATTTTTCGCACTTTATCCCAGCACAGCTCCCTGGGAAGCCGAGCCCACCAGTTTGGTGTACTTGCCTAGCACTCCCTTGGTGAACTTCGCTGGAATGGGTTCCCAGCCAACCTTGCGTGCTGCAATCTCGTTGTCATCAACGAGTAGCTCAAGTAACCCTTGCGCTACATCCAAACGGATCTGGTCGCCGTCCCGAACAAACGCGATGGGGCCGCCATCAACGGCCTCGGGCGCAATGTGCCCGACGCACAGACCTGTTGTGCCCCCGGAGAAGCGCCCATCAGTGATCAGCAGTACGGATTTACCTAAGCCCGCTCCCTTGATTGCACCGGTAATGGCGAGCATCTCGCGCATACCTGGGCCACCCTTGGGACCTTCATAGCGAATGACTACAACGTCGCCGTCGGTGATGGTGCCGTCCTCAAGAGCGTCGAGGGCCGCCCGTTCACGTTCAAACACGCGCGCGGTCCCAACAAAGACATCGTCATCGAACCCGGCAGATTTCACTACCGCACCGTCTGGCGCCAGCGAACCGTGCAGAATCGTGATGCCGCCGGTCTTGTGGATCGGCTCGTTCATCGCTCGCAAGATTTTGCCGTCCGGGTCCGGCGGCGCAATATCAGCGAGGTTCTCGGCAACCGTCTTGCCGGTAACCGTAAGACAGTCACCGTGCAGGAGTCCGGCATCGAGAAGCGCCTTCATCACTACCGGCACCCCACCGATGCGGTCCACGTCGTTCATGACGTACCGCCCAAACGGCTTGAGGTCGCCCAAGTGAGGTACCTTTGCTGCCACGCGCTCAAAGTCGTGCAGCGTTAGATCAACCTCTGCCTCGTTTGCAATAGCCAGCAGGTGCAGCACGGCGTTGGTAGATCCACCGAACGCCATGACCACCGCGATTGCGTTCTCAAATGCTTCCTTGGTCATGATGTCGCGGGCCGTGATGCCCTTTTCCAACATGCCAATGACCGCTTCTCCCGAGCGGTGCGCAAAGGAATCTCGGCGGCGGTCCACGGCCGGTGGGGCTGCCGAACCCGGCAAGGACATACCAATTGCCTCGGCTACCGATGCCATGGTGTTGGCGGTGTACATACCACCGCACGCACCTTCACCCGGGCAGATCGCACGTTCAATGCGATCCAGGTCTTCCCGGCTCATGAGTCCACGCGAGCAGGCACCAACGGCCTCGAAGGCGTCAATCAGGGTGACGTCCTTTTCGGTGCCATCTTCAAGTTTGACCCAACCCGGCATGATGGAGCCCGCATACAAAAAGACCGCGGCAAGGTCTAACCTTGCTGCGGCCATCAACATTCCCGGAAGCGACTTGTCGCAACCAGCCAACAGGACAGAACCGTCCAGGCGTTCCGCCTGCATCACCACTTCAACCGAATCCGCAATAATATCGCGTGAAACGAGAGAGAAGTGCATGCCCTCGTGCCCCATGGAAATACCGTCAGAAACCGAAATTGTACCGAATTCGAGTGGATACCCACCCGCGGCATGAACCCCCTGTTTCACCGATTGCGCAAGGCGCTGAAGTGAAAGGTTGCACGGCGTGATCTCATTCCAAGAGGAAGCCACACCGATCTGGGGTTTAGCAAAGTCCTCGTCACCCATGCCAACGGCCCGCAGCATACCGCGCGAAGCCGTGGCCTCAATACCGTCCGTAACCGTGCGGCTACGTGGCTTGATATCGGGGCGAGCACTACCACTTACATCAATGTCTTCACTGGCAGTCATGTTCCTTAGTGTAAACCCCAAGCGTGATTTATCTGGGAACACAAAACGGCGGTAGCCTCACCGAATAAAAACTAGTGAGGCTACCGCCGCTCTGAGTAACGTCGAGGCCCTTTATTATCGCGCCCGCCATTTGGCCCCATGCGCGATGGTGACGACCTGAGGTTACTCAATCCGTGGTCAAGGCAGTAACTTACTGCTCTTGATACTCGTCTTTCAAGATGCTCATGACAATGACGTCACAGTAGTCGTCACCATCCACGGCCGCGTCCCGTAAGACTCCCTCTTGAATAAATCCAAGGGATTCATACAGCATTTTGGCACGTGGATTAATGGACAAGACGTTGAGCTCTAACCGGTGAAGCCCAAGGCCTTGAGGCGCAGGAGTGAACGCAAACTTCATCACGAGTGACATCGCTTCACGCCCGTATCCCCGGCCCCGGAAGGTAGCCAACGACTGTAGATCAACCGTTGCGCTCCCCAGAACCTGGTTGTATTCACTCAAAACAACCTCACCAATAAGGGAGTCATCGACTACCCCATCAGCGTCGGTCATGAGCGAACTCATCGCGAAGTTGAAGCGATCCTTGGCCCCGGAAACCCGGGAGATCCACTCATTGATGTCGTTCTTGGTGAACGTCTGGGTTTCCCCTGTCAAACGCCTAGTCTCAGGATCCTGAACGACCTCGAACAAGCGGTCCGCGTCGCGCGGCTCGAGTGGTCGAAGCTGAACAAGCTCTCCGGTAAGAACTCTTTGAAGAGTCATTACTTGATTCGTTCCATGACGAGTTCACGCACGCGGCCAGCGTCTGCTTGCCCCTTGGTTGCCTTCATGACCGCACCGATGATGGCACCGATCGGTCCCATGTTGCCGGACTTGATCTTGTCCACAATGTCAGGCTGAGCAGCCAAGGTAGCGTCAATCGCCGCAAGCAGAGGGCCGTCATCGGAGACAATCTCCAGACCCTTGTCAACGACAATCTGCTCGGGGGTTCCCTCACCAGCAAGCACCGCCTCAAGAACGGTGCGGGCGATCTTGTCGTTGATGCGCTTGGCATCAATGAGACCCTGAAGCTCACCAATGATCTGCGGCGTAACCGCTAGGGCGGACAGGTCAACCTCTTGCTCCTTGGCGGTGCGGGCAAGTTCACCCATCCACCACTTGCGAGCAGCAGCCGGCGTGGTTCCCGCGGCTACCGTTTCCTCAATGAGTTCAAGGGCACCGGCGTTGATGACGTCACGCATCTCAACGTCCGTTACGTTCCACTCACCAATGAGGCGCCGGCGCTTAACCGCTGGCATCTCTGGCAAAGTCGCCCGGATCTCTTCAACCCACTGACGGCTTGGTGCAACCGGAACCAAGTCTGGCTCCGGGAAGTAGCGGTAGTCCTCAGCGTCGGACTTCTCACGGCCTGACGTAGTGGTCGAGGTGTCCTCGTGCCAGTGGCGGGTCTCCTGGATGACCTTGTCACCGGCCCGTAGAACAGCAGCCTGACGCTCGACTTCATAGCGCACGGCGCGTTCAATCGAACGGAAGGAGTTGACGTTCTTGGTCTCGGTACGTGTCCCTAGCGGCGCATCCGGGTTAGCACGCAAGGACAGGTTGACGTCCGCACGCACGTTACCGCGCTCCATGCGAGCCTCGGAAACGTCGAGCGCACGGAAGATATCCCGCAGCGCCCGCACATATGCGCTAGCAATCTCTGGGGCACGCTCGCCCGCTCCGGTGATGGGGCGGGTGACAATTTCCACCAACGGAATACCCGCGCGGTTGTAGTCAATGAGCGAGTAGTCGGCCCCGTGAATACGACCGGCTGATCCACCAACGTGGGTGTTCTTTCCGGCGTCTTCTTCCATGTGCGCGCGTTCGATCTCTACGCGGAAGATTGAGCCGTCGTCCAATTCAACGTCCAGGTAACCGTCGTAGCAGATAGGCTCATCCGACTGTGAGGTCTGGAAGTTCTTAGGCACGTCAGGGTAGAAGTAGTGCTTCCGCGCAAACCGCGAGTACTCTGCAATTTCGCAGTTGAGTGCCAAACCAATCTTAATGGCAAACTCAACGGCCTTACCGTTCAGAGCAGGCAATGCACCCGGCAGACCAAGGGAAACCGGGGTCACCTGCGTGTTGGCGTCACCACCGAACTCAACCTCGGCGGCACAGAACATCTTGGTTTTGGTCCCGAGTTCAACGTGCACCTCAAGACCAATTACGGGGTCAAACTCTTTTACGGCCTCATCGTAGTCAACGAGGTCTACCTCTGAGATGCTCATTACTTGCTCTCCAATTCTGGTGCCTGGGCGAGCAATGGGCCGCCCCACTTCTGCTCGAGCGCAGCCTCGAGAGCCGCACCAATACGGTACATGCGAGCATCTTCACGGATTGGCGCGAGAATTTGGAAACCAATCGGCAGGCCTTCTTCTGACAGACCGTTTGGCAGGGAAATCGCTGGAACTCCGGCAAGGTTTGCTGGAATCGTTGCAACGTCGTTGAGGTACATGGCCAATGGGTCATTGGCGTTGGTGCCGAACTTGAACGCGGTGGTTGGCGTGGTTGGGGAAACCAACACGTCAACCTGCTCAAACGCGGCTTCAAAGTCACGCTGAATCAGCGTACGTACCTTTTGCGCCGAGCCGTAGTAGGCATCGTAAAATCCTGAAGACAACGCGTAAGTACCAATGATGATCCGGCGCTTGACCTCGTCACCAAAGCCTGCGCCGCGGGTCGCAGCCATCACGCGCTCAGCGGTGACTGGACCCTCGGCGGGCTCAACCTGGTTCCCAAAACGCATGCCGTCAAACTTGGCCAGGTTAGAGGAGGCCTCAGCTGGCATCAACAGGTAGTACGCGGCAAACGCGTGCTTGAAGTTGGGGCAAGAAACCTCAACGATCTCAGCGCCAGCCTCACGCAGCAACTCAACCGACTCGTCAAAGCGAGCCTGAACAGCGGGAGCGTAACCTTCACCGGTCAGTTCCTTGACCACACCAACGCGTACGCCCTTGAGGTCGCCCTTGGCGCCTTCTTGAGCGGCGGCAACGTAGCCCTCGGCAGCCTCTGGCAACGACGTGGCGTCGCGTGGGTCATGCCCACCAATGAGCTCGTGCAATAGTGCAGAGTCCAGCACGGTACGGGTAACCGGACCGGCCTGGTCGAGTGAAGAAGCCATGGCAACGAGGCCGTAGCGTGAAATCGAACCGTACGTGGGCTTAACGCCAACCGTTCCGGTTACGGCACCTGGCTGGCGGATGGAGCCACCGGTGTCAGTACCGATCGCCAAAGGAGCTTCAAACGCGGCCAAAGCTGCGGCTGAGCCACCACCAGAACCACCGGGGATCATCTCGGTGTTCCATGGGTTGCGGGAGACACCAAATGCTGATGTCTCGGTTGACGAGCCCATGGCAAACTCGTCCATGTTGGTCTTGCCAAGGATTGGCAGCCCCGCAGCCTTAATCTTCTCAACGATCGTGGCGTCGTATGGCGGGATCCAACCTTTAAGCATGTTGGAGCCAACCGTGGTTTGGACACCCTTGGTCACCACGATGTCCTTGAGTGCGATTGGCACTCCAGCCAGTGGGTGCATCTCCTCGCCGGCAGCGCGGCGAGCATCTACGTCAGTGGCGGTCGCCAACGCATCATCAGCGGTCACGGTGATAAAGGAATTGATAATGTCCTCGACCGCAGCAATGCGGTCCAAATACGCCTGGGTTACCTCAACCGAGGTAAGCTCCCCCGCTTGCAGCTTTGCCGCAATTTGGGCAGCAGAAAGTTTAATAATCTCGGTCATGCTCACTCCTCCCCGAGGATCTGTGGAACGAGGAACTTACCGTCTTCGCTTGCCGGTGCACCTGCCAAGAACTCTTCACGGTTCAGGGGCGCTTCCGGAACGTCATCACGGAATACATTCGTCAGTGGGATCGGGTGACTTGTCGCCGGAACGTCGGAGGTTGCAATTTCAGTAATCTGCGCAACCGCGTTCACAATAACGTCAAGTTCGCCCGCTAGGCGGTCAAGCTCTTCGGGTCGCAGTTCAATGCGAGCCATGTTGGCTACGCGCGCGACCTCATCACGGGAAAAAGTGGACATGGTTCCATTCTAAAGGCTTTGGCGGATGCGCTTGACGCTATCCGCTTGTGGCATACGCCTGTATTTTACGTGGCATGGGTCTATGGCCACCCTATCAACCCGCACGTACTTGCAATCGGGACCCTTCTTTTAGCCCTTCCCACCCTTGTACGCATCTGGTTTTGGCTGTCTCTCCATTTTCAAACACGCACTTGACCAGCAACAGGAGAATTGTTACCGTGAACAATCAGGGCGATGTTGCCCAATATTTGGGTTTTGCTTTGAATGATACGAGGAAGTACACGGCAAAGTTGTCGTACTTCCCGTCCGGTTCTCTGTTAAGCCCCCATACCTTTATGGTCTCGCGGTGTCATGCCAGCGGATCAGGAATGAGGAACTATGAAAAGCAGTTTCTGGAAGAGAACCTGCTCGGCCATTGCGGCCCTTTCAATGACGGTTGGGACAGCTTTTGTAGCCATGCCCGCCTACGCCAGCGCGGACGGACCTAATTTAGACCAGGTGCGCGTGCTCGATCTGTCATTTGATGGGACATTGGGAGCTGCTCCCAATAGCACTGAGCTTTCCGATGCCGGCCCCAATAAATTCGACGGAACGATCGCTGGTAACGGGGCCACGTTTGTTGCCGGCCAGGTTGGCCAGGCATTATCTCTAACCGGCGCTCAGCACGTTGAACTTGGCACCAGTGCCAAACTACAGCCGCAGAATCTCTCGCTTTCGTTCTGGCTCAACCCAAATAAGCCAATGGCCGGCGAGCAGGTCATTGCTTGGCACAAGGGAGAGTGGAACGGGGCGGGTTGGTACCTCGCTTCCCAAGATGAGAACTCCCTCGTGTTCTCCGTGACCGATGCGGCCGGAGTCACCGGCGAGTTCTATGTAACTAAGCCGCGGGCAGACCTGCTACCCGCCGGGCAGTGGACACACATCACCGTCACCTACGACGCTGCGCTTCGCATGACTTCCTTCTACCAAAATGGCATCAAGATCGGGGAAACCGCGACCGGCCGGGAAGCAGGTTCTGTCGGAGCAATCGGGCAGTCTGATGTGCTCAAGGGGCTGGGATGGAACGGTCCCTCATACAAGGGGAATTCCCTCAACGCGGCGATCGATGAACTCGAAGTCTTCAGCGCTGCCATCACCCCTGACCAGGTTCGTGTTCTCTTCAACGAGGCAGGTGGAGAAACCGAGAACCAGAAGGTTATTGAAGCCGATCTTGACGCAATTTCGCTCGAAAAGACTTTATATAGCGGAACCGCACCGCTCGTAGTTGTAGGACCCAATGGTTCGGTCATCACTTGGACAACCTCGGATCCTGACTTGATCAAACTCAATGGTGACGGAACCATGACGGTAATTCAGCCTGAGTCTGGCAACTCCGACGGACAGGTCACGCTCACCGCAACCGCAACCCTAGGTTCAGAAACCGGGACACGGCAATATCTTGCTACTGTTCCGGCTTTGCTCTCACCAGACGTTCCGGCGCTCATCTCCGAGACCGGAATTTCCGCAGTCGCCCTAGACGATCCCTTCCTCGTTGCTGCACAAACCAGCGGCCTAGAGTATCTACTGAATTTGGAACCACAAAAGTTCCTCTACAACTTCTATGACGTTGCAGGAGTCACTCAACCCTCAGGTAACTCCCCCTATGCAAATAGTTGGGAAGATCCTAACGGCTGGAACTTCCGCGGCCACATGTTTGGCCACTACATGTCTGCGCTTGCGCAGCAGTACGCCTACACATCCGACCCTCAAGAGCTCAATGAACTTGCGAACCGGATGGATGAAGTGCTGACCGGGCTGGAAATCTCCCAGGACACTTGGAGCGCCAGATTCCCAGATGCTGCCGGATACATCTCCGCGTTCCCAGAAGCATTCCTGCAACAGGACGGTAATGGCGGCAGAATTGACGGGCTACCCGCCAATGACACCCGTCGCAGCGGTGACGTGCTGATCGTTTCCTACTACAACCTGCACAAGGTTTTGGCCGGCCTAGTCGAGATAGCCCAGACCGTACCCGCTGCCGAGGGTGGTGACCGCGCATTAGAGATCGCCCACCAGCTGGGGTCCTACCTTGCAAACCGACTTGTTGGGAATGTGAACAAGGAACAGATGCTAAGGACCGAGTACGGCGGAATGAATGAAGCCCTGTACGACCTGTATGCGCTCACTAAGGACGACAGCATCAAGGACGTAGCGGAGATGTTCGATGAGACTTCGCTGATCCGCGATCTTGCCAACGGAAAGAACGTATTAGCCGGAAAGCACGCCAACACCACCATCCCCAAACTCTCAGGCGCGCTGGCCCGCTACACCGTATTGACGCAGGATCAAGAACTCTTCAACCGCCTCACGCCCCAGGAACAGGCCGAGTTGCCCATGTATAAGAAGGCAGCCGAGGAATTCTGGCAAATGGTTATTGATGACCACACCTATATCAACGGTGGAAATAGCCAATCAGAGCACTTCCACTCCCCCGGAGAACTGTGGAAGGATGCCGCAACCAACAGTCCAACTAGCGGGTACGGCAATAACTCAACGGATGAAAGCTGCAACGTGTATAACATGTTGAAGTTGACCCGAGAACTGTTCCGGACCAACCTTGACGTCAAGTACGCGGACTATTACGAGTTGGCCTACACCAACCAAACCATGGCATCGATTGATACCGACAACGGAACGACCACCTATTTCCAACCGATGGATGCCGGGTACTTCAAGGTCTTTGGCTCGGATTCAAGCCCCGAGTTCTGGTGCTGCACCGGAACCGGACTGGAATCCATTTCCAAACTTGGTGACTCCATTTACTTCCTGGACCAACGCGGCAGCGGAACTGACGTTTACGTCAATATGTTCTACAGTTCGACGCTTAAAGTAGCCGGTCAACAGACCACGGTTAAACAAGAATCCACCATCCCAGACGGCAACTCCACAACCTTCACCGTCACCGGTGAGGCGAAAGACCTGACGCTTAAACTCCGTAAACCGGACTGGGCTGCAGGTCAGGTAACAGTTACCGTCAACGGAACGGCAATCAGCACGTCGGACACAGGTGGCTTCATCCCAGTTCCGGTCAATGCCGGAGACAAGGTCATCTACACCATTCCCATGGAAGTCCGAGTTCAAGCCACCGCGGACAACCCAAACTACATGGCCTTTGCCTATGGTCCGATCGTCTTAGCTGCCCCGCTGGATAGCAACGTTCCAATGACCACATACGATGCTGGCGTCATGGTCAAAATGCCAAACTACGACGGCACGGTGACTAAGCAGATCATCCCTACCAACGAGGATGCCTCCGAGTGGGCGAACGCAATCACCGAGAACCTCGTACGGTTGCCAAACACTCCTACGGGCAAGCTCCAATTTGGTTTGAAAAACGTTGACCAAGCAGCAGCCGATCTCCGGTTTGAACCTTGGTATTCGTTGAAGGACTCCCGGTACGGAATCTACTTCACACTGAGTGAACCTGATTCCATGGAAGCTCAAAAGGTAATCGCAGACAGGAAAGCACGCGAGCGTGCCGAAAAGTACTCCTACGACTTCCTCAATCAGTTTGATAACAACAACATTGAGAAGTCCAAGAACCTGCAAACCAGCGGCAACACGAGCATTGGAGTATGGCAGGGCCGCGGATTCCGGCACGCTGAAAATGGCGGCTGGTTCAGCTACGACCTCAAGTACAACAACGCCGTAGACGCCAAAAACTACCTCAGCCGGACCTACTTTGGGGCCGATGCCGGTCGCACCTTCAAGATCTACATCAACGACCAACTCTTCCTCAATGAAAGTATCCCTGCGGGCCACGGCGACAACTTCTTCGATGCCGTGTCACTCATTGACTACGACAAGTTCCTGAAGGGTAATACCAAGACGGATTCCGATGGTAATCCCGTGATCACGGTCAAGTTTGTGGCTGATCGTTGGGCCGGCGGCATCTTTGGTTTGGCGGTTACCGGTCAAGACATGAATAGTGTGGTTTACGACAGCAACCCCGGGCTCCAAGACCTGAGTTTCACCTCCGGTTCCCTGTCCCCAGAGTTTGCCAGCGACACCACCGAATACACTCTCAAAGTCTCGACCACCGCAACCGAAACTTCATTCCTAGCGGTCCCAGCAGAACAAGCCGGCCTGATCAAGATCCTAGGCAACGATGGCACGGAAATACTCATCGATGACACTACCGCTCGCGTAGTCAAGCTCAACGACTCCGAGGTATCCCTGACAATCCGCTCCTACGCGGAGGATTGGACTACCTACCGAGACTACTCCGTAACCATCGTTGCTGATGACAGCGAAGACGGTGACGGTGACGGTGACGGCGACGGTGACGGCGACGGTGACGGCGACGGTCCAGGAAACGGTGACGGCGACGGTGACGGTGACGGCGACGGTGACGGCGACGGTGACGGCGACGGTGACGGCGACGGTGACGGCGACGGCGACGGCGACGGTGACGGCGACGGTGATGGTCCAGGAAACGGCTCAGGAAACGGTAACGGAGACGGAGACGGAGACGGAGACGGAGACGGCAACGGTGACGGCAACGGTAACGGAGACGGCAACGGTAACGGAGACGGCAACGGCAAGAGCGATGGCATCACGCCGGGGCAAAGCGATTCCGACTCTGACCAGTTACCAAAGACCGGTTTCGCTGGTTTCACGGCTGGATTGATGGCGTTCCTGGTGCTGGCTGTAGGTACCGCACTGATTGCCCACAGGCGCAGACAAACCCTGTAGCTCTGTGGTTCGGTGGTCTGCGGCCTCTCAACGGCCTGCAGACCAGCTAACCTCCAAGATGCGCCCAATCAAGGTGCGATAAACAGCAAAGGTGGCCCAAACAAATTGTTTGGGCCACCTTTTGTACTGCTCAGATATGAATCTGAGCGTACTTACCTAGAACCAGAAGGTTCAGTTCTGTGATGCAATGCGACGGCGCAGGAAGAACGTTCCAGCACCAGCGAGCAGGAGACCACTGATCGCTGCCAGCGCGCCTACGAGCGAGGTACCCGTTACAGGGTGCTCACCGGTGGGGTTCTTATTCGTCGTTGTGGTCTCATCCTTGTCAGTCTTGTCCCCTACGAGAGCAGCGACTGGAGCAGTTTCGTCTGAGAGCTGGAAGTCAGCCCCCACGCCTTCTTTTTCACCGTACGAAAGTACCGAGATCTTCTTGCCAACTAGGTCGGCAGTCAGCAGGAGAGAAGCACCCTCTGCATCATCAATGATGTCCTCGTCCGCAAACCAGACATACTCAACTAGATCTGGGGTCTCACTCCAAGTAGCCTTTGCAGTTAAAGTTTGGCCAACTGTTGGTGTACCTTCAATCACCACACCTGTACCCTCGAATAGGGATGTAACCTGGCCGAACTCTAGAATTTCACTGTCAAGGAAATCGCCGTTCTCATCAAACACCGCCACGGCTGCGTATACGTAAAGGCCCAGGTCATCAACGGTAGGTACATAAGTATCTGCGGGATCATCGCCAAATATGGCACCTTGTTCAGATTCAAGGCCCTCGATAGTATCTACCTCTGTCAAGTACCAAATGGTCTCAACTGTTGCTCCTTCTGGCAGGTTTGGCACGTCAACCGATAACGTGTTACCAACAACAGGAGTACCATTCTTGACGAAATCTGCTGCCCATTCAGGCGTTGGCGTCGAAGATGCTGCAACGAAGTTGTAGGTAGTGTTCAGTGCACTGAAACTCGCGATGGTTGCTTGGGCGTTTGTGTCTACGAGGATCCCGTATCCAATCACCTCAACGCCCTTCTTGTCTACAGAAGTTTCTTGGGCAACCTTTGACATGGCTGCGTTCAACTCGAACAAAGTGTATTCGCTACCTGCGGCAATTGGTCCAAATGCCTTCGATGAGATCCACTTATCTGAAGTGCCGTTAACCTCCTGGCGGAGTGTTGTAAATCCGGTACCAAAACGTACTGGAATTTGGTACCACGCGTCACCGGTTACGTCTGCATCAATTGAATCTGCAACGGTGAAGATCGATTCGCCATCCAGCCCCTCGGATGCTCCCTTTAGGAGCTGAGTCTGACCGTTGAGCATCAGGCCATCTTCACCGAAAGCCTCAGCGGCAGGAGCATCTACGTTGTTATAGCCCTCGTGCCAAACGTTGTAGTCAGTTGCATCATCAGCGATGTCGCCGGGCACAATCTCCTCGGTGG